>JACKMK010000003.1:0-364920 GCA_024235395.1 Chromatiaceae bacterium
TGGTGGAGGGGGGAGGATTCGAACCTCCGAAGGCTGAGCCGTCAGATTTACAGTCTGATCCCTTTGACCGCTCGGGAACCCCTCCAAAAAAGAGGCGGTATTCTCTGGTAACGACAGCCCACTGTCAACCGCGGAAGAAAATGATCTTTCAGCCGACACGCCAACCTGGAAAAGCCATGTGCTAGCATGCGGCGCTCGCATGCGCTGTCCGACCTGGGGCACTGCACGCACCGCCCCAAGCCATTGTTTTTATTAGCCAGGATCGTTAGCAGACCATGAAAGTCACTGTTTTTGGAAGTGGGTATGTCGGCCTCGTCACCGGCACCTGCCTCGCCGAAGTCGGCAACAAAGTCATGTGCGTGGACGTGGATCCCGCCAAAATCGACCTGCTGAACGGCGGCGGCGTGCCGATCTACGAGCCGGGCCTCACCGAGATGGTCAAGCGCAATCGCGAGGCCGGGCGGCTGTTGTTCACGACGGACGCCAAGACGGGCGTGGATTTCGGCCAGATCCAGTTCATCGCCGTGGGCACGCCGCCCGACGAAGATGGCTCTGCCGATCTGCAGTACGTCCTCGCCGTGGCACGATCCATCGCCGAACACATGACCGATTTCAAGATCGTGGTCGACAAATCCACGGTACCCGTAGGTACCGGCGACAAAGTCGCCAACCGCATTCGTGAAACGCTCCGGCAGCGCGGGGTCGATATCGATTTCGACGTCGTCTCGAACCCCGAGTTTCTGAAGGAAGGCGCCGCGATCGCCGATTTCATGAAGCCCGACCGGATCGTTGTCGGTACCGAGAACCCGCGTTCCATCGAGGCGATGCGTCAGCTGTACGCACCGTTCAACCGCAATCACGAACGCCTCCTGTTCATGGACATTCGCTCGGCCGAACTGACGAAGTACGCTGCGAACGCGATGCTCGCGACCAAGATCAGCTTCATGAACGAGTTGTCCAACATCGCAGAGATCCTCGGCGCCGACATCGAGAAGGTGCGCATCGGGATCGGCTCGGACCCGCGCATCGGCTTCCAGTTCATCTATCCGGGCTGCGGTTATGGCGGCTCATGCTTTCCGAAGGACGTGCAGGCGCTCGAGAAGACCGCACTCGGCGTCGGCTATCAGCCCCAGTTGCTGCATGCCGTCGAGGCCGTGAACCACCGACAGAAGGAGTTGCTGTTCCACAAGATCAGCGATTACTTCGAAGGCAAACTGTCTGGCAAGACGATCGCGCTCTGGGGCCTGGCTTTCAAGCCCAACACCGACGACATGCGTGCCGCGTCGAGCCGCACCTTGATGGAGGCGCTCTGGGATGCAGGCGCCAAGGTGCGCGCGTTCGACCCGATCGCTCATGAGGAAGCCCGACGCTTATATGGCGAGCGACCGGATCTGGAGATCTGTGAACATGCCGATACCGCACTGGAAGGCGCTGACGCCCTGGCGGTCGTCACCGAGTGGATCGAGTTCCGCAGCCCTGATTTCGCGGCCATCCGCGAGACACTGCGGCATCCCGTTGTGTTTGACGGGCGCAACATCTACGACCCGAAAGCGCTCACCGATGCCGGCCTGACCCACTACAGCATCGGTCGCCAACCGGCACGTCCTGCCTGAATTCCCTCACCGCCCGGTGATAAGAGAGCCAGGCGCAACGCCTGGCTGGCGCAAAAATGATGGATGATTGACATCTGTCAATGTAAAATTCTCTGGGCAACTTAGATTCTGTAAATACTGATAAAAAATAAAAAAATACCCGTGCGCAGGACGCGCCAATATTGCGCTGCAGTCTTTGAACCCAGCTGATTCGGCATACCCCTTGGCGGGCATGATCGGATCGGGCGATACGCGTCTGTACCCATTCGTTCGCTGAGAGGAACCAAAATGCGTCAAATCCTTAGGGCCGGAATCGCGGCCTTCACCCTGTCTACCACGCTCTCGTTCACCGCCATTGCCGGCGTGCCCAAAGATCTGCCCTACCCGAGCGGCAATCTGACCGCCGACCAGATCATGGAGCAGGTGTATTTCGTCAATCATTTCTACGCGTTCAAGAACTACGCGATCACCAAGCAGGACGATGACATCACCGTGCTGGTAATCAAGGGGGAAGGCAAGACGCCCACGACCAACACCCTGGAGCGCTATCTCAACAACGATTATCCCGCTGACGACGCGACCAAGGCGGAAGATTTGGCGATCTTTCGTTCGGGCAAGCTCAAGGGCACCGGCATGCTGATCACGGACTTCCAGGACGACGCGAAAAGCCAGTCCTACATGATCTGGCTGCCCGCACTGCGCAAGATCCGGCGCTTCGCCCAGCCCGCACACGACGACGCATGGGGCGGCTCCGACTTTACGTTCGGTGACGTGGCGCTGCGCAAACCGTTCCACGAAACCCACGAACTGCTTGGCAAAGAGGCCTTCAACGACTGCCTCGGTTACATCGCCATCAACGACGACGAACAGACCCGTTACACCACCGGCCTCCCCAAGTCCGGCTCCTGCAGCCCCAAGGGAAAAGAGGTGTACAAGGTGAAATCCACCACCAAGTTCGAAGGATGGTGGTACGACTACCGGATCTCCTACATCGACACCAAGACCTTCGCCGACTACCGCAGCGAGTACTTCAAAAACGGCGAGCAGGTGAAGGTCATCGACCGCGACTGGGTACCGCTGGGCAAATCGGACGACCCGCGCGCGGTTGGCTGGGGTTACTGGTATGGCAAGACGCTGGCTACCGGCAACCAGACCTGGGCGGTGATTCCAGCGAACGTCAACCGTGTCGACGAGACCTATGAAGCCAACTGGTGGTCGGAGTCCACGCTGCGCAAGATCAAGCGTTGAGATCCATCGAAAAAACAATCAGCCGGGGCACAGCCCCCGGCGAGGCAGTCACGCGCGGAGCGTGTAGGGAGTCATTGAATGTTTAAGAAGTCACCATTGGGGATGGCCGTGGCCACCCTGCTTGCCGCGCCCCTGGGCGTGCAGGCGGAAGTCCAGGTCTCGGCCGAGCTGAAAAACGAGACCGCTTTCTTCATCAATTCCGGGCAGGTCACCGGCCAGGCGCGAAGCATGCTCGACGATCGTGAGCACGATGCCGGCGACCTGATGAAGTTCGAGAACTCAGCGCGCATCTTCTTCAACGGCGATCTCGGCGAATCGGCCACTTGGCATGCCGAACTCCGGCCTGTGGTCGATGGCAAGGGCGTCAACGCGGACTACAAATACCACCGCAGTTACACTCAGAACGATTACCTGCGGGAATTGTATGTCGACACCAGTGCCGGCGGCTGGGACCTGCGTCTCGGTAAGCAGCAGGTAGTGTGGGGAACGGCTGACGGCATCAAGCTGCTCGACATCATCAACCCGACCGATTTCCGCGAACTGAACCAGAACTCCCTGGAGGATTCGCGCATACCGGTCTGGATGGTCAATGCCGAGCGCTATCTCGACAACGGCGGCAACATCCAGCTGATCGTCTCCCAGTCCGAGGAAAACAAGATTCCCGGCTTGAACTCCAATGGCGACAGCGGCCACCCGTTCATGATGAAGGGCGTCGACTCCATCTCCGGTCGGGTGAACGGCTTTTACAACATCGCACCGGCACTGAGTGAGGTCGCGGCCACCTTCAACGCCGCAGCGATGAACGGGGCATTCACCGGCGGCGGATTCTTCGCTCCGGGCCTCACCGTCTTCGGCGGCCTGACGGTGGACGGCTTCGCCAGCGGTTTCTGGGACGCGACCAGCAATCCGGGACAGATTACTCCGACCGTGCCGACCGACCCGAATGCGGCACCTGGATACATTCTGTTGAACGCCTTTGCCCAGAACGGCTTTACCGGCCAGCCGGGCTTCCCGGCGGGCCTGGTGGATCCGAACGGGAACTACAACGTCACCAACCTGCTCGCGGTCAATGGCCCGAACTTCACCGACGTCACCTGGACACCGAACAAGGCATCGTCCGCGTTCGAATACATGTCCAATGCGACGTTCGCGACCTTCAACACCTTCACCGAGTTCAACCCGAGCAATCCAACCGGATTGGGTGGCATCGACACCACCTGGGAACGCGACTACGGCGAGGAGCCCAATATCGGCGGTCGTTATCGCGCCAGTCTCGAAAACGGCCTGAACTTCTCGGTGAACTACTTCTACCACTACAGCTCGAATCCGACCATCGACCTGAGCTGGCGCGGCAAGGATGGAAACGAGCTGACCGTGCAGCGTGCCGCGACGATGGTCATCGATTCGAACGGCACGCCGGGTATCCAGCCGGACGATAGCTTCCTGCCGGACGCATCGACCGCCCTTACCCGCGACCAGGCACGCGCCAACCACGACCTGGGCAATCCGACCACGATCCTGTTGCACGATGATGCAGGCAACTACTACGGGGCACTGAACCCCGCGACGCTGGATGGCAGCCCGGGCGCTGGCGCACCGACACTGCATTTCACCGAGACCTCTCACCGCGTTCACAGCATTGGCGCCTCGTTCGACTATGCACTCGACGTCGGCGACACACCGATCGTCCTGCGCGGCGAGTTCCTGTACGACAAGGGAGAGCGGCAGCCTGTCGTCGACAAGTACCTGCTGTCGATCGGCGATCTCACCAATGCACTCAAGATGGAAGAGGCCGACTACTTCAAGTACGTGCTGGGTGCCGATGTCACGGTACTGACCAACCTGCTGGTGAGCGCGCAGTTCATCCAGTTCCGCAACCTCGACTACATCGATGAACCGGACAGATGCGTTACCCAGGGCACCAACACCATCGACTGCAGCCGTTACACCGCGGACTTCGCAACGCTTCACCTGACCAACGGCCTGAATCAGGCTGAGAAGAACAAGGAGTTCTACTCGCTGTTCCTGTCCAAGCCTTTCGGTGCCGCACAGCTGGGTCGCGTCAACAACATCATCATCTTTGAAGAGGGCGGCGGCTATTGGAACCGGCTCGATGCCGAGTACTCACTGTCCGATCAGTTGATCGTCACCGGTGAACTGAACCTTTACTGGGGTGACGAGGACACCACATTCGGCCAGTTCGAAGATTCTTCGAACATCCAGGTCGGACTGAAGTACATCATCGAATAATGAAAACCTGACGTAAGCTCCGCAAAAGCGGCGTTCGGCCTCGGTCGACGCCGCTTTTTTTGCCGAACAGATCTAGAAACTGACAGGGCTTGAGGATCATGACCACAGAAAACAACACCTGGGCCAGCCGGTACGCGGACTTCGTGCTGCGTTTCCGCTGGCCGATCATCGCTTTCCTACTCGTCTGCACCGTCGCGGGTGCGATCTATGTGCCGCAGCTCGACATCCGCAACGACCCCGATACGCTGCTGCCGGCGAGTAACCGCTATGTCGCGACCAACCTGTACGCCGAACACAAGTTCGGCATGGGCAACCTGATGGTGTTCGCCCTCAAGATCAAGGAGGGCGATATCTGGCAACCCTGGTTCATCAACAAGATCCAGGAGATCCACAACAAACTCGAGGCCCTGCCCCATTCACGCCCGGCGAACTTCATCGACATTGCGTCGCAGAAGATCAAGTACATGGGCACCGATGAGAACGGCTTGGTCTTCAAGCGACTGATCCCGACCGAGGGCATCAGTGACGACCCGGAGAAAGCCAGGGAACAGCTCGATTTTCTGCGCGAGGGTGTCAAGACGAACCCGGTGATGGCGCCGATGCTGGTGTCGATGTGGGATGCCGATGGCAATCGCTGCGCCTACGAGGACTATGACAAGGACTTCTGCGTCGCCAAGGCCGCCTATGTCATAGCCGACTACACCGACGAAGTTAAAGAGATCTACCTGCCGTGGGTGCGCGAGGTGCGCGCCATGATGGACGAATACGGCGCCGACGACCGCATCGAGCTCCTGGTCGCGGGCGAACCGTATTTCCTTGCCTGGATGCTGGCGGATCTGGTGGACCACTGGTGGCTGTTCACGATTTCGATCGCCATCGTCATCGTCGTGTTGTGGGTGGAATTCCGCAACTGGCGCGGAGCCCTGCTACCGCTGATCGGCGTCGGCATGACCATCGCGATGACCCTTGGTCTGATGGGATTCACCGCGTTCAAGCTGACGACCATGATGGTGCTGACACCGATGCTGTTGCTTGCGATCGGCATCGGACACTCGGTGCAGGTCACGCGACGCTTCATGCTGGAGAACGGCCAGAGCGGCGATGCGACCTTCGCCGCACGCGAAGCCATCCGTCACACCATCATCCCGGCCACGCTGTCGATCGTGACCGACATGGTGGGCTTCGCAACGCTGGCTACCGTCGATATCTCGTTCTACAAGGACTACGCGTACTTTGGTGTGTTCGGCATGCTCACGCTGCTGCTCACCACAACAACCCTCATCCCCCTGCTGCTCACGCTGATGCCGCCGAGCAGGGAATGCTGCCAGTCGCAGGAAGGACACGGCTGGGAAGTGGCCGTGGGCGGGCTGCTCACGCGTATCGTCACCGGACCCGGCAAATGGCTGCCGATCGGCGTGGTGGTCGCGGTCACCGCATGGTCGGCGTACTACACCAACCTGCTCAACTGGGAAGGAATCCCGGAGGATGCCGTCAAGCTCGCTGAAGAGAATGACTACATGCCGGGCGTCGAGAAGGGCATCAACTACGCGCGCGCGGCGTTCAAGGGCAGTTCGCCCACCTGGAAAGATCTCGTCCAGCTCAACGAAATCATGCCCGGTGTGATTTCGGTGTCTATTCCCATTCGAGGAAAAGTCGAGAATGTCCGCGGCTGTCTCGAGGAGTTTTTCCCAGACTCGATCTACGACATAGAAAACAAGGAAGAGAAGGCCGCGGCCTGTCAGAAGTACAAGACAGAAATGGCCTGCTGGGATGCCGAAGCCTGCGGGCCACAGGGAGTATTCAACGAGGTCGAACTGCACACGGACATCGAGAAGTTCGAGAACTGGCTGCGGGCTCACCGCTTCGTCGGCTACACCGGGTCTTATACGCAATACGTAAGGCTGGTCAACATGCTGTTGGCCGCCGAGGTGGGCGAACCGACCCGGCTCTCGGATCTGCGTGTTCCGAACAAGGACTATCTGCTCGGAATCGACCCGGATGATGACCGCAGCCCGAATGCGATCGTGCAAACCTACAACGGCCTGCTCGAGGCGATGACCTCGGCCGGGGACATGGACTCGTTCGTCGACACCGAAACCTGGAACGAAGGCGTCATCCTCGGCTTCATCAACACGATGGATCCGGTCGAGACCCACGAAGTGACGATGGACATCCAGCAGTACATCGAGGAGCACAAGAACGACCCGGGCTTCGCCAAGGTCAACTTCGGCCTACGCAATGAAGACACGTCCGGCGACACCAACGAGCTCTCGGTGGAAGGCCCCGACTATGTGCGTCCTGGCATCGGCGGCTTCCTCGGCGCGACCGAGGCGACCCGCGAAGTGGCCATGGTGAACTGGCTGATCAGTCCGCTGCAGACCGCACTGGCGATCTTCATTATCGCTGCAGTGATGTTCCGCTCAGTACTGGTGTCCGGGATGTTGACGCTGACGCTGTTGATCACCCTGTTCGCGCAGTACGGCCTGGGCGGTTACTTCACGTCGGTGGAGAACTGGTCCGGCAACCTCGCGTTTCACCTGCTCGTGACGCTGTCCATCGCGATGGGCCTCGGGGTCGACTACGGGATCTACATGGTCTCGCGGCTGCGCGAGGAAATGACCGCGACCGGCGGCAACTGGCTGCAGGCACTGCGCAACACGCAGAACACGACGGGGTCGGCCGTTATCGTTTCGATCATCGTGTTGCTTGGCTCATTCATCCCGCTGGTCGGCACTACACTCGCCAACACCTGGGGTCTGAGCATCTACATCGGCTGGGCGTTGATCATCGACGTGTTCACAGCACTGATGTTGCTGCCGCTGATGGTCAGCTGGTTCAAACCACGATACGTCTTCAACCACGACTGACCGCCAAAATGCACCCCCTCCGCTCAGCCGGAGGGGGTGCTCACAAGATTCGATTGATCCAATTCGCCGAGACCGCTTCAGGTCTTGGTATGCAGATCGTTCATCGCCCTCTGCAGGTCGCCCGCCTGAATCGTCTCCCAATGGTGCACTGCCTCGGCAATGCCGTCGTCGATCAGCGCCCGCTCGTCTTTCCCCGCCTGCGACAACACATAACCGACCACCGCATCCTTGTGGCCCGGATGCCCGATGCCGATGCGCAGGCGATGGAACCCTTGGGTACCTAGGGCGTTGCAGATATCGCGCATGCCATTGTGTCCACCATGCCCACCGCCGGTCTTCAGGCGCATCACGCCTGGCGCCAGATCGAGTTCGTCATACACCACGAGCAGTTCTTCGGGTGCGATTTGGTAGTAGTTACACAGCGCCGCTACCGTGCGACCGCTGTGGTTCATGAACGTCGAGGGTTTAACCAACCAGCACTCGCCGACCGGTGTTCGCAAGCGCCCCACGTCGCCACTGAATTTGTTTTCGTTCCGTAGGTCTGCGTTGTAGGCGCGGGCCAACCGGTCCGCAAACCAAAAGCCGGCGTTGTGCCGGGTGTCCGCATACTTCGGGCCAGGATTCCCCAAGCCAACGACACACTGAATTGTCGCCATCGATAGCCCCATCGGCAGTTGCCGCCAGGCCGATGCGTGCGCTGCAGATCACCGCAACCGGCAGGACACCGGGGTTCGCGATGAGTGCGCTGTGGCGCCCCCCCCCGTGATCACGACGCTGTGCGCCGCACGCCGGCCGGTTCACAGGCTTGATCCGGCTGCACGATCAGCAAAAAAAACGGCGGCCGAAGCCGCCGCTGTAGGACCCAGGCCGGCTGTCCGCAGGACAGCCGGCATACAATCACTCGGCGGGAGTCTCCTCTTCTTCACCCGCCTCACCAGCGCCACCTCGCGCAGCATGAATCGAGACCACCGCCGCATCATGTTCGGCGGGATCTCCGTGGCTGAGCGCCACCAATGCGACGCCTTCCGGCATCTTCAGGTCGGTCAGGTGCAGGATATCGCCCAGGTTCAGGTTGCCGAGATCGACCTCGATGTACTCCGGAAGGTCCTTGGCCGCACAAATCACCTCGACATCGGAGATCGTATGCGAAACCTGGCCACCGGCCTTCACTCCCGGGCAGGATGCCTCGTTGAGGAAATGCAGCGGTACGTGCATCTTGATGCGGTCGCTTTCCGCGACTCGCAGCAGGTCGACGTGCACTACGAACGGTTTGGCCGGGTGGCGCTGCAGGTCCTTCAGTACGACCCGCTGCCCTTTGCCGTCGACTTTGACGGTCAAAATGTGCGAATAGAACGCTTCATGTTCCAGATGCTGAATCAGCTCATTGTGCTTGGTGGCAAACATCTCGGGGTCCTTGCCACCGCCGTAGATGATCCCCGGTACCAGTCCCTCGCGACGCAGGCGGCGGCTCGCACCCTTCCCCTGATCGCTGCGGGACACTGCTTCGATTTCAAAGTTCTCTTGCATGTCTCGTCACTCGTTAAAGACACAAACAACACGTCCGCGACCCGCGACCAGGCCCATGTCGGACGCAACTCACGCGGGGAAATCCCGCCACGCCTCAGTCCACGAACAGTGAACTGACCGATTCTTCATTGTTGATCCGCCGGATCGATTCCGCGAGCAGGCCCGCAATCGACAACTGACGAATCTTGCTGCACGCCGCCGCGTCTTCGCGTAGCGGAATCGTGTTCGTCACCACCAATTCATCCAGACGTGATGACTCGATATTGGTTACCGCCGGCCCCGACAGGACCGGGTGCGTACAATACGCAACCACTTTGTCCGCGCCGGCGTCCTTCAATGCACCGGCCGCCTTGCACAGGGTCCCAGCAGTATCCACGAGGTCGTCGATCAGCACGCAGGTGCGGCCCTCCACGTCCCCGATGATGTTCATCACCTGCGCCACGTTTGCACGTGGTCGGCGCTTGTCGATGATCGCCAAGTCCGCATCGTCCAGGCGCTTGGCCAGCGCCCGTGCGCGCACCACCCCCCCGACGTCCGGCGACACGACCATCAGGTCGTCGTACTTCTGCCGCCAGATGTCACCGAGCAGAATCGGTGACGCATACACGTTGTCCACCGGGATATCGAAAAATCCCTGGATCTGATCGGCATGCAGGTCCATCGTCAAAACGCGATCTGCGCCCGCGGTGCCGATCATCTTGGCCGCGAGACGTGCCGTGATCGGCACGCGTGCCGAGCGCGGACGGCGATCCTGCCGAGCGTAACCGAAGTACGGAATCACTGCGGTGACTCTGCGCACCGACGACCAACGCAACGCGTCGATCATCACCAACAGCTCCAAGAGGTTGTCGTTGGTCGGATCGCAGGTTGGCTGTACCACGAACACGTCGCGGCCTCGCACGTTCTCCTGGATCTCGACCATGGTCTCGCCATCGCTGAACTGACCCACCGCCGCTTTGCCAAGTGGAATGTCCAGATAGGCCGCAATGTCGACCGACAATTGCGGATTGGCGTTACCCGAAAAAACCATCATGCCGGAGGTGGACACCTTGGGCTCCCATCGGTCGCTCGGACAGCCGTCCAATACAATTCAGTAACGGCGGCCCCATACAATCTGCTCAGCGCGAAACCTATCCATGTGCCACGCGCCTACAACGAACCAGCTGGTTCTCATCCTGTCGCCCGCGCTCTCGGCGCCCGGCCGCTCCGCGGCCCTCCACGATTTTTGGCTGGGGCGCCAGGATTACTCGGGCTTCGCCCTCGCCCTTCGGGCCGCCGCGACAAGCGCGACGTTCTTCGGTGCTCCGCACCTCCGTCGAACCTTGACGGTTCTCATCCTGTCGCCCGCGCTCTCGGCGCCCGGCCGCTCCGCGGCCCTCCACGATTTTTGGCTGGGGCGCCAGGATTACTCGGGCTTCGCCCTCGCCCTTCGGGCCGCCGCGACAAGCGCGACGTTCTTCGGTGCTCCGCACCTCCGTCGAACCTTGACGGTTCTCATCCTGTCGCCCGCGCTCTCGGCGCCCGGCCGCTCCGCGGCCCTCCACGATTTTTGGCTGGGGCGCCAGGATTACTCGGGCTTCGCCCTCGCCCTTCGGGCCGCCGCGACAAGCGCGACGTTCTTCGGTGCTCCGCACCTCCGTCGAACCTTGACGGTTCTCATCCTGTCGCCCGCGCTCTCGGCGCCCGGCCGCTCCGCGGCCCTCCACGATTTTTGGCTGGGGCGCCAGGATTACTCGGGCTTCGCCCTCGCCCTTCGGGCCGCCGCGACAAGCGCGACGTTCTTCGGTGCTCCGCACCTCCGTCGAACCTTGACGGTTCTCATCCTGTCGCCCGCACTCTCGGCGCCCGGCCGCTCCGCGGCCCTCCACGATTTTTGGCTGGGGCGCCAGGATTCGAACCTGGGATGCCGGAGTCAAAGTCCGGTGCCTTAACCGCTTGGCTACGCCCCAAAAGTCTCGGCAATCCACGACCGATCGCCTTGCCGACGGCCATCGCCGGGACCATACCCCGTGCCGTCCCCGGCGTCGCCCCCCGCTGCAGCCTTTTGACAGACCAAACTCAGGACGAAAAGGCGGTGAATTTCGAAGCGCGGGATAGTACCACAAACTGGGCAATGGTCCACGCCACGGCGGTCGGACCCCGGGGCGCCGGAGGATTGTCGATCCATCTATCCGTTCGGCGGGCACCGGCGTTGGCGCCACCCTACCCCGCTTGTGGCGCCCCCTGCCCGGAAAGAGGCGAAGCCGAATCCTCAACACGGGCCGCGAGGCACGCCCGTACCAAGACGCACCCGACCGAGAACCGCGGAAGCCTTGATCGATGCACCGCCGGACCTCCAGGTGTCGACCGCTCATGTGCCGAGCCGCAGACCAGACCGTCAGGGCGCCTGGTCTTGCGAAGGTCTCTGATTCACCTGGCGACTGCCAGGCGACTCTGTCCGACATCATGAGACGCGACAAAGAAAGGCGGTCTATGCGAATCACCGGTACCCTTCAACCACGCGCCAGGGTACCCTGCGTGTCGTATTCCAGAGAAAATCGGCACGATCAGCTCTCGCATCCAGCACCCAGTCAACCCAACCCTCGCGGGCGATCTTTTCGCGCAGGCGAATCACGCCGCACGTTCCGAACGGATTCCCGATGAATGTATTCTTTACTGTAGATGTGGAAGTCTGGTGCGACGGCTGGAACGATCTGGATAGCCGCTTCCCCGAAGCCTTCCAACGCTACATCTACGGTCCCACCAGCAAGGGGCGATACGGCCTCCCGCATATTGTTGACGTGCTCAACCAACACGGCTTGAACGGGGTCTTTTTTGTGGAGCCGCTGTTCGCCAGCCGATTCGGCATTCAGCCGCTGCAAGAGATAGTTGGGCTGTTGAACGACGCCGGGCAGGAGATTCAGCTCCACATGCACACCGAGTGGGTCGACGAATCGAGGCAGCCGCTTCTGCAGGATACCTCGAAGAAGCGCCAACACATGCGTTACTTCACCCGCGACGAACAGACCACGCTGGTGGGACACGGCCTGAGATTGCTCGACGAAGCGGGCGCTGCCGAAACGAACGCATTTCGGGCCGGTAGCTTCGCGTTCAATGCAGACACACTCGTCGCGTTGGCCAACAACAACGTTTCGTTCGATTCCAGCTACAACGCCAGCATGTTCGGACCGGACAGCGGCGTACTCCCGGGTACGACACTGTTGAATCCGACCGAATGCGACGGCGTGTTCGAGTATCCGATGACGGTTTTCGATGACGGCACGGGTTCCTTGCGACACGCGCAGGTGGGAGCCTGCTCCTACGGCGAGATGGTCGGGCTGTTGCGCCAAGCTTTGGATGCGGGACTGGATTCGTTCGTGATTCTTTTTCACAATTTCGAACTGCTCAATCAGGCCAAACAAAGAAAGGATGACGTCGTGGTACGGCGGTTCCACAAACTGTGCGCTTTTCTAGACAGGCATCGGGATGTCTTCGACACCCGGGGATTCAAGGGCCTGACCCCGGTAACCAGCGCTGCTCAGGGCAAGCCGCTGTCGTCGCCGATCTGGAAGACAGGCATCCGAATGGCCGAACAGATCTATCGCCGACGCTTCTCATGAGATACCTTTCCGTTCGAAACGAGACGCTCAAGTTCTCGCTTAGCGACCTGACCCTTTTCAGGGTGACACTGCCGTTGCAGGCGTGGGCAAACCCGCTTGCACCGGGCCAGACACCCGTGGATGCGCCACAACCTCCGGACGAACCATTGGCCGAGGGGAGCCGGGGTTTCATGGTTCGCGGGCTGCAGATAAATGACACCCTGCCGGCGATCAGCGTGACGGATTCCTACGTTGTGTACACCGTCAAGCAATACCGACATTGTTACATCGACCTTCAGCAGTCTTTTGACGACTATCTCGCGAAGTTTTCGTCGAAGACGCGATCTACGCTGAAAAGGAAAGTAAAGAAATTCGAGACCCACAGCGGCGGCAGGATCTCGTGGAAGATGTTCGCTACGCCGGCCGACATGAGCGAATTCTTTGCGCTCGCCCGCAAGGTTTCGGAAAAGACCTACCAGGAACGCCTGCTGGATGCAGGAATCCCTGACTCCGATTCGTTCAGGAGGGAGGCAGAAGAGCTTGCCGGAAAGGACCAGCTCAGAGCCTACATCTTGTTCGACGGAGATAGGCCGGTTTCCTACCTGTATTGCCCCGTTGAAGACGACGCCGTGATTTATGCCTATCTCGGCTACGATCCGGACTACAGCCACTTGTCGGTCGGTACCGTACTGCAGTGGCTGGCAACCGAACAGTTGCTGGGGGAAGGAAAATTTCGTTATTTCGATTTCACCGAAGGCGAATCGGCACACAAGCTCTTGTTTTCAACCGACCAGCGACTCTGTGCCAATGTCATCTTCCTGCGAAGGACCTTTGCGAATAGCCTGCTCATTCATGCACACCACACCATGGACAATCTGTCGCGCATCGCGGGCAACACTCTGGAACGTCTGGGAGTAAAGGCGAAGATCAAGCGCTTGCTGCGCTCCAGGGCATGACCATCAAACAGGTGACGCAGACCGCGCTGAAAGGCATCCTGGACTTCGTTTCGGGAGGATACGCCCCCTACTTCATCTATGCATTTGAGGCGAACCGCAAAGCGCGCGTGACGTCGCCATCGAACGCTGCGCAGTTTGAGATCAGAACTGTCGGACAAACTGACGTCGAATCCGCCGAACATCCCAAGATCCGGGAACAGGCGTGGTATGCCGGGCCTGGTTCGCGCCTCTATGGATGCTATGAGGGTGACCAGCTCGTGGGCCTGTGTGCCTATTGGTATGGCGAACGTTACCGGCAACGCAACTTCTGGCCACTGCGCGAATCCGAGGCGAAGTTGGTCCAGGTGATAACAGTGCCTGAAGTGCGCGGCCGAGGCGTAGCGTCACAACTCATCGCACGTTCCGCGGTGGACATGCTGAATGACGGATTCAGCCGACTGTATGCACGTATCTGGCATTCCAATCGCCCATCGATAAAGGCATTCGAGAAAGCCAACTGGGGCCGCATCGCCCTGGTTGTTGAGATGAATCCGTTGCGCCGCAAACAGCCGCTCAAAGTACGCATCCCCCTCTAAACGGCCAACTACTGTTCGAGGCCACATCAGAACGGGGATTCGTTAAGGAAGCAGGCGCGGGGCCGCAACGACCCAGCGTGCATTTCATGCCGACCGGGCGACAGCGTCGAGCAACGGTGAGCGGTTCATCCCCTGCACGACGAACCCCGGCACTCCCGGCGGCAACTCCCGAAGCAGTCGCTCCGCCTCCTTGCGGTCGGCGCATTCCGCGAACAATCCGGCACCGGTACCGGTCAGCCTTGCCCCTGCCCGCTCCGTCAACCAGTCGAAGCATTGAGCAACCAACGGATAACGTGTCTTGACCACCGCCAAACAGTCATTCCCTGTCACACCCGAGAGAAATTCATCTCGCGTGATCTTGGGAGAATTCCTTTGCAGATCGGGATCCCGAAAGACCGCAGCCGTGTCCACATGTACGGGCGGCGTAAGCAACAGGTAGATCGACTCGGACGGTGCAATGTCGCTCAACTGTTCGCCGACGCCCTCCGCCCAGGCGGCCCGACCGTGAACGAAGACCGGCACATCCGCACCAAGCTGGAGGCCGAGCCGCATCAACTCCGCCTCGTCCAGACCGCACCCCCACAACCGGTTCAACGCGACCAGGGTCGTCGCGGCATCCGAGCTGCCGCCTCCCAGGCCGCCGCCCATCGGAATCCGCTTTTCGATGCGTATCGAAACGCCCTTGTCGACCCCACAGACCTGTTGCAGCAGTCGCGCTGCGCGTACGGTGAGGTCGTCGTCCGCCGGGACACCCAATACCGGGCTGACCCGCTCCACCTGCCCATCGGAGCGCGCTTCGAACGTCAAACGATCCTGCAGATCGATGAACTGGAAAACGGTCTGCAACAGATGATAGCCATCGTCCCGCCGACCGACGATACGCAGCATCAGGTTGAGTTTGGCCGGTGCCGGCCAACTGCCCCCGCGGGTCATTCCGGGTTGACCTTGAGCCTCTCCATCACCGCGCGGATCTTTTCACTGTCGGGTTTGTGGACCAGGGCGTCGCGCCAGACTTCGTGGGCATTGTCGTGTTCGCCGCGGATCCACAGTACCTCACCGAGGTGGGCTGCTATCTCGTCGTCCTGGTTGAGCTGCAAGGCACGACGCAGATAGATCGAGGCTTGTGCAAGGTCACCCTGCCGGTAGAGCACCCAGCCCATGCTGTCGAGGATCGCTGCGCTGTCCGGCCGCAACTTCAGAGCCCGCGCGATATAGGCGAACGCCTCGTCAAGCCGCTCGTTACGATCAGCCAGGGTGTATCCGAGCGCGTTCAACGCGTCCGCATGGTCAGGGTCTTCCTCCAGCAGGTGCTTCAGATCCCGCTCCATCCATTCGAAATTGCCCAGCTCGATCACGAACAGCGCGCGGTTGTACAGCAGGTCCGGATTACTCGGAAACGCGGTCAGCGCGGTCTCATAGAGTGCGAGTGCCTCGTCGCGATCGCCGTGCTTCTGCACCAGTTGCGTCTCTGCGATGTACAGATCGGCGGCACGCCCCGGGTTCGCGATCCGTGCCTGCTGCAGTTTCTCGCGGGCCTGCTCGAGCCGTCCGGTACGCGCCAGGATCTGCGCGGACCGCATGACCGCGTCGACCTTGAGCTCACCCCCGGTCACGCTGCCGAACAAACCGACGGCCAGATCGTCGTTGCCGTTGCGCTCCTCGATCTGCGCCAGGTAGTAACTCGCCTCGTCGCGTCGATCGGCCTGACCGCGCAGTGTCTGCCACAACGGCCGCGCTTCGTCCCACCGCTCCTGCTGGGTCGCCAGCATCGCATAGCCGAAGGTCACCTCGTCGTCGTCCGGCTGCAGTTCGTGGAGTGACCTGAACTGCGCGAGCGCGCCCGGGTAATCGGAGGCGTCCACCAGCATGCGGGCGTAGGTCGTGCGCAACAACACACTCTTGGGATATTCGCGGACACTCTTGCTGAGCAGCGCCAGGGCCTCGTCGCGCCGGTTCTGCGCCACCAACACCCGCGACAGCAGGATGCGCGGCTGCTCCCAGTCCGCCTTGCGCTTGATCACGTCGACGAGGCCCGTTTCGGCCTCGGCGAAGCGACGGTGGGCGGCCTGCAAGACAGCCACCGCATACAATGACCGCACGTCGTCGGCGTGCCGTTCGTGCAGATCCTGGAGCAGCTGTTCGGCACCGGCGCGGTCCACCTCGACGCTGAGCGCCCCGGCGGCATGCAGGTAGCCATCGACCCCCCGCGCATCGGCAATCCGGATCAGCGCGTCGAGCTGCTCGCCCGCCAGGTCCGGTTGCTTGTTGCGCAGGAACAAAACGGCCGCAAGCTGCCGGGCGGTGATGTCGTTGGGCGCCAGCTCGACCCAGCGGCGTGCCGCCGCCAGGCCCGACTGGTAATCCTTGAGGTGCAGTGCGATCCGGGTGGCACGTTCCGCCGCATAGGCATCGCGCGCCAGGATCGCCGCATGCTGATAGTGGGTCTGCGCAAGGCGCAACTCACCGCGGTGGGCCCCGATCTCACCAACCAGGTAGCTGTAGATCAGATCCTCGTCGAGTTCGCGTTTGACCGGTTCGGGTTCCGGAAAAGGCAATACCGGCGCCGCTTTCGCGTCGGTTTTGGTTTCAGCCGGTGCGCTCGTCGCCTGCTTGATCGTCTGGCATCCCTGGGTGGCAAGCAGCGACACCAACCCGAGGCACAAAAGTAGCGTTTTCACAGCGCGTAGATTACCGGATAGGCTGGTACGCGGAAATGCCTGAAATGGCCTGCGCCGCACTCGATAAAAGGCCTTTCCACTTGCATTCAACCCCTTGATATCTCAAAATTTCCGCCTCGACGTCCAGAATCCGCCGATCACTATGTCGCTACTCGCGATAGGACTCAACCATACGACCGCCCCGGTAAGCATCCGGGAACGGGTCACATTCGGCCCGGATATCATCGTCGGCGCGTTACGCAGCCTGACCGATCTTTCGGCGGTGCACGAGGCGGTGATCCTGTCGACTTGCAACCGCACCGAAGTGTATTGCGATGCCGAGGACGACGCACTCGAGTTGACCCGTGAATGGCTGGCCGGGTTCCACGGCCTTGCGGTGGAAGACGTCGCGCCCTACCTCTATACACACGAGGGGCACCGCGCGATCCAGCACCTGTTGTCGGTTGCCAGCGGCCTCGATTCGCTGATCCTCGGCGAACCGCAGATCCTCGGCCAGGTGAAAAACGCCTTTCAAACCGCCAACGAGGCCGGGCGTACCGGCAAGATCCTCACCCGCCTGTTTCAACATGCATTCAGTACCGCCAAGCAGGTGCGCACCGACACCGCGATCGGTGACAGCCCGGTTTCGGTGGCGTTCGCCGCCGTCAGCCTCGCGCGGCAGATCTTCGCCGACCTGTCCGAACAGACTGCGCTGCTGATCGGTGCGGGCGAGACGATCGACCTGGCCGCACGCCATCTGACACAGAACGGCATCGGGCGGATCATCGTCGCCAATCGCACCATAGCGCGCGCCCAGGAACTGGCCTCGCAGTTCGACGCCTTCGCCATCGGCCTGACCGAGATCCCGGCGCATCTCGCCGAGGCGGATATCGTGATCGCGTCGACCGCCAGCCCGGTGCCGGTACTCGGCAAGGGCAGCGTCGAGAGCGCTCTCAAACGGCGCCGCCACCGCCCGATCTTCATGGTCGATATCGCGGTGCCGCGCGACATCGAGGCCGAGGTCGCCGACCTCGAAGACGTCTATCTGTATACCGTGGACGACCTCGACGAGGTCATCCAGGGGAGCCTGCGTTCCCGCCGCGAAGCCGCCGAGCAGGCCAAGGAGATCATCACCTTCCAGGTTGACGAGTTCGTCTCGTGGATGCGCTCGCTGGATGCGGTCGGGCTGATCCAGGACTATCGCCGCCAGGCCGGAGAGATCCGCGACGAGGTGCTGATCAAGGCGAAACGCATGTTGGACGCCGGCAGGCCAGCCGACGAGGCGCTGAATTTTCTCGCCCAGACGCTGACCAACAAGCTGTTGCACACACCGAGCACCCAGCTGCGCGAGGCCGGCTGCAACGGCCGCCACGAACTGCTCGAGGCCGCGAACGCGCTGTTTCAGCTCGGACAGCCCAAGTCCGGCAACGACTAGCGACTCCCGCGCTTCGCGGGCCCCGTCACGGCGCCCGCAGCCACCCGGACGACCCTTTCCCGTTCACGCACCCCCGGCCCCGCATGAAGACCAGCATCCGCAGCAAGCTCGAGCATATTCAGGATCGCTTTCAAGAGATCACCGTGTTGCTCGCCGACCCGCAGACCCAGGACGACAGCAACCGCTTTCGCGACCTGAGTCGCGAGTATGCCCAGGTCGAACCGGTCAGCCGCTGTTACCAGCGCTTCATCGATGCCGAGGCAGAACTCCACAGCGCGGAGGAGATGCTCGACGACCCGGAGATGGCGGAGCTGGCCGCGGACGCCTGTCGCGACGCTCGACGGACACTGGACCAACTCGAGCCGGAACTGCAGCGCCTGCTGTTGCCGCAAGACCCGCACGACGAGCGCAACGCCTACCTGGAGATCCGTGCAGGGACCGGCGGTGCCGAGGCTGCACTGTTTGCCGGCGACCTGCTGCGGATGTACCTGCGTTATGCGGAGCAGCGCCGCTGGAAGACCGAGATGATCAGCCAGAGCCTCGGTGAACACGGCGGCTACAAGGAGGTCGTGGTGCGGATCGTCGGTCAGGGCGTGTTCTCGCGGCTCAAGTTCGAGTCCGGCGCGCATCGTGTGCAGCGAGTCCCGGAGACCGAGTCGCAGGGCCGCATTCACACCTCGGCCTGTACGGTCGCGATCCTGCCCGAGGCGGAGGAGGTCGACGAGTTCGATATCAATCCCGGCGACCTGCGGATCGACACCTA
Source organism: Chromatiaceae bacterium (assembly GCA_024235395.1). NCBI lineage: Bacteria > Pseudomonadati > Pseudomonadota > Gammaproteobacteria > Chromatiales > Chromatiaceae > Chromatiaceae bacterium. Next base: position 19,449 of record JACKMK010000003.1, read on the forward strand.
CCGTTCGTCGGGCGCCGGCGGCCAGCACGTCAACACCACGGATTCCGCGGTGCGTGTCACCCACCTGCCGACCGGGGTGGTGGTCGAATGCCAGGACGAGCGCTCGCAACACAAGAACAAGGCACGCGCGATGGCGCTGCTGAAGTCGCGCCTGCTGGCCGCGGCACAGGAAAGCGCCGCCGCCAGCCGCGCCGAGGATCGCCGTCTGCAGGTCGGCAGCGGTGACCGCTCGGAACGTATCCGCACCTACAACTTCCCGCAGAACCGACTCACCGACCACCGCGTCAACCTCACGCTGTACAAGCTCGACGAGGTCATGCAGGGCGAGCTGGACCAGGTGATCGATCCGCTGACCCACGAGTACCAGGCGGAGCAGCTCGCGGCGCTGGGCAGTGAATGAGTCCAAGGACGCCGTCCGCGCGGAGGTGCGCGGGCTGCTGGCAGGCACCGCGGACGCGCTGGCGGCAGTCAGCGAGTCGCCGGGGCTGGACGCCCAGGTGCTGCTGGCGCACGCACTCGGGCACAACCGCAGCTGGCTGTACGCGCATCCCGAGTACCGGGTCAATGACAAGGAAGCCGAAGCGTTTGCGCGCCTGGTCGCGGCGCGCCTGGAAGGACGGCCGGTTGCACACCTGACCGGTGAGCGCGAATTCTGGTCGCTGCCACTCAGGGTCGACGACAGCACCTTGATCCCGCGGCCCGAGACCGAACAGCTGGTCGAGATCGTACTGCGGCTCGATCTTCCGCGGACAGCGCGCGTGCTCGATCTCGGCACCGGCAGCGGCGCGATTGCCCTCGCCCTTGCACACGAGCGGCCGCAATGGCATATCGTCGCGACCGATCGATCGCTGCCTGCACTGACGGTGGCCGCGGACAATGCACGCCGGTTGCAGCTGAGCAACCTGAGCCTGTTGTGCGGCGACTGGTTGTCGCCGATTACGCGTGCGGCGCAGTTTGACCTGATCGTCAGCAACCCGCCGTACATCGCCGCTGGCGACCCGCATCTCGGGCGCGGCGACGTCCGCTTCGAACCGCGCACCGCGCTCGCCGCCGGTGACGACGGCCTGGATGCGATCCGCTCGATCACCGCGCAGGCACCGTCGATCCTGAGCGATGGAGGCTGGCTGTGGCTGGAACATGGCTTCGATCAGGGCGAACGCGTCCGCGCACTCCTGGTGCACCACGGTTTTCATCAGGTCGTCACCGAACGGGACCTGGCGGGCAAGGCACGCCATTCCGGCGGGCGCCTCCAGACCCGATGACGGAGCCCCGGGGAACGACCAAACCCCTTGACCGGTACGGACTTTCGGCACAGCATTGCGTCCATGGACAAAGCCGGCGACAGCCTGTTCAAGCAACGTGAAATCGCGCTGTGCACCCTGCATCCCGACCCGGACCAGGTCGGGTCGGCAGCCGCTTATCTCATCGAGATCGACGGGGTCGAACAGGTCGAGGTCGTCAACAAAGGGATGTTGCAGGTCACATACCACCTGCTCGTGATCTGCCTGTACGACATCGAGGCATTGCTCGAAAAAGGGGGCTTTCACCTCGACAACCGGTTGGTTCACAAGATCAAGCGGGCCCTCTACCACTACACCGAGGAGACGCAGCGCGCCAACCTCGGATGTGCGAAAGGCGAATCCAACTGCACGCAGAAGGTGTTCGTGAACCGCTATCGCAAGCGCGATCACGGTTGTCAGGACGACCGGCCCGAGCATTGGCGCCGCTATCTGTAGAGCGCCTCTCAACGGCGCGCTGATGTGACCCGGTTGCAGCGATGGACGACCGGGACCTGTTACGTTACAGCCGTCACCTGTTGTTGCCCGAACTGGGCATCGAGGGCCAGCGCAGGCTGAACGAGGCCCGCGCGCTGATAGTCGGCCTGGGTGGCCTCGGCTCGCCGGTCGCAATGTACCTGGCAGCAGCCGGCGTCGGGACCCTGGAGCTGGTTGACGACGATCGGGTCGACCTGAGCAACCTGCAACGCCAGATCCTGCACGCGACGCCGGATATCGGCCGGTCGAAATGCGACTCCGCAGCGACGCGCCTCAACGCCCTGAATCCCGATGTCCGGCTGCTCGAGCGTGCGACACGCCTGCAGGGTGCCGAACTCGATGCCGCAGTCGGCGCCGCAGACCTGGTGCTGGACTGCAGCGACAACTTCGCCACCCGGTTCGCGCTCAACCGGGCCTGTCAGGCAAGCCAGACGCCGCTGGTTTCCGGGGCCGCAATTCGCTGGGAGGGCCAGGTGACGGTGTTTGGCGGCCGTCCGGGCGGCCCCTGCTACCGCTGTCTGTATCCGGACGAAGGCGAAGAAGAGCAGAGGTGCAGCGACAATGGCGTCGTCGCGCCGCTGGTCGGCGTGATCGGGTCGATGCAGGCGCTCGAGGCGATCAAGCGACTGTCGGGCGCCGGCGAGGGACTGGACGGACGTCTGTTGCTGTTCGATGGGCTGCATGCGCAATGGCGGGAGATCCGCCTGCGTGCCGACCCCGCATGCCCGGTGTGCGCGCCGTGATCCTGTTCATCCACGGTTTCGGCAGCTGCGGCTGGGGCAACAAGTCGCTCGCACTGCGGCGTCGTTTCGGCGTGCGGCACCTGATCGCGCCCGATCTGTGTTTTACTCCCGAAGCGGCAATCGTCCAGCTGGGTTCGCTGATTCGACGCTACCGCGTCGGGGCTATGATCGGTTCCTCGCTGGGCGGCTACTACGCCACCCGACTGAATGCCGAGTATGCGCTGCCAAGCGTGCTGCTGAATCCGGTGGTCCGACCGCACGCACTGCTCGCCGCACACCGGGGTGCGCAGCGACGTTGGTGTGACGACGCCCGGTTTGAGGTCGACGACGCATACGTGAAACAGCTGGCGGGCATGCAGCGCGCGCATCTGGCGCCCGCGGAACGCTACCTGGTGATGATCGAACAGGGTGACGAACTGCTCGACCACCGCGAGGCGGCGGATTTCTACGCCGGTCAGGACGTGGTAGAGATACCCGGCGGCGACCACCGCTTCAGCGACATCGAGCGCCACCTGGAGGCGATCGCCCTCTGGCTGGCGGAACACGCCCCGGGCGCCGCCCGGGACTGACACCACTCACGCCGGAAAGACCGCGACATGGCCAAGCAGAAACGTCCGCCGATCGACCCCGATCGCCTGCGCGAAGACATCGTTTTCGAAGAGGAACTGCTGGGCCACCGGCTGCAGTTCCATACCACCTGGGGACTGTTTTCGCCCAAGGGGATCGACGAGGGCACGCGCCTGTTGCTGCAGCATCTCGAGGTGCGACCGGACGAACGCGCGCTCGACCTGGGCTGCGGCTATGGCCCGCTCGGCCTGGCGATCGCCCGCGCCGCGCCGCACGGTCACTGCCTGATGGTGGACAAGGATTTCGTCGCCGTGGAATATGCCAACGCGAACGCGAAACGCAATCGCATCGAAAACGCACAAGCGATGCTCAGCGACGGCCTCCGCCACGTCCCCCCGCAGTCGTTCTCACTGGTGGTCACGAATCTGCCCGCGAAGACCAGCAAGGAACATTACTATCTGTTTTTTCATGATATTTTGAACCGCCTCTCACCTGGAGGCCGGTTCTACGTGGTCGTGATCAGCGGCCTGCGGGAATTCATCGCACGTGCGTTCGTCGAGGTGTTCGGCAATCACCGCAAGATCAAACAGGGCAGGCATTACACGGTGGCGATGGCGGAACGACCGGACTGAAGGCCCTGTGTCGGCGGGTCGCGGCGTCTCCACGTATATTTAAAGTTTGGATGGCCGGAACCGATACGCAGGCAAGCGACACCATAAGGATTGCAGTAGTGGCGGACAACCAAAACGCTGGCGGCCGCGAGGCGGCGAACCCCGAATTGGGCGCCGCTGCCGAGCGCTTGCGTCTCACGGTCCCACAGATGTCTCGCCACGGCATACCCGCCACACCGCAGAATTACGCCATCTGGTATGCCTACGTCGGCGGCGACAACCCGGCACTGAGCGCCGAGATCGACCGCCTGATCGCCGAGGGACAATCCTTCACCGCGGTCATCAACACCCAGCTGTACCGCGACTTTGTTGCCGAACACGATATCGCACATGTCGAGATGGTTCGGGAGGGCCTCGGCAAGGTCCTGGCCGAGGTCTGCGGCGCCCTGCACGCAGCCGGCGACGATGCCAACACGTTCGAAGGCAAACTGGGCGGATTCGCGAAGGAGATCGTCAAGAAAACGGATTTTGACGAGGTCACGAGGTTGCTGCAGGTACTGGTGGTCGAGACCCACACGATGCAGGTCGCGACCACCAAGATGCAGACCCATTTCGAAGAAAAGTCCAAGGAGATCGAGGAACTCCAGGAGCAACTTCAGGAGGAGCGCAAGCGCGCGGTCACCGACCCGCTGACCGGTCTCTACAACCGCTTCGCGCTGATCGATTACGTCAACGCGGCGATCATCGAAATGCCGGCTGGCGACCCGCCGTCGCTGGTCATGTTGGATATCGACCACTTCAAAGCGATCAACGACAACCATGGGCACCTGATCGGTGACCGGGTGATCCGGTTCGTCGCGCAGTCGCTGCAAAAAAATATCAAGGGCCGGGACATCGCCGCGCGCTACGGTGGCGAAGAGTTCACCTTGCTGCTGCCGTCGACCGGTTCGAAGGGTGCCGAGGCGCTCGCCAATGCAGTCCGCCGATCGGTCGAGCAGGCACAACTGGTGCGTGCCGACAGCAAGCAACCGCTGGGCCGGATCACGATCTCGGCCGGCGTCGCGACCTACCAGCTGGGCGAAGACATGATGGACCTGATCAATCGTGCGGATCAGGCGCTTTACCGCGCCAAGAAGCAGGGGCGCAACTGCGTGGTCGTCGCCCCACCGGGATGACGACGGGCGCTAGGCGAGCCCGCGTGCGAGCCAGGGCCCTATCATGCGGCTGACGCCGACCGGCAGCCGTTTCCACGCGTTGATGAACAGCCTGTACTTGGGATTGTTCGGATTCAGGTCGGGCATCTCGGTGGCACGCACGAGATAGTACTCATAGTGCAGGGGCTCGGCTTCGAAGCCCCAGTGCTTCTTGAATCGATAAGACCCGGTGTCGAGCTTGCTGCGACCGAAATCGAACACCCGGCAACCGCGCTCGACCGCACGCCGCATCACTTCCCAATACATGAAATCGTTCGCCGCGAGGTCGCGCGCCGCCGAGATACCGCCGCCGTAAAACGGTAGTACCTGATCGCGGAAGTAGTAATTCATCACGGACGCCACGACCTGACCTTCGTGACGCACGGTGACCACATCGACGTCATCGCCGAACTCGGCACGGATCGCCTGGAAATGCGCCTTGGGGAACACCGGTGTGCCCAGGTTGCGCACACTCTCGGAATACGCCCGATAAAGATGTTCGACGCCGTCATCGAGCTCGCCGACCAGGCCGGCCTTGATCCCCTTGCGCACCATCGCGCGCTGCTTGCGGGGGATCGCCTGCATGTTTTCGTCGTGGTCGGCGCTCAACGCGCGCTTGAAGGTCACGTAAAGACCGTCCTTGCGCTGCCAGTCGTCGCGCATCGGTCGCTCGTTGCGAACCTCCAGGTGGCTGACCCGCAGCCGATCGGCGAGTGCCATCGCATGCGACTCGAGCGCCCCGCGCACCCTGTCGTCGTCGGCCAGCACGCCACCGTAGACACAGAAGGGTACCGATATCAGCGAATGCCCGAACAGCAGGTGTTTGACCTCCCCCAGCGGCAACACGCCGCACAACCGACCGTCACGTTCGGCGAGCAGGTAATGGCCGGGATAGCGGTAGGTCGATTCGATCAGGCGCTTCCAGCCGTAGCGGTGGAAGAAGGTCCCGTGCGGGTGCGCCAGGACATACGCGTCCCAGACCTGGGCGTCTGCCTCGGATGCACTGCGGACCTCGATTTCACTCACCACTGTTCACCTTCACGAATACGGTCGACCCACCACGGACCGGCAACGACCGCGAATCCGGACACGCGAGCCCAGGATATTCGGCACCTGCGGCACGCGGCCTCCCCGATGCCGCGGTGCAGATCGTGCGCCGCGCGGGTATCAGCCGTTCAGCTTCTTGCGCAGCAGCTCGTTGACCTGTTGCGGGTTCGCCTTGCCCTGCGATTTCTTCATGATCTGGCCCACGAAGAACCCAAGCATCTTCGGCTGCTTGTCGGGCGCCGCGTTGCGGTAATTTTCGACTTGTGCGGCATTTGCCGCGAGCACCTCGTCGACCAGCGACTCGATGGCCCCGGTATCGGTGATCTGCTTCAGACCTTTAGCCTCGATGACCTGATCCGCGCCGCCCTCGCCGGCCCACATCGCGGCGAACACGTCTTTTGCGATCTTGCCGGAGATGGTGTTGTCGCGAATTCTTGCGACCAGCTGACCCAGCGCCGCCGCAGCGACCGGGCTGGCAGCGATCTCGACACCATCCTTGTTGAGCGCCGCGGCCAGGTCACCCATTACCCAGTTGGCGACCAGCTTGGCATCGCCGCCGCCGTCGACCGCGGCCTCGAAGTAATCCGCTTGCGCCCGACTGCTGGTCAGCACGTCGGCGTCATAGGCCGAGAGGCCGTATTCGGCCTCGAAGCGCGCACGCCGCGCGTCGGGCAACTCCGGCATCCCCGCGATGACTTCGTCGATGAAGGCTGCATCGATCTCCAGCGGCAACAGGTCCGGGTCGGGGAAATAGCGGTAGTCGTTGGCCTCTTCCTTGGAGCGCATCGAACGCGTCTCATCCTTGTTCGCGTCGTACAGGCGCGTTTCCTGGACAACCTTGCCACCGTCCTCGATCACCTCAATCTGGCGCTGGACCTCGAAATTGATCGCCTTCTCGAGAAAGCGGAACGAGTTGATGTTCTTCAGTTCGGCACGCGTACCGAACTCGGCCTGGCCCTTGGGACGCACCGAGACGTTCGCATCCATGCGGAAGGAACCTTCCTGCATGTTGCCGTCGCAGATCCCGATGTAGGTCACGATCTGGTAGATCTTCTTCGCGTAGGCCACCGCCTCCTTCGCCGAGCGCATATCCGGCTCGGAGACGATCTCGAGCAGCGGCGTGCCGGCCCGGTTGAGATCGATCCCGGTCATGCCGTGAAAGTCCTCATGCAACGACTTGCCCGCATCTTCTTCGAGATGGGCACGGGTCACACCGACCGGTTTGACGCTGCCATCCTCGAGTACCACTTCAACCTGCCCGGTGCCCACTACCGGCAACTCGTACTGGCTGATCTGATAGCCTTTGGGCAGGTCGGGGTAAAAGTAGTTCTTGCGCGCGAATATCGAGCGACGGGTGATCTGTGCGCCGATCGCCGTTCCGAACCGCACCGCCATGCGCACCGCTTCGCGGTTCAATACCGGCAGCACACCCGGCATACCGAGATCGATCAACGATGCCTGGGTGTTGGGGTCGGCGCCGAATGCGGTCGACGACCCGGAAAAGATCTTCGACTGCGTCGCAAGCTGGGTGTGGATCTCCAGACCGATGACGGTTTCCCATTGCATGACAGTTACCCGCGTTCTGATGCTGTTGACGATCTGCCTCAGGCAAATGCCGCCGGCGCCTGGCGGTGCCAGTCGGTCACCGACTGCAGCTGATGCGCGACGTTCAGCAATCGCGCCTCGTCGAAATAGTTGCCGATCAGCTGAAGGCCGACCGGCATACCCCCGCTCGTCGGCGCCGGAATCGAAATGCCGGGCAGCCCGGCGAGGTTCACCGCGATCGTGTAGATATCCTGCAGGTACATCGAGACCGGATCGTCGGCCTTCTCGCCGAGCCGGAATGCGGTCCCGGGCGCAGTCGGACTGGCGATCACGTCGCAGCGTTCGAATGCATCACGAAAGTCGTCGGCGATCAGCTGACGCACCTTCTGCGCCTTGAGGTAGTAGGCATCGTAGTAGCCCGCGGACAATGCATAGGTGCCGACCATGATCCGCCGCTTCACCTCGGCGCCGAAGCCCTCGGAGCGTGAACGCTTGTACAGATCCTCGAGATCTTTCGGATCGTCGCAACGATGGCCATAACGCACGCCGTCGAAGCGTGCCAGGTTGGACGAGCATTCAGCGGGTGCGACGACATAATAGGCGGGGACCGAGAGCCCGGCATTCGGCAGGCTGATCTCGACCGGTTCGGCACCGAGCTTGGCCAGTTCGTCGATCGCTTGGCCGATTGCGGCGCCGACCCCGGCATCCAGCCCGTCTCCCATGAATTCCTTGACGACCCCGATGCGCATCCCGCGGATCGGGCGATCGAGCGCAGCGACGTAGTCGTCGACCGGACGCTGGGCGCTGGTCGAGTCGCGTTCGTCGAAGCCGGCCATGCCGCCCAGCATCAGCGCCGCATCTTCCGCGCTGCGGGTCATGGGCCCCGCCTGATCGAGTGACGACGCGAACGCGATCATGCCCCAGCGCGAACAGCGGCCGTAGGTGGGCTTCAGGCCGGTGATCCCGGTCAGCGCGGCCGGTTGGCGAATCGAACCGCCGGTATCCGTGCCCGTCGCGGCAACGCACAGTCGCGCCGCCACCGCCGCCGCGGATCCACCTGAGGAACCACCCGGCACCGTGGCGGTGTCCCACGGATTGCGCACCGCACCGTAGTAGCTGGTCTCGTTCGACGAGCCCATCGCGAACTCGTCCATGTTGGTCTTGCCGAGCATCACCACGCCGGCACGCTGCAGGTTCGCGACCACGGTGGCATCGTATGGCGATACGAAGTTCTCCAGCATCCGAGAACCGCAGGTGGTGCGCACATCGCGCGTGCAGAAGATGTCCTTGTGGGCGATCGGAATCCCGGTCAAAGGGCCGACCTCGCCCGCGGCGATCCGCGCATCCGCGGCCCTGGCCTGGGCGAGCGCCGAATCGGCGCACACGGTGACGAAGCTGTTCAGCGTCGCATCGTGTGTGTTGATGCGTTGCAGCATGTGCTCGGTGAGCTCGACGCTGGACAGTTCGCCTTGGCGCAATGCGGTCGAGAGTTCCGCGAGGGTCTTGTTGTGCATCGGACTAGGTGCAATCCATGTTCAGTGACGGTGACCACGGCACGCCGACGGCGCACCCCGACGGCGTCATTCGATCACCTTGGGGACCAGAAACAGTCCGTTCTCCACGGCCGGCGCGTTGGCCTGGTAGCGTTCGCGCTCATCCCGTTCGGTCACTTCGTCGATGCGCAGACGTTGCGCCATCTCCAGCGGATGCGCCATCGGATCGACCGACGAGGTATCCAGCGCATCCATCTGCGCGACCAGATCGAGGATCTTCGAGAGCTCCGCACCCAGCGCGGCCGACTCTTGCGGAGTCACCGCGAGCCTGGCCAGATGGGCGATCTTCGCGACATCATCGGCTGATAACGACATACTCGATTACCGAATGCGGTATGGCTGAAACGGATTCGGGAAATTACCACATTCCGACGCCACCTCGGTAGCAACCGCTGCCCGGCGTGCTTGCCGAAGCCGGGGGCCGTTGTTAGATTACGCGTCTTCCCGGGCCGGGGACGCCCGGCACGACGCATAAACACCCAAGGCCGTGGCTTGTTCAGACGGGTCGCCCGGCCGTCCACCGGAAGTCACAGCATGTTCCTTCGGCGTATTCGTGGGCTCTTTTCCAACGACCTTTCGATCGATCTCGGCACCGCCAACACTCTGATCTATGCGCGCGATCAGGGCATAGTGCTGAACGAACCCTCGGTCGTCGCGATCCGCCAGGATCGTGGTCCGGGCGGACCCAAGTCGGTCGCGGCAGTCGGCGAAGAGGCGAAGAAGATGCTCGGCCGTACACCGGCCAACATCACCGCGATCCGGCCGATGAAAGAAGGCGTGATCGCCGACTTCACGGTCACCGAGAAGATGCTGCAGTATTTTATCCATAAGGTGCACGAATCGCGGCTGATCCGTCCGAGCCCCCGCGTCCTGGTGTGCGTCCCGTGCGGATCCACCCAGGTCGAGCGGCGCGCGATCAAGGAATCCGCCGCCGGGGCCGGTGCACGCGAGGTGTACCTGATCGAGGAGCCGATGTCCGCGGCGATCGGGGCCGGTCTGCCGGTCGACGAGGCACGCGGCTCGATGGTGCTCGACATCGGCGGCGGTACCTCGGAAGTCGCGATCATCTCGCTGAACGGCATCGTGTATTCCAACTCGGTGCGTATCGGCGGGGACAAGTTCGACGAAGCGATCATCAACTATGTGCGCCGCAACTACGGCACCCTGATCGGCGAGGCGACTGCCGAGCGGGTCAAGAAGGAGATCGGTTCGGCCTATCCCGGCAACGAGGTGCGCGAGCTGGAGGTCAAGGGTCGCAATCTCGCCGAAGGCGTGCCACGCAGCTTCACCCTGAGTTCCAACGAGATCCTCGAGGCGTTGCAGGAGCCGCTCTCGGGCATCGTCGACGCCGTCAAGAAGGCGCTCGAGCAGACACCACCGGAACTCGGGGCCGACGTCGCCGAGCGCGGTATCGTGCTGACCGGTGGTGGCGCCCTGCTGAAGGATCTGGACCGCTTGATCGAGGAAGAGACCGGTTTGCCGGTGATCATCGCCGAAGACCCCCTGACCTGCGTCGCGCGCGGCGGCGGTCGGGCGCTCGAGATGATGGACGAACGCGGGGGCGATATCTTTACGGTAGAGTGAACCGCGCACGCAGCCGGTGAACATCGGCTCGCGCGAGGCAGACTGCAAGAACGGGGAGCGTCACCATCAAGCCGATCTTTGCTGCAGGCCCTTCGCAAACCACCCGCCTGGTGGCGGCTGTCATCCTGTCCCTGATCCTCCTCGTGGTCGATCACCGGTTCCACCACCTCGAACAACTGCGCAGCGCACTCGCGTTCTTCACCTATCCGCTGCAGTTCCTGGCCGATCTGCCGTTTACGACGAGCCGTTGGCTGAGCGAGACCACGACCAGCCGCGAGACGCTGCTCGTGCAGAACCGGCGCCTGTTGGACGAAAACCTGCGCCTGCAGGGAGAACTGCAGAAATACGAGTCATTGCAGGCCGAAAACATGCGCCTGCGCGACCTGGTCGATTCGTCGTTCAAGGTAGGTGACCGCGTGTTGGTCGCGGAGCTGTCTTCGGTGGATCTCGACCCCTACAAGCAACAGGTGACGATCAAGAAAGGATCGGTATCCGGCGTTTTCGAAGGCCAGCCGGTCCTCGACGCGCACGCGGTCATGGGCCAGGTCGCCCATGTCACGCCGCTGAGTTCGACCGTGTTGTTGATAACGGACACCAGTCATGCGCTGCCGGTGCAGGTGTTGCGCAACGGCCTGCGCACCATCGCGGTCGGCACCGGCCGCATCGATCAGCTGCGTCTGCCCTACCTGCCCACCAATTCGGACATCGTCGAGGGTGATCTCTTGGTGACGTCAGGCCTGGGCGGCAAGTTTCCGCCCGGATACCCGGTCGCGACCGTCACGCAGATCGACCGCTCACCGGATGCGCCGTTCTCCACCGTGCTCGCACAACCGCGCGCCCACCTCGATCGCAGCCGCGAGGTCCTGCTGGTCTGGACCATCCCCAACGAGGTGCCGGTCGCCCGCGAAACGCCCGAACCCGCTGTGCAGCCGGCCCGTCGGGCATCCACCACCGAGGCGACGCCCCGGGACATCGAACAACAGACGGAAGGCGTGGAGCTCGACAGATGAGCGGCGGCCAGGGGCGACTGGTTATCGTGCTCACCCTGTGTGTCGCGATGCTGCTGACCATCCTACCGATGCCGGAATGGGCACGGCCGTTCCGGCCTCAATGGGTCACGCTGGTGCTGTTGTACTGGGCCATCGCACTGCCGCACCGGGTCGGCGTGGGCAGCGGCTTCATCGCCGGAATCGTGTTGGACGTACTCACCGGCACCTTGCTCGGACAGCACGCGCTCGGCCTGTCGGTTGTGACCTTCATCGCGATACAGCTGCACCAGCGCATCCGGGTGTTTCCGCTCTGGCAGCAGTCGCTCGGCATCCTTGTACTGCTGGTGATCGACCACCTGCTGGCGCTATGGATCACCGGCGCAACGCGCAGCATCGCTCCCGGACTCGGTTACTGGACAGTACCGCTGATCGGCACCTTGCTTTGGCCCTGGGTATTCGTCACATTGCGCAAGATCCGTCGGCACTTCAAGGTGAGCTGAGGTAGCGGCTGACCGATGCAGCTCAAGGACACAATACGCGAGAGCCAGGACTTCCTGAACCGCGCGATCGTCGCCGGGATGCTGGTGCTGTTCGCGGTCGCGGTACTCGCGTGGCGCCTGTTCCAGCTGCAGGTCGTCGAACACGAGCATTTCACGACGCTTTCACGAGAGAACCGCGTCAAGGTGCTACCGATACCGCCTACACGGGGACTGGTCTACGACCGTACCGGTGTGCTGCTCGCGCAGAACCGGCCGGCCTACAGCCTGGAGATCACGCCGGAACAGGTCGACGACCTGGATTGGACGCTGCGCGAGTTGTCCAAGGTGATCGAGATCGGCGAAGAGGACCTCGATCGATTCTGGCAGCTCAAGAAACGCAAGAGGCGTTTCGACAGCGTGCCGATCCGGGTCGATCTCAGCCAGGACGAGACCGCCCAGTTCGCTGTGCACCGCCATCGCTTTCCCGGGGTCGACATCAAGGCCCAGCTGCTGCGTCATTATCCTCACGACCTGAGTACCGCGCATGTGCTGGGCTATGTCGGACGCATCAGTCAGCGCGACATCGAGCAGATCGATGCGTCGAACTACGCCGGCACCAGCCATATCGGCAAGAACGGCGTCGAGAAGACCTACGAATCCGCGCTGCATGGAGTCGTCGGCCTGGAACAGGTCGAGGTCAATGCCGCGGGACGCAAGGTCCGCACCCTTGAACAGAACGCTCCTGAACCCGGTGTCGACGTGCACCTGCACCTGGACATCGCATTGCAGGAAGTCACGATGCAGGCATTCGGCGACAACAACGGGGCCGCGGTCGCGATCAACCCGAAGAACGGCGGTGTGCTGGCATTCGTCAGCCAGCCCGGTTACGACCCGAACCTGTTCGTCGAGGGCATCAGCACGAAAAACTACGATGCCCTGCAGAAGGATGAGAACCGACCGCTCTACAACCGTGCACTGCACGGCCAGTATCCACCGGGGTCGACGGTCAAACCCTTCATGGGTCTGGCGGGACTGGAACAGGGCGCCATCCAGTACGATACCAGCGTGTACTGCCCGGGGTTCTTCCAGCTGCCCGGCAATGTGCATCGATACCGGGACTGGAAAAAAGGCGGTCATGGCCCGATGGACATCGACTCGGCGATCGTCCAGTCGTGCGACGTGTTTTTCTATAAGCTCGCCTACGAACTCGGCATCGACCGGTTGCACGGTTTTCTTGCACGCTTCGGATTCGGCGGGCGCACCGGTATCGACCTGACCGGGGAATCGGGCGGCCTGCTGCCGTCGCGTGAATGGAAACGCCGCGCCCGGCGTCAGCCCTGGTATCCGGGCGAGACACTGATCATGGGGATCGGGCAGGGTTACTTCCTCGCCACCCCGCTGCAGCTGGCGGCCGCAACGGCAGCGATCGCCAATAACGGCACCTTCTACACGCCACGCGTCGTGGACTACCTGCAGTCGCGCGACACCGGCGAGATCACGCCGATCCCACCGAGCGTGCACCAGATCCCGATCGCGCTGCAGCAGAACTGGGAAGACATTCGCCAAGGCATGCTCCATGTGGTGGAAAGCCCGCGCGGCACCGCCAAACGCATCCGCTCCGAGCGATACAAGATCGCCGGCAAGACCGGCACCGCGCAGGTCTTCACGGTCGCCCAGGACGAGGAATACGACGAGGCGGAACTCGAAAAGAAACTGCGTGACCACGCACTGTTCATTGCCTATGCGCCAGCCGATGACCCACAGATCGCGGTCGCGGTGGTGGTCGAGAACGGCGGACACGGCGGTTCGGTTGCCGCGCCGATCGCCCGTGCGATCATGGATGCGTACCTGCTGCCGAAGGAACCCGCCCAGGACACTCCTTCGAGGGAGAGCAAATCGTGAACTACCTGCCGCGCCAGCTTGGTGATCTGACGCCCACCAATCCCAATCGCCGTCAGGGGCTGCTGGCGGTATTCCACATCGATCTGCCGCTGCTGGTCGGGCTGCTGGTGCTGTGCGGGTTCGGACTGATCGTCCTGTACTCCGCGTCCGGTCAGAACCTCGACCAGGTCGAGCGCCAGGCGGTACGTATACTGCTCGCCTTCCTGGTGATGCTCGCGATTGCCCAGCTCGACCCGGCCACGCTGCGCCGCTGGAGTCCCTGGCTGTACGCGGTTGGCGTCGCGATGCTGGTCATGGTGCTGGCGTTCGGCGAGATCGGCAAAGGCGCGCAGCGCTGGCTCGACCTGGGCTTCGTCCGGTTCCAGCCCTCGGAGATGGTCAAACTGGCGGTGCCCCTGATGATCGCCTGGTATCTGGCCGAAAAGCGCCTGCCGCCGAGCTGGCACCGCCTGGCGATTGCGGCAATGCTGATCGTCGTGCCGGTTGCGCTGATTGCGAAGCAACCCGACCTGGGCACCGCGGTTCTGGTCGGCAGCGCCGGGATATTCGTGCTGTTTCTGGCCGGTATCAGCTGGCAGTTGATTGGCGGGCTCGTCGTGACCGCGGCGGGCGCCGCGCCCGTGGTCTGGTACCTGATGCGCGACTACCAGCGACAGCGCGTGTTGACCTTTCTCGATCCGGAAAAGGACCCGCTCGGTGCCGGCTACCACATCATCCAATCGAAGATCGCGATCGGTTCGGGCGGCCTGTACGGCAAGGGCTGGCTGAACGGCACCCAGTCGCAACTGGATTTTCTCCCGGAACGACACACCGATTTCATCTTCGCGGTGATGTCGGAAGAATTCGGGCTGATCGGCGTACTGTTTCTGCTGGCGATCTACCTGTTCGTGATCGGTCGCGGCCTGTATATCGCAACCCGGGCCCAGGACACCTTCACCCGCCTGCTGGCCGGCGCCCTGACCCTGGTTTTTTTCGTCTACGTGCTGGTGAACACCGGAATGGTCACCGGCCTGATGCCGGTGGTCGGCGTGCCGCTGCCGTTGATCAGCTATGGCGGCACCTCCCTGGTGACCCTGATGGCCGGCTTCGGTATCCTGATGTCCATCCATACTCACCGCAAACTGTTGCCGACCTGACGATGTATCGAGTCCTCGCCCTGTCCCTGATGCTTGCTCTGGCAAACTTGGCCCAGGCCAAGACACCGGACCAGCTGCGCGCCGAGTTCATTCAGCAGATGGTCAAGCGCCACGGGTTCAACGAGCGCGAACTGACGCGGACCCTGTACAAGGCGCAGGTCCGCAAGCCGATCCTCGAGGCGATCTCACGTCCCGCCGAACGGGTACTGAACTGGAGCGAGTATCGCGACATCTTCCTCACTCCATCACGGATTCAGGGTGGTGTCGCGTTCTGGCGGCAACACGCGGTGGCGCTGGCACGTGCCGAGGCCGAGTACGGCGTACCCCCGCAGATCATCGTCGCGATCCTCGGTGTCGAGACGCGCTACGGCGCACACACCGGCAATTACCGCGTGCTGGATGCGTTGCACACACTCGGCTTCCATTACCCGAAACGTGGCGAGTTCTTCCGGGAACAGCTCAGCCATTTTCTGCGTTTCGCCCGTGAGGAAAGGATCGAACCGGTCATGCCCACCGGTTCCTATGCCGGGGCGATGGGAATGCCGCAGTTCATGCCGGACTCGTTCCGCACCTACGCGGTCGATTTCGACGGCGACGGGCACCGCGACATCTGGCACAGCACCGACGACGTGATCGGCAGCGTCGCGAACTATTTCGTCAAGAAGGGCGGCTGGAAGGCCGGCCAACCGGTCACCCTGCCGGCGCAGGGCGCTACGGAACGGGTTCAGGCCCTGCTCGATGCCGGTGCGAAACCCAGCCTGACCGCCGAGCAACTGGCCGATGCGGGGATCACCACCGCGACGCCGTTGCCACCCGGCGCGAAGTTCAGCCTGATCGACCTGGAAACCAACGATGGCACGGAGTACTGGGTCGGCCTGGACAATTTCTACGCGATCATGCGTTACAACCCGCGCAGCAAGTACGCGATGGCGGTCTACCAGCTGAGCGAGGCGATCCGCCAGGCATTCGCCCAGTCGACGACCGTGCAGCAAGGTACCGGCTGAGGCACCACCATGATGCGAATGACCTCGGCGCGTCGTCTGTTACCGATCCTTGCAGTGCTGATGCTCGGAGCTGTCCTGGGTGGCTGTGGTGGACGCCTGACCGACCTCCCCGGAGAACGCGACGGCCCCGGGGAACACCGTGACACCAGTCACGTACCGGATGCGGTGCCTCGCGTCGAACCGATCAGCCGTGGCGGCAACCCCGAGACCTACGTGGTGCTCGGCAAGCGCTACCACACCTTGTCCAGCAGCCGAGGGCACGTGGAACGCGGCATCGCCTCGTGGTACGGACGCAAGTTCCACGGCCGGCGCACCTCGAACGGCGAGGTATACGACATGTATACGATGTCGGCCGCCCACCGCACCCTGCCGATCCCCACCTACCTGGAGGTCACCAATCTCGAGAACGGCAAGCGGGTGATCGTGCGGGTCAACGACCGGGGCCCGTTCCACGAAAACCGCATCATCGACCTGTCGTATGCGGCCGCCGCGCGCATCGGCATGCTCGGTAAGGGCACCGCGCTGGTAGAGATCCGCGCGATCGAGCCCGGCGCACCGAAGCCGGCGACCATCCGGGTCGCCCGCAAGGACACGCCGGCCGCGCCTGCCGGCAGGCCGGGAGGCGATGATTCGGGCGCCCCGCGTATCTACCTGCAGGCCGGGGCGTTCAGCAGCGACGCCAATGCGCGGCGACTGCGCACGCGGCTGGAACAGGCGCTGTCCCGCCAGGTCCGCGTGATTGCCGCTGCAACCGCAGCCGGCGCCATGCACCGCGTGCAGGTGGGGCCGCTGAACTCTGTCGAGGTCGCCGACCAGGTCACGCTGCAGATGCATCAACTCGGCATCGCCGAGCCGCTGGTAGTCATCGACTAAGACCCTTGTCCAGTCGCAAAACCGGCCATGCGCCGGCACTTGAACGGACTCGGAAAAATGCCGTCTGTGACAATGTTCTCTGAACGGCAATCCGAGATCGCGGTTTTCGGTTTCCTTCATTTTCAATCGCTTGCCGCCGTCGGAAACGGTGACGCATGTTTGCGCCGCGCGGTCACCTCCAATTTTCCAAGCACACTTTAGGGATATCACCCTGACCGACTGCGCCCGCCGACGTTAGAATGTCGCCGACACAAGGCGCTCACGTGGATCGCGCGAGCCGTTCGAATTCTCACATCCGGCACGCCGGAACGGGGCCATGCCCACCGTGTACCGCATCGCCACAACCAGCCAGCAAGTGAAGTAACGTGTACAAAGCCCTCATCACCAGCACCTTCCTGTGTCTTCTGACACCGATCCTAGCGTGGGCCAATCCCACCATCCCCGCAGCCCCCGAGATCAATGCATCCGGCTACCTGCTGATCGACATGGACAGCGATCGCATTCTGGCGCAGAAGGACGCCGAGCAACGCCTGGAACCGGCGAGCCTGACCAAGATCATGACCGCGTACGCGGTGTTCCGCGAGATACGCGACGGCTCGGTCAAACTCTCCGACCAGGTGCTGGTCAGCGAGAAGGCCTGGAAGACCCCCGGCTCGCGCATGTTCATCGAGGTCAACACGCGCGTCAGCGTCGAGGATCTGCTGAAAGGCATGATCATCCAGTCGGGCAACGACGCCAGCGTCGCGCTCGCCGAGCACGTCGCCGGCAGCGAGGAGGCGTTCGCAAATCTGATGAACGACCATGCCCGCCGCCTCGGAATGCACGACACACACTTCGTCAATGCGACCGGACTGCCGGACCCCGACCATTACACGACGCCGCACGACATCGTCCGAGTCACCGAGGCGTCGATCCGGGAGTTTCCGGAACTGTACAAGCTGTATGCGGTCAAGGAGTTCACGTACAACGACATCCGTCAGCACAACCGTAACAACCTGTTGTGGCGCGATGATTCGGTCGACGGCGTAAAGACCGGGCACACCGAGTCTGCCGGTTTTTGCCTGGTTGCGTCGGCCAAACGCGAAGACATGCGTCTGGTGTCGGTGGTAATGGGCACCGAGAGTGAAAAGGCGCGCCTCAGCGAGAGCCAGTCGCTGCTGAATTACGGCTTCCGTTTTTACGAGACCCACCGCCTTTACGGCGCGGGTGACCGACTGGTACGTACACGCGTGTGGATGGGGGAACAGGAAGAGGTTTCAATCGGCTTGGCGAAGGACCTGTTCGTCACGATTCCACGACGCCAATACGACAAGCTCAATGCGCGCACCGAGATCCAGCCACAGATCCAGGCACCGATCGACAAGGGACAGAAGGTCGGCGAGGTCGTGGTCGAATTGGACGGCGAGGTGTTTGCGCGTCATCCGCTGATCGCGCTGGACGACGTACCTGAAGGCGGTATCTGGAGAACCGTAGTCGACAGCGTCCTGTTGATGCTGGAGTAGAGGAGCCGGGCAATCGTGAGCGTTGAACTGCTGGCCTATCTAAACGGCGAATTCCTGCCACGCGGCGAGGCGTGCCTGCCGATCACCGACCGAGGCCTGCTGTTCGGCGACAGCGTGTACGAAGTGGTGCCCGCTTACGGCGGCATCCCCTTTCGGGTCGATCACCACCTGCGCCGCCTCGATCGCAGCCTGACCGCGATCGGCATGGAGAATCCGCTCAGCCACAGCCAGTGGCGGACGGTCTTCGAGCGCTTGTCCCAACAGCTGCCGGGACAGGACCAGTCGATCTACCTGCAGGTCACGCGTGGCGATTATCCCGATCGCAACCACGTGATTCCGAAGCAGGTGATACCGAACGTGATCGCGTTTACCAGCGCGAACCCGCCGCGCGACGCCGGTGTGGCAGCGCGCGGCATCCGCGTCGTCACCCTCGATGACATACGCTGGCACCGTTGCGACATCAAGGCCACCACCCTGCTGGCCAACGTGCTGGCGCGCGCACGTGCCAGCGCCGAAGGCGCCGACGAGGCCATCCTGATCCGCGATGGTGCCGCGATGGAAGGCACAGCAAGCAACCTGTTCATCGTCAAGCAGGGCCTGCTGATCACCCCCCCCGACAGCGCCGAGCTGCTCCCCGGCATCACGCGCGACCTGGTGCTCGAGCTGGCGGCCGAGGAAGGCATTCCTTACGCACAGGCCACGATCGATGCGACTGACCTCACCGCCGCACAGGAGATCTGGCTGACCAGCTCGACACGCGAGGTCGCCGCGGTGGTGGAACTCAATGGCCAACCGGTCGCCGACGGCCGTCCGGGGGAACTCTGGCGACGCATGGATGCATTGTTCCAGGCGTGCAAGGAGCGCCTCCGCCGGGGGGGTGAATGCCATGATGGCTGAGCAGCCGCAGGGATTCGAGTTTCCCTGCGAATACCAGATCAAGGCGATGGGCCAGGATGATGGGCACTTTCACGAGCTGGTGGTCGAGATCATCGAGCGGCACTGCAACACCGTGCAACATGAAAGCCTGCGCCTGCGACCCAGCAGCGGCGGCAAGTACGTCTCGGTGAGCATCACAATCGTCGCCGACAGTCGTGAACAACTCGACGCGATCTACGACGACCTGACCGCACACGACAAGGTGTTGGTGCGGCTGTAATCATTGAATGTCGGACAAGCCCCTCATCGTCCGGCACCTCGGATTGCGTGACTACCGGTTGACCTGGCAGGCGATGCGCGACTTCACAGACGCGCGCACCGAGCACACTCCGTCGGAGTTCTGGATCGTCGAACATCCGCCGGTGTTCACCCAGGGACAGGCTGGGCGGCCGGAACACGTACTGGATCCCGGCGACATCCCGGTCGTACACAGCGACCGCGGCGGTCAAGTGACCTATCACGGACCGGGACAGCTGGTGATCTACCTGTTGCTGGGATTGCGCGAGACGGGACTCGGCGTGCGCGGCCTGGTGAGTCGGATCGAGCAGTCGATCATCGAACTCCTGGCGGCGCGTGATATCGCCGCGTCGGCACGTGCCGATGCCCCCGGTGTCTATGTCGATGGGCGCAAGATCGCGTCACTCGGACTGCGGGTGCGACGCGGTTACACCTATCACGGTCTCGCGCTCAACGTGACCAACGCGCTGGAACCGTTCCGACGCATCAACCCGTGTGGCCACGCAGGACTCGAGGTCACCAGCACGCAGGTGCTCGGCATGGACGAGCAGCCGGCATCGCTCGGCGACGAACTGGCTTCCCGCCTGGCGCGCGCGCTGGACTACCGCGTACAACCAGGGTAGATCCCACCGGGGCGCTCAGTCTGCACTGTCGCTGGTCGCCGCCAATGCACCACTGGCGAGTACCGGTGCCGCATCGAGCTGTTCGGCATCCATCAGTTCCGCGATGCGCTGCACCGAAGCCAGCAGCATGTTTTGCTCCCAACTTCGCAGCGCCGCGAATCGCTGCACGAAAGTCTCCTGCAACAGCGGAGGTGCCGCGGCGTACAGCTTGCTGCCTCGTGCGGTCGCGGTGATCAGCACACGTCTTCGGTCGACCTTGTCCTGCGTGCGGCGTACCAGACCTTTCGATTCCAGGCGTTTCACGACATCAGTGATCGTCGCCTGGCTGACGCTGACGCGCCGGGCCAGATCCCCGGCCGTCAACCCGCGTGCAGCGATCGCCTCGCGCAGCACCAGCGACTGCGGACCGGTCAACCCATGGCTTTGCACCAGGCTGCGCGAATGCAGGTCGATCGCCCTGATTACTCGGCGCAGGGCCACCAACATGGCCTCCGGCACCTCCATCGAATGCTTCATGCTCAAAGATTCCCCCCTGCGGCATCCGCCGCATTACCGCTATTCTTCCGCAGTTTTTCGGTACATGCGTTTGAACCCGCCGAGACAATTGTTTAGGCTCCTAAATAATGTATGCCGATCAGCGGAGCCCGAAATGTGCGGTATATCCGGTGAAATCCGCTTCGACGGCAGCCTGCCGTCGGTAGAGTCCATCGCGCGAATGAATCGCGTCCTGTTTCCCCGCGGTCCTGACGGCAGTGGCATCCATCAGTCGGGGGCCCTGGCGGTTGGGCACCAACGCCTCAAGATCCTCGACCTCTCGGAACACGCACAGCAGCCGATGATCGATAGCGAACTCGGTCTCGGCATCGTGTTCAATGGATGCATCTACAACTTCCGCGACCTTCGCGTGCAACTCCAAGGTCTCGGATACCGCTTCTTCTCTTCGGGCGACACCGAGGTGATCCTGAAGGCCTACGCGGCCTGGGGCACCGCCTGTGTCGACCGGTTCCACGGCATGTTCGCGTTCGCGATCTGGGAACGCGACAGCGGCCGACTGATCCTCGCCCGCGACAGGCTCGGCATCAAGCCGCTGTATTACACCGAACTCGACAACGGCCTGCGCTTCGCCTCGACCCTGCCGGCGCTGCTGGCCAGCGGGGGGATCGATACCACGATCGACCCGGTCGCGCTGCATCATTACATGAGCTTCCATGCGGTGGTGCCGGCACCGCATACGATCCTCAATGGCGTACGCAAACTGCCACCCGCCACCGTCAGGGTGATTGACGCCGGCGGCCGCAGTCGCGATCACTGCTACTGGCGGTTGCATTATGGACCACGCGCCGAAGAACGCGACCTGAGTTATGGCGATTGGCAGGAGATCACCCTGAATGCACTGCGCCGGGCGGTCGAACGCCGCCTGGTGGCCGATGTCCCGGTCGGTGTCCTGCTATCGGGAGGACTCGATTCCAGCCTGATCGTCGGACTGCTCGCTGAACAGGGCCAGCGCGGACTGAATACCTTCTCGGTCGGATTCGAGGCGGTCGACGACGAAGCCGGTGATGAATTCCAATACTCCGATATCGTCGCGCAGCATTTCGCCACCGAACACCACCAGATCCGCGTCGATTCCGGTCGCCTGCTACCGGCACTTGGTGATTGCATCCGCTCGATGAGTGAGCCGATGGTCAGCCACGACGTGATCGGGTTCTACCTGCTGTCCGAGCACGTCGCCCAGCACGTCAAGGTGGTGCAGAGCGGTCAGGGTGCAGACGAGGTATTCGCCGGATACCACTGGTATCCGCCGCTGCTCGAGAGTGAGCAGCCGGTCGACGACTACTCGCGCGTGTTCTTCGATCGCGACCATGCGGAGTTCCTCGCGGCCGTCGACCCGGGGTTCGCAGGCGATGATCACAGCCGTACCTTCGTTGAACGCCATTTTGCGCAACCCGGGGCGAACCGCGCGATCGACAAGGCACTGCGCCTGGACACCCAGATCATGCTGGTCGACGACCCGGTCAAACGGGTCGACAACATGACCATGGCCTGGGGGCTCGAGGCCCGGGTACCCTTTCTCGACCACGAACTGGTCGAACTCGCGGCGCGGATTCCGGCACAGTACAAGATCGCCGACGGCGGCAAGGGCGTCGTCAAGGAGGCCGCGCGCACGGTGATTCCGGCCGCGGTGATCGACCGGCCCAAGGGCTATTTCCCGGTACCGGCACTGAAATATCTGGAAGGACCCTACCTGGCCTTTGTGCGCGAGGCACTGGACCGCCCCGCAGCCAGGCAGCGCGGGCTGTTCCGCGACGACTACCTGGACAGGCTGATGGCGGATCCGAAGCGCCATATCACGCCGTTGCGCGGTTCCAAGGTGTGGCAGATCGCGCTGCTCGAGTTGTGGCTGCAGGCGCACGGAATCTGAGGATCGCCGATGAACAGGCCCAAGCACTACCGCAGCCGTCTCGACCGCCAACGGGTGCATGGCATCAGGGACGCCGCCAGCCGCGAGATGCCGCGGGCCGATGCGGTGGTCGACTGCGGATGGGGACGCCTGATCTTCGCCCACACCTTCCGCGACAACCGCCGACTGGCGGACGAACTACTCGCCGAGACACCGGGCAAACGCGATATCGCGTTCTACGTGCGCGACCCGCATGTCCTGCTGGCACTGGAACCGCACAACCTGTTTCTGGATCCTTCACACACCTATCGTCTGTGGCTGCACCGCTACAAGGTCAGCCGACTGCGCCCACGCGGCTATACGGTCAGGCTGCTGAACACGCTGGAGGATGCCGAAGCGGTGCACCGCGTTTATCTTTCGCGCCAGATGATCCCGCCGCCGGTCGATTTCATGTGGAACCACCGCACCTCGCGCGCGGTGCAGTACTTCGTCGCTTCCGATGTGCGGACCGGCGAACTGATCGGCGCCGCGACCGGCATCGATCACGTCGAGGCGTTCGGCGATCCCGAGCAGGGCGCCAGCCTGTGGGCGCTGGCGGTCGATCCACAGTCGCATCATCCGGGCGTGGGTCAGGCGCTGGTTCGACACATGGCCGAGTTCTTCATCATGCGCGGCCGCGATTATCTGGATCTCTCGGTAATGCACGACAACCGTGAGGCGATCCGCTTATACGAGCGACTGAAATTCGAGCGCATCAACCTGTTCACCGTGAAAAACAAGAACTCGTTCAACGAGCCGCTGTTCGTCGGCGCACAGCCACAGGACAAGCTCAATCCCTACGCGCGCATCATCACGCGCGAAGCCCAGCGGCGCGGGATCGGTGTCAACGTCATCGATGCCGAGGCGGGCTTCTTCGAACTGGCACTCGGCGGCCGCACCGTCACCTGCCGCGAATCGCTGAGCGAACTGACCACGTCGATCGCGATGAGCCGTTGCGACGACAAGGCGGTCACGCACCGCGTCCTGGGCTCCGCCGGCTTGCGTGTGCCGGCCCAGTTGCGGGTCGAAGACGAACAACAGGCCGAGGCGTTCCTGCACGAATATGGTGCCGTGGTCGTCAAACCGGCGCGCGGCGAACAGGGCGCCGGCATCAGCGTCGACGTGCGTGACCGCGTCGCGCTGCACGATGCGATCGCGACCGCACGCCAGTATTCGGACACGGTGCTGCTGGAGGAATACGTCCAGGGCGTCGACCTTCGGATCATCGTGATCGATGGCCAGGTGGTCGCCGCGGCGACCCGTGAACCCCCGCAGGTACAGGGCACCGGGATGGACAGCATCCGTACGCTGATCGAAAAGCAGAGCCGGCGACGCGCGGCGGCAACCGGTGGCGAGAGTACGATTCCGATCGACCAGGAGACGGAACGCTGTATCGCCGAAGCCGGCTACACGCTCGATGCGGTGCTGCCCTACGGCGAACGTCTGGTCGTGCGCAAGACGGCGAATCTGCACACCGGGGGAACGATTCACGACGTGACCGCGCGCCTGCATCCGACATTGCGACAGGCCGCGGTCGACGCCGCCGCAGCGCTCGACATCCCGGTGACCGGCCTGGATTTCATCGTATCCCGCCCCGATCGGGGGGAATATGTGATCATCGAGGCCAACGAACGTCCCGGCCTGGCCAATCACGAACCGCAGCCGACGGCCGAGCGTTTCGTCGACCTGCTTTTCCCGAACACCGCGGGGCGCTAGCCGGCGCCGTGCGGCGATCTCCGCCGGTCCGGCCCGACCGCGCGGACCTGGCCACGTGCAAGGGCCCGCGGTGAAGAATTGCGACGACTGCGAGAAAACAAGAGTCCAGATCGACCATGAAACTGCTTCCCATCGACCAGACCTATATCCAGGACGCGCTGTTCAGGCTGCTGAACACGCCGAGCCCAAGCGGGTACACCGACCGTGCGGTTCATCTCGTCGCCGACGAACTCGACCGGCTGGGCGTCCCGGTGGAACTCACCCGCCGCGGCGCCATCCGTGCGACGCTTAAGGGTCAGCGCAGCAGCCCGGACCGGGCCGTGGTCGCACATATCGATACCCTGGGCGCCATGGTCAAGGCGTTGAAACCGAACGGCCGGGTCGAGCTGGTACCGGTCGGGCACTGGAACGCGCGTTTTGCGGAAGGTGCGCGGGTCACGCTGTTCACCGACATCAGCTCGCACCGCGGCACCATCCTGCCGCTCAAGGCCTCGGGCCACACCTTTGCCGACGAGGTCGACAAGCAGCCGTCCAACTGGCAGAACGTCGAGTTGCGGGTCGACGAGTTCTGCCAGTCCCAGCAGGACCTGATGAAGCTCGGGGTACATGTCGGCGACTTCGTGGCCGTCGATCCACAACCCGAGGTGCTCGAAAACGGCTTCATCGTATCCCGCCACCTGGACGACAAAGCGGGCGCCGCTGTGCTGCTGGGCGCCGTGAAGGCAGTGATCGACAGCGGCATCGAGCTGCCGGTCGACTGCCATCCCCTGTTCACGATCTCCGAAGAGGTGGGCTCGGGCGCCTCCGCGGCACTGCACGGCGACGTCGCCGAGATGCTGACGCTCGACAACGGCACCACGGCGCCCGGACAGAACTCCAGCGAGTTCGGCGTGACCATCTGCATGGCCGACCTCAGCGGACCCTTCGACTACCACCTGACGCACTACATGATCCGTCTGTGTCAGGAGTTCCAGATCCCCTATCAACGCGATGTGTTCCGTTACTACCGGTCGGACAGCGCCTCCGCAGTCGAGGCCGGTGCCGACCTGCGCACCGCGCTGGCGACCTTCGGTGTCGACGGCTCGCACGGCTGGGAGCGCATCCATTGGAATGCCCTCGAATCGCTGACCCGGCTGGTCACGGTGTACATGCAATCGCCACCGCTGTTCCTCAGGGACCAGGACGACATCGGTCCACGCACGGGATTCCCGATGCAACCCGCCTGAGCCACGACTCCGCCAGCCGATGAACCGGTTTTGTATAAAAAATAAACCTCACAAACCGGGACATTGCAAAAATGTCCAGGTAAATTAGACTGGTGGTCAACGAAGTTCGGTCAAACGGTCGCATGAGGTCGGGATGAAACCTATACAGATGTTCGTCAAGGCGGGGCCACTGCTGGCACTGCTCGGCCTCGGTCCGCACCAAGCCGCGGCCGCCGACGGCGACCTGCTCGATCACGAGGTCCGTCGCCTGGGCGGCGACGAGCTGGTGAACCTGCAGGCCGCCTATGGCGGAAAAGTCGTATTGATCGTGAATACCGCGAGCAAGTGCGCATTCACCGGTCAGTACGAGGGGCTGGAGGCGCTGTACGAGAAATACCGCGAACGTGGCCTGGTCGTGCTCGGCTTTCCGTCCAACGACTTTGGCAGCCAGGAGCCCGGCAGCGAGCAGCAGATCCAGGATTTCTGCCGCCTCACCTACAGTGTGAAGTTCCCGATGTTCGCCAAGAGCCGCGTCAGGAAGGGCGCGGCTGACCCGCTGTTCGAAGGTCTGGCCGCGGCGGCAGGTCGCTACCCGAAATGGAACTTCCACAAGTACCTGCTGGACCGCGAAGGCCGGCTGGCAGACGACTTCCTGAGCTGGACGTCGCCACAGAGCGGCAGCGTCGTGCGGGCGATCGAGCGGCTGCTGTGACGAGACGTACCCGCCGATGAGCAGCACCTGGCAGACCGAGCGGCGCTGGCTGGGCTATGCGGGCCTGGTCCCCTTTGCCGGCTGTTGCGCGGTGCTCGTCTTCGCCGTGCCCGTCGAATGGTCGCACCTGGCTCACGAAACCCTTCGGCACTATGCGGCAGTCATCGCCAGTTTCCTGGGCGCCGTGCACTGGGGGGTCGCGTCAGACGACCGGGACGGCCTGCAGCATGCCCGGCTGCGCTGGGGAATCATGCCGGCGCTGATCGCCTGGACACTGTTGGCGCTGCCCGGCCGCGCTGCCCTGCTCGGTTTCGCTGCGCTGTTCGGCCTGATTCTGATCGTCGATCGCTACCTGCTGCCCGTGCTGGACGACGCCTACCGCACCCTGCGCCTGCAGCTGACCGGCGGCGTGATCCTGTGCCTGCTGACCGCTGTGCCCTTCGTACAGCAGGCGTCTTGATCGGCGTACCGATGGTCGGTCCGGTGCGGCAGTGCGCAGCTGTGAAACTGGCGACAACCCGACCGGCGTGGGCGCACACCTGGAGGTAGAGGACATGACCGGGAAGCACAACGATACCCGCGGCAACTATCGAATCGGCGCAGTCGCGCGCCTGACCGGGATCTCGCCAGACACCCTGCGGATCTGGGAGCGTCGCTACGACATAGTGCAACCGGAACGCACCCCGAAAGGTGGCAGGTTGTACAGCCAGACGGACGTCACCCGCCTGACCATGATCAAGACGCTGGTCGACCAGGGTCACGCGATCAGCACCGTCGCCAACCTGTCGGTCGACGACCTGAATCACCGCCTGAACAGTGCCCAGCCGGCCAACCTGCCGCCGCCCGGCACCGGTCAACACGAGGTCTGCGTCGTCGGCCAGGCGATCTCCGTCCGTGCCTGCAATGTCGAGCGGTTGCCGGAGGGGCTCGAACTCGCCGGGGCCTACACGGACCTCGACGCGTTTCTCGAAGATGAGACCACCTGCGATACCCTGGTGATCGAACTGCCGTTTCTCGATCGCGGCATCGCGCGCGCACTCGGCGACCCCGCATTGCGCCAACGCGCCCGACGGATCACTGTGATCTATGCGTTCAGCCCGTCCAACATCGTCACCCAGCTGCAGCGGTTCGGCCTGCAGACCCTGCGCGCGCCGGTGGCACTGGAGCACCTGTGGCAACAGTGCCTGCTGAACCAGACCCGCCATGTGGACTGGCAGCCGCCGGCCTGGAATCCGCAGAGTCCCAGCGACGAGCCGGTTCCGCCCCGTCGGTTCACACGTGAGCAGCTGGTCCACGTGTCGCAGGCCGCCACGAGTCTGGAATGTGAGTGCCCACATCACACCGCCGGCCTGATCGAGCAACTGGTCGCCTTCGAGGAATACAGCGCCCGGTGCGAGGTGTCGAGTCGCAAAGACGCGGCGTTGCACGGCTACCTCCACCTGATGACCGCACGCGCACGCTGGCTGATGGAGGTCGCCCTGGAGCGGCTCGCCGAGGTGGAGGGGATCCGCCTGGCCGGGGAGAAAAAAGGGAACGAGGCGCACCCCGGTTCGCCCGCCACTTGATCTCGATCAGGATAGACAGCGACTCGGCGCACATTACGGACGCGCGTTCATACACTTTTCATCGTGGTGGTCTATAAAGTACGCGGCGGCAGATTGGATGCCGCCCATAACAGGCGCCGTGGCAGAGCGCCGACCCCAAAAGTGGATGAGGGCCTGATGAAACACCAATTCGATTCGCTCGCGGAGCAGTGGCCGTACGACGCGGCCGCCCCGGAGCAACACCACGGTGACCTGCGCAAGGGTGCCTACCTGCAACGGCGCGCCGCCTATCAGCTCGAGGCAAAACTCCCGAAACCGACGCTCGCCGCCGGTATCACGACCGCCGCGGTACTGAATAAAACGCGTTGATCGACGCCGCCGCGGTCTACCCGCGGTGGCCTACTTGATCCCGCCCCAGGCCTCCAGCGCGCGTGCGCGGGTTGCCCGCAGATCGACCAATGGCTGCGGATAATCCTGTCCCAGGCGCACGTCCCCCGCCTCCAGCACCTCGGTCGGCGCCTCCCAGGGTCGATGTACCCAGCGATCGGGCAGATCCCCGAGCCGCGGTATCCAGCGGCGCACGTAGTCCCCGGCCGGATCGAACTTTTCACCCTGCACGACCGGGTTGAACACCCGGAAATACGGCGCTGCATCGGCGCCACATCCGGCGGTCCATTGCCAGCCCAGGGTGTTGCTCGCCAGATCGGCGTCGACCAGCGTGTCCCAGAACCAGCGAGCGCCGTGCTGCCAGGGCAACAGCAGGTTCTTGGTCAGAAATGAGGCGACCAGCATGCGCACCCGGTTGTGCATCCAACCGGTGGTCCACAGCTGACGCATGCCGGCGTCAACCATCGGGATGCCGGTCTGACCACGCTGCCAGGCATGCAGCTGACGGTCGTCGGTACGCCACGCAAATTGTTCAAAACGCGTATCGAGCGGACGGTCTGCGGTGTGGGGAAAGTGGTAGAGAAGATGGTGGCCGAACTCGCGCCAGCCCACCTCGCGCAGGAATTCCGCCGCCGAATGCCGCCCCCCTCGACACGCCGCGGAGACCTCGCGCGGACCGAGTTGTCCGAAATGCAGATACGGCGAAAGGCGCGAAACGCGGTCGGCAGCCGGCCGGTCCCGGCCATCTGGATAGTGCCGCAGGTCGGTCGCGAGAAACTCCTGCAACCTTCCCTCGGCAGCTGCGCGGGTCGGCACCCAGGCGTCCGCGATACCCACATCCCAACGCCGCTGCGGCAGCAGGCGCAGCGATGCCAGGTCGCCACCGCCGAGCGGGGCCAGTTGCCGAAGCGATGCCAGGCGGTCGGCAAAGTTCGCGCCCTCGACCGGCCGGTCCGGCAGCCCGCGCGCCAGCAGATGCCGCCAAAACGGGGTGAACACGCGGAACGGCGCACCCTGTTTGTTGGCGACCTCCCAGGGTTCGAACCACAGCGCGGCGTTGTGGCTGACCGCCTCGATACCGGCGCTGCGCAACGCCTGTTTCACCGTGGTGTCTCGCGCTATCAGCGCCGGCTCGTACAGGCGGTTCCAGTACACTGCCTGCGCACCTGTACGGGTGATCAACTCCTGCAACACGGCGAGGCTGTCACCCTCGCGCACCACCAGGCGCCCGCCGAGTTGGCGGTCGAGGTCCTCCAGCGCATGGTGCAACCACCAGTTCGACGCGGCGCCCGGTTCCCAGGGGGCCTCTTCGTGAGGGGCATGGATATAGACCGGGACCAGCCGTGCATGCCGCGCACATGCCGCGGCGAGTGCCGGGTTGTCCTGCAGTCTCAGGTCACGCCGCAGCCAGAGGATCGCCGTCGACACCGGCGCCTCAGGTCGGCGGCGCCGTGGCGACCATCGACGCACGGTCGGCCATCCCGGCGTACCACGCCGCCAGGCGCGGCCGCGTCGCGCGCCAATCGCCGACTGCCCCGCGCAGATCGAGATAGCCGAGGGCGACGGCGAGACTCAGGGTGCCGAGGTCGATGCGCCCGGTGAGCCCGGCCGCCCCGGCCTCCAGGCCGTCGAGCGCGCGTGTGATCGCGCGCTGTTTGAGTTCGATCCACCAGTCCCAGCGCTTCTCCGCCGGGCGCTTGCTGCGTTCGACGAAGATCAACACCGCACACTCCAGGACCCCGTCCGCCAGCGCCTGTTCGCGCAGGACCTGCCAGCGTCCCGCACCCCCGGCCGGAATCATCCGCGGACCCTCGTGCAAGCCATCCAGGTAGTCGCAGATCACGCCGCTGTCGTACAGGGCGCTGCCGTCCTCGAGGACCAGTGTCGGCACCATCGACAGCGGGTTGTCTAAGGTCAGGACCTCCGGTTCGGCCCAGCCGTCGACCGTCTCCAGCGCGACGCGGTCGGCAAGACCCGTCTCGTGCAGCATCACGGTGACCTTGCGTACGAACGGCGAGGTATGCGAATGGCGCAACAGCATCGGCGCTGCTCCCTGTTTCCAGTGCGTGGATTATCGGCGGCCGATGCCGGACTGCCCAGCGATCGGCCGTGCGCCTGTCTTGATCAGGCCGCGTCCGCGCCGCTGATGATATGCGATGGCAGGTCGCTGCCCTGGTGGCGCTGGTCGCTGCCCAGCAGGTCCGCGGCGAACCGAGCATCATCGACCGAGGCCCCGAGGTACTCGGCGACGGCGCGCATGTCCACCTCGGCGTTTTCCAGGCAACAGGTCGCCCCCGGCGACGGTGTCATGTTGAAGATCGCGCCGACTCCGGTATCGATCTTGGCCTCGCCCATCATCAGGCGGCGGTTGTCCTTGTCGATCAACTGCGGGCGGATACCGCCGACATGGTGCGCAAATCTCAGGTCGCGGTAGCGCAGGTCCGGGACGATCTTGCGCGCATCCTTGAGGAACAGACCGCGCCGCAGCACCGGCACCTCGAACAGGAAGTTCTTCAGCATGTAGTTGCGGATGTCCGGCACCTTCAGGAGGTCGTACAACACGTCCCATACCTTGCGGTCGAAGCGAAACACGCGCATGAAGTCCTTAAGCGTCTCCCAGTTGTAACGTTCGAGCACGGGCAGCACCAACGCGGTCGGCCCCCAGCGCGTCTTGCCCGGCACCATCACGTCGGGGTCGCCGTGGATCGCGGCGAACGGCAGCTTGTCGTTCTGCACCGTGTACACCTTGCCGCGCAACACCTGCGGGGTGAAGTAGTAGCTTCCCGCCACCGGCAGCACCGAGTAATGGTGGCCATAGCCGAGGTCGTGCGCGAGCTTCAGGCTGTGGCCACCGGCACAGACCACGATTGCCCGCGCCTGGAAGCTGGTCGTGGCGGTCTCGATCACGAACAATTCGCCCTGCGTCTTGATGTGCCGGACCCGTTGGTTGTACTCGACGACCGCCGACTTGCCTTCGCAGCGCTGCGCCTGACGCACGAACGAGCGCGACAAGGCCTCGTAGTTGACCGCCGTGTACTCGTTCTCCGAACCCAGGGCGACGATCTCGTCGGGTCGCGGACGGCCGTTCGCATAGGCGACCGCCGGCTCGATGCGCGCGATGTCCTTGGCCTCGAGCAGCCGCAGGTTCGGGTAATGGGGAGACAAGGTCGCAAACCGTTGCCGCAGCTGCGTGCATTCGCGAGCACCCACGCCGAGTACCATCTTCGGGTAACGGAAGATCAGATGGTCGATATCCGGCTGCGTGGTGGCATAGTTCTCGACCATGCGCGCGGCACGCTGCACCTTCAGCGCCTTCTCCAGGCTGTAGTTCGTCTCGATGTCGCCGCAGTGCAGCGTCTGGCTGTTGTTGCTGTGCAGTGAGTTGACGCGCGCCGGTGCCGCATACTTCTCCAGCAGGCCGACATGCCGGATGTCGGTGTATTTCGATGTCAGATAGAGCAGAGCGGAGCCGGTTACACCGCCGCCGACGATCAGCAAATCGAATACCTGGCTCAAAGCAACAACCTCCCCACCTGCACTTCTGTGCAGCATAGCGGGCACCCGCCGCGCGGTCTCATGAGGTTTCTTGACGCCTGGCCATTGATGCAGCGCACCAATACTTGTGACCGAAAAAAATATTGCTATTTTATAATTTTCTAATATACTTCACGTCCATCGGTGCACAGGATCGCCGACCGCCCCGCACAGGCGGCAATCAATTTGAACCATCGGGCCATTGCCCATCCATCAGAATCTCGGAGACATCGACATGAAAAAAGTTATCGCTATCGCTGCCGTCCTCGCTGCCACCCAGGCCTCCGCCTGGTGGGGTAATGGCTACGACAACAGCTACAACAACGGCTATGGCGCCGGCAACGGCTACAGCAACGGCGTGTTCGACGGTACCGGCGACGCCGCTGGCGAAGGCACCTTCAGCATGAACTTCTCGGGTCGTGGCAACACCAACATGCGTGGCTACGGCAATGGCTACGGCTACGGCGACGGTTGGGGCCGCGGCTACAACTACCAGCAGCCGTTCTACGGTTATGGCCCGTACGGCTATGCACCGATGCCGCCGGCTGCTCCGGTTGCTCCGCAGGCAGAAGCCGCCGAGTAATCGCTCCGCGGTTACCGGCCCAACGGCCAGCACGAACCCCGCACCCCGGTGCGGGGTTTTTTGTGCGCCACGTCCGCCGCCACTTGTTATGCTGCCCGGATCATCAGGCGAGTGGAGAACCACGA
The DNA here is from genome assembly GCA_024235395.1 of Chromatiaceae bacterium. Lineage (NCBI taxonomy): Bacteria > Pseudomonadati > Pseudomonadota > Gammaproteobacteria > Chromatiales > Chromatiaceae > Chromatiaceae bacterium. The sequence goes on from JACKMK010000003.1 coordinate 51,994, forward strand.
TGCGATGGACATGGGCCGCAACACTGTTCGGCGCCTGGCTGTTGTTGTCGGCACCGACGCTGAGCGCCGAGCAACCGCAATACAACCGGGTCAGTCTCAATGAATCCGCCGAGACCGAGGTCGACAATGACCTGATGGTCGCGGTGCTGTTCGCGCAGGCCGAAGGCCGTGACGCCGTGACGCCGGCCGACCAGGTGAACCGCGAGATCGATTGGGCATTGGGAACGGCAAAAGGCGTACCAGCGGTCAAGGTGCAGACGCTCGGTTACCAGACCCAAGCGGTGTACGACAAGAACAGCGTCCGCGGCTGGCGGGTCATGCAGTCGCTGCGCCTCGAGAGCACCGATGGCCGCGCGCTCGGTGACCTGGTCGCGACCTTGCAGTCACGCCTGCAGGTGATGTCGATCGCTTACGAACTCTCCGATTCGCAACGCCGGAGCCGGCTCGACGAGTTGACCGCGACCGCCCTGGACCGGTTTCAGGCACGCGCGGAACATGTCGCCAAGACCTTGAAGCGCAGCGGCTTTCGGCTGGTGCGTCTCAATATCGACGACAGCGGTGACCGACCCATGCCTCTGGCGCGTGGCATGACGATGGCGGCCGCGCCGATGGAGGCATCGGTCGCGCCGGTGCGCCTCGAGGCGGGCACACGCAAGATCGCCGTCACGGTCAGCGGCGAGATCGAACTGAACGCCGACTGATCGCCGTCGGCCTCATCAGTTGAAGGTTGCCTGCCTGCGCAGCAGGTTCAGCCGTGCGGCAATCTGCAAAAGCCGGTCTGCTGCCGCGGCGGGTGCCGCCGTTATCCGCGCCAGGTGGTTTTCGGCATCGGCGTAGAGAGTGCTCAGCTGCTCCAGATCGAACAACTCCAGCGCCGCCGCAAGCGCCTCCGCATCGGCACTCAACAGCGTAGCGGCCAGCTCACCGGGTTCGATCGTGGTCTGCGGGTGCAGCAGGTCGGCAACCAGAGGATGAGCCAACAGGCCGAAGTGCGCCGCACGCGCCGCGCGTTCGTCGTGTAATTCCTTCGACGCCTGGGGATCGGATCCCGCAGCACGCTCGACGTTGCGCATGACGACCTCGATCAGCTGCGCAATCGCGGCCTGGTTCGAGGTGTGATCCTCGGCCAGCCCCGCCGAGGTCTCGTACAAGCGATCGAGATCCTCCTTCAATCCCAACACGACATCGCTGCCCGCGTTCGGCGCCAGTTCCGCCGCCCGCGTGACCACCTGCCGCAATTCAGTCAGAAACGCCACCAGCTCCTCGTGATCGTGGCGCTGCATCTCCAACAGTACCCCGCCGTCCGGCTCAGCGGACAGATCACCGAACAGCGGATTGCCGAGTTTGCGCCGGTAGTGTCGCTCGTGGCGCCCGGGGCGTTGACTGAAATTCGCGTGCATCGCTGTCTCGCGTCATGGGGTGGGTTTGGACCGGGCCGATGATCTTAACCGGCCGGGCCCGGTCGGTGGTCACGACGAGCAACTCACCTCGAGATGCCGCCCCCAGTCCGGCGGTTCGAGCGCATAGGCGGCCATCTCCGGTTGATCGTCAAAGGGGCGCGCCAGCACCCGCTGCAACCGTTCGAGTTCACTGTAGTCGCCAACTTCGGCGCCCTCTATCGCCTGCTGTGCGAGGTAGTTGCGCAGGATGTAGCGCGGATTGACGGCACGCATCCTGGCGGCCCGCGACGTATCTTCGCTGCCTTCGGCGCGCAGCCGCGCACGGTAGACCCGCAACCAGCGATCGAACGCCGGCCGATCGACGAATCGGTCACGCAGCGGCCCGTCGCGCTCCGGATCCTGCAATGCAAGACCGCTCAGGTCGCGCATCAGATTCGTGTAATCGACCCGGTTCTCGGCGAACAAGCCGAGAAGATCCTCGGCGAGCTGCTGGTCCCCGGCGCGTTGATCGCGCAGCCCGAGTTTCGCATTCATGCCGGCCGCATAGGTCGCGGCCAGGGTCGGCTGGTACTCAGCCAGTACCTCCTGGGCCTGTTCGGCTGCCGCCTCGCCATCCTCGGCGTCGATCAGCGGCAGCAACGCCTGCGCCAGGCAGGTGAGATTCCAGAGGCCGATCGACGGTTGGCGATCGAACGCGTATCGGCCATGGTAGTCGGAATGGTTGCACACGAAGCCGGGATCGTAGGCATCCAGGAATCCGAACGGCCCATAGTCGAGCGTCAGGCCGAGGATGGACATGTTGTCGGTATTCATCACGCCGTGGGCGAAGCCCACCAGTTGCCAGGCGGCGATCAGATTGGCGGTACGCCGCACCACCTCGCGCAAGAGGTCGAGATAGGGGGTGGACGCATCCTGCAGCTGCGGAAAATCGTGGCCGATCACGTAGTCAGCCAACTGGCGAAGCTGGCGATACTGACCGCGGTAATAGAACACCTCGAACGAACCGAACCGGACATGGCTGGGCGCCATCCGGACCAACAGGGCGCCGCGCTCGATGCGTTCGCGGTAGACCTCCTCGTCGCTGTCGAACAGACAGAGTGCGCGGGTGCTTGGAATGCCCAGCGCATGCATCGCCTCGGAACACAGGTATTCACGAATGCTCGAACGCAGCACTGCACGACCGTCGCCATCGCGTGAATACGGCGTCAATCCGGCACCCTTCAGCTGCAACTCCCAACGCTGACCCTGGCCGTTGACCACCTCGCCCAGGACGATCGCCCGGCCGTCGCCGAGCTGCGGCACATAACGTCCGAACTGGTGTCCCGCGTAGCACATCGCCACGGGATCGCCGCCAGGCAATGGCGCAACCCCGGCCAGGCCCGCCACCGCCGACGCGTCGCGCAGGGCGTTGGGATCCAGATCGAGCAGACCGGCGGCCGCCTCGCTCACGCCGACGACATGGCTACCCCGAAGCGGGCTGGGTCTCACGGGGGTGTGAAACCCCGCCGGCATCCGCGCGTAGGTGTTGTCGAATTGCAGCTCGTCCAGGTGTTTCATTGCGACGCATGCTGCGAGGCACGTGGCCGTCGATCAACCCATGAGTGGCACGGGAATCTCCTATAATCGACCATCCGTTTCGAAACCCGATCCTCCTCCCGATGACACGTATCCTGATTCTGGTGGTGCTGCTTGCGCAGAGTGGCAGCGCATTCGCCGAACGGGTGGTGACGACGGACCAGGGCGACGAGATACCGGTACAGGTCTATCCGGCGGCGGGCGAGCGGCTGATGATCTGGCTGCCGAGCGAATTCGGCACCACGCCGCGCCGCAGTGCACTGGCCACGGCACTGGCCGCGCGTGGCGTCGAGGTCTGGTCACCCGATCTGCATTCCGCCTGGTTCCTGCCGACCGGCCGCTACAGCCTGAACGATGTCGACCCCGCCGCCGTCGGCGCCGTATTGAAAGCGGCGCTCGCCGAGACCGACAAGACCCTGTACTTCATGGCCGAAGGACGCAGCGTGGCGCTGGCCCTGGCCACGGTACGTGCGTGGCAGACCGCGACCGACGACACCTCGAGGCTCGGCGGCCTGCTCGCGTTCAGTCCAAATCTCTATCTGCGCACACCCCAGGGCGGCGAAACCGCGGACTACCTGCCGATCGCCACAGCCAGCAACCTGCCCGTATACATCCTGCAGCCCCGGGAATCGGCGGGTTTCTGGCACGTGGCCGACGACGTGCGCGCGCTGGAGCACGGCGGCAGCCCCGTGTTTGTGCACGTCCTGGAGCGGGTATCCGATGGTTTCCATGCGCGAGTGGACTTCAGCCCGGCCGAAGAGGCGATGACACGGCGGCTGCCGGAGGTGTTGCTGCAGGCGCTCGAGCTCCTCGCCGGGTACGGTGGCACGCCCCCGCAGCCCGCCCCGCTGCACGGCGATGCCCTGCCGCCACAGCGTCCCGACGGCAGCACGCTGCTACGCCCGGTCGCCGAGATCCGGGACGCACCCGACCTTGCACTGCCGAGTCTGGACGGTGACCTGATCAGGCTCGACGATCTGCGTGGCAGCGTGGTACTGGTGAACTTCTGGGCCACCTGGTGTCCTCCCTGTGTCGAGGAGATCCCTTCACTGCAGCGCCTCTACCGAAGGCTGCAGCCCCACGGCATGGAAATCCTCGCCGTGGATGTCGGCGAGGACGCCGTGACGATGCGCGCCTTTCTCAAGGACAAGCCGGTCGAGTTCCCTGTACTGATGGACACCCAGGGCGACGCACTGCGGCGTTGGGGTGTCTATGCCTTCCCCACGACGCTGGTACTCGATCGTCAGCACCGGATTCGGTACGCGGTGTTCGGCGCGTTCGACTGGAATAGCGATGAAGTCGTCGCGACACTGCAACCGCTGTTGAACGACGGGCAGGCACCTGACGCACGCTGATCCTGACCCCGGGTTTTACCGCCTATCCGAAGCACCTTCCCTGCCCTGATGGCCTGCCACCCGACCTTCAAGTCGAACGCGCTGCGGTCGCTATAAACGACACACCGCTGTGCGTTCGGCGCACAGCACAGTCGCCGCGAACACATCGATGCCAGAACTGCCGAACGCTGCCGCGACCACCACCGCCCCCTCCAGTCGCCGAGTCGCCGGCGGTCCGCGTCGGGTCGACCGAGCGTTCTGGGTCGTCAGCCTGATCATCGCGATGAGCGACGCGCTGTTGATCTACTTCAACTACCACTCCACCCATGCGGTGGTGCTTGAGAACCTGACCGCCGACGGCGTCCGCCAGGAGACCACATTCCAACTCAATCTGCGCAACCAGGGCCTGCAGATGCAGCAGTTCGCCGCCTATCTGGCCAACCAGCCCGCGGTACAGGCGCTGTTTGTCGAGGGCCGTCGCGCTGTCGAACAGGAGGGTGGCGGCCGCGGCGGCGAACGTGCCGCCGCCCTGCGACAGCGCCTGTTCGACCTGATCTCGCCCGGTTGGCAGAAGATCACCGGCGACTACCAGGTACGTCAGCTGCACTTCCATCTGGGGCCCGGCGACACGTCGTTTCTGCGCGTGCACGAGCCCTCCAAGTTCGGTGATGACCTGTCGTCGGTGCGGCACACGATCACACATGCCATCCGCAACAACGAGCCGACCCAGGGGTTCGAGTCGGGGCGGGTCTATCCGGGCATCCGTGGCGTCGTGCCGATCACCACCGACGGGGACCAAGATGCGCCGGCACAGGTCGTCGGCGCCCTCGAGGCCGGCAGCTCGTTCGCCCAGATGCTGCAAATGCTCGAGACGGACACCGGGACCCTGTATGCGGTACTGATGACCGAAGCCCATTTCCGGCGCACCCACTGGCCGGCGTACGCGGCGCAACTGCTCAAACAACGGCCGCTGGCCGGCGAATGGTTCATCGAGGCCACGTCGGATGAACCGACGGTCCGGCAGATGCTGAAGGACCGAGAAGTCACGGCGACACTCGGCGGACGGCAGGCAGAGATCGTCCGGATCAACGGCACGCCCTACGGCGTCTACAGCTTCCCGTTCCGCGACTTTCTCCGAACCATTGATCCTTCACAGCCGCCGATCGGAATGGTCGTGGCGTGGCGCGATGCCAGTGGCCCGCTCGCGGCCGCCGACAAGACGCTGAAGACCAATCTGGCCATCGGCGCATTCGGTTTCCTGGTCGTCGAGATCCTGCTGTTCACCGCCTGGAGCATCACACGAGGCCGCCTGCAGCGTGCGATCGACAACGGTCTGAGCGAACTCTCGCAGACCAACGGGACGCTGCAACAGGAGGTCGCGCGGCGCGAGCATTCGGAGGCGAAGCTCAGGGACTACCAGGGTCAGCTGGAGCTTATCGTCGCGCAACGCACGCATTCACTGAGCGAAACGGTCGACGCCCTGCAGCAGCAGATCACACAGCGCCAGGCCGCGGAGCAGGCGCTGCAGTACCAGCGCGACCAGGCGCAGGTAACCTTGCGCTCGATCGTCGATGGCGTGATCACCACCGATGCACAGTGTCGCGTGCAATATCTCAACCCGGCCGCTGAACAGCTGACCGGTTGGACGCTGGCCGAAGCCGCCGGCATGCACCTCGGTGAGGTGTTCGACGCCCGCGACATGGACAGGTCCGGGAGCAGACCGGCCTTCGCGAGCTGCCTTGCCGGTGATTGCGAGCAACAGCACAGTGAAAACACCGAACTTACCCGGCGCGATGGCAAGACGCTGACGGTGGAGCACTCCACTTCACGCATACGCGACGAAAGCGGCCGCGGAGTCGGACTGGTGCTGGTATTTCACGACGACACCGCGACGAGGGAATTGGCGGTGCAGTTGTCCTACCAAGCCTCGCACGATGCATTGACCGGCTTGGTCAACCGCCGCGTCATCGAGATGGAACTGCGCGACGCGCTGCGTGCCAGTCGCGCCGACGACTCCGAGCACGCCTTTCTTTACGTCGATCTCGATCAGTTCAAGGTGGTCAACGACACCTGCGGACACGTGGCAGGCGACGAACTGCTGCGACAACTGACCAAGCTGCTACAGAAGAAGACCCGCAAGACCGACTGCCTGGCGCGCCTGGGTGGTGACGAGTTCGGTCTGCTGTTGCGCGATTGCGGCCCACAGAAGGCGCGCGCCATCGCCGACGGCCTGCTGGAGACGCTCCGCAGTTTCCGGTTCGTCTGGGAACAACACACCTTCAAGATCGGGGCAAGCATCGGCGTCGCATCGATCGACGCCCAACTGGAGAGCGTCGAGGCGGCGATGAGCGCCGCGGACTCGGCCTGCTACCTGGCGAAGGAGAAGGGTCGCGGTCGTGTCCATCTCTCATTGCGCGACGACGCCGAGCTCACCACACGGCGTGGCGAGATGCAGTGGGTCTCGCGTATCCAAAAGGCGATCACCGACGACCGCCTGGTGTTGTTCGGGCAGTCCATCGTTCCGGTTCACGCCGGCAACCACGCGGATATGCACCAGGAGATCCTGGTTCGCATGCTCGACGAGAACGGCGAACTGATCGCGCCGAATGCGTTCATACCGGCTGCGGAAAGGTACGGCATCATGCCGGAGATCGACCGCTGGATCATCGGCCGGGCTTTCCAGTTGATGCAGCGCTCCCAGCTCCTGTGGCCGGGCAATCCGGAGGGCTGGTTCAGCATCAACCTGTCCGGTGAAACGATGGCCGACGATGCCACACTCGGCTATATCCGCGAACAACTGAAACGGTTCGACATCGATCCCCGCCAGGTGTGTTTCGAAGTCACCGAGACCGCCGCGATCGCCAACATGTCATCGGCGATAGACCTGATGACGGAACTCAAGGGCGACGGCTGCCGCTTTGCGCTCGACGACTTCGGCAGCGGCTTGTCGAGCTTTGGCTACCTGAAGGCCCTTCCCGTCGACTTCCTGAAGATCGACGGCGAGTTCGTAAGAAACCTCACCCAGAACCCGATCGACCGGGTCATGGTCAACGCGATCAACGACGTGGGCCACGCGATGAACCTGCGCACGATCGCAGAGTTCGTCGAGGACGCCGCCACGATGTCGGAGTTGCGTCGCATCGGCGTCGACTACGCACAGGGCTATGGCGTCGCCGCACCGGTGGTACTTGCAGTGACCCAGACCGGGACCGACTGAGGGACCGGCCTCACCCGCCCCGGAGACTTGCGGCTGTTGGCGCACGAGGCGCCCGACAACGCCGCCATTGGGCCGCCCGGCGGCACGCTGGGTGGAGGGTTCGGCGGTCTCCAGATTGCCGAAGTCGCGCCGATCTAACAGACATTCCGCCTTCCGGCGGGGACGCATCCATATCGATGCGGTGCAACCACACAGGACACGTCCCATGAGAGATCCGCGAGGCCTCAATTTCGCTGCCGAACCCGGGTGACCGACGCCGTGCCGGACACCACCGACCCGCCCATCGACGGCCGGCGCGACGCCATCCTGGCCGAGTCCCTGCAAGCGCTGGGCGTCGGCACCTGGAGATACGACCACGCCGCCGATCGGCTGCGTGCGACCGGCGTGCCCGCAGGGCTCCCCGGCGCTGCGCAGAAGGTGGCGGCGGGGATACGGCTGCGTACGCTGCTGTCCCGACTGCATCCCGAGGACATGCGCCGCGTGCAGGCCGGGATCGAGGCGTCCATCGCCGGCCGGAGACCACTGGACATCGCGTTCCGTGTCCGCGAAACGGACGGTTGGCGCTGGCTTCGTGCCGTCGGACGCACCGAGCTGTGGGATGCGCGCGGCAGGCCTTGGATCAGCACAGGCGTGTATTCGGACATCACCGTGCACGATGCTGCCCGGCAGGACGCCGAGGATGCAGCGGGCACGCGGGAGCGCAATTGGCGCAGCCTGTTCGACAGCGTCGATGAGACGATCTTCGTTCAAAGCCTGGACGGACAGGTGCTGGACGCCAATCGCGCGGCTTCGTCGATGTACGGAATGCCGCGCGAGCAACTGCTCGGGTGCTCACTGTCGGATCTCGCAGCGCCCGGGCGCAACAATCCTGCCGACTTGGGGCGCCGCTTCGCCGACGCGGCTCAGGGTACCGCGCAACGCTTTTTGATGTGGACCGCACGTGACGGCGAGGTCTTCCCGGTCGAGATGCACCTGACGCGCGGCAGCTACTCGGGCGACCCTGCTGTGATTGCCATGGCACATGACGTCAGTGCCCGGCTGGTGACCGAGCAGGCATTGCGCGCCATGGACGCGCGTCGCCAGCACCTGATGGAGGCATCGGTCGACGGCATTGCGATCATCGACGGGTCACATCGCGTGGTCGAGGCCAACCGACGTTTTGCCGAGATGCTCGGATACGCGCCCGACGAGGTGCTGCAGCTGCACACCTGGGACTGGGAAGCGACGTTCAGCCAGCAGGAGATACGCGAACAGTTTGCCGATCTTTCCCAGGTCAACACGCGGTTCGAAACCCGCCATCGGCGCAAAGACGGCACAGAGTTCGATGTCGAGGTTGGCGCCAGCGGGGTCATTGTCGATGGTCGCCCCGTGGTGTTCACGGTGTGCAGGGACATTACCGACCGCAAGCTTGCAGAAGCGGCTCTGCGCGACAGCGAATCGGGCTTTCACTCCCTGTTCAACAACATGACCGAGGGCGTCGCCCTGCACGAGATGGTGGCCGACGGGCACGGCGTCGCGACCGAATACCGTATCATCGACGTGAATCCACGCTTCGCGGAGATCCTTGGCGTCAGTCGGGAGCGCGTCGTGAACAAGCTCTCGTGCGAGGCTTACGGGGTCGTATCGCCACCTTACCTCGAGACATTCGCGCAGGTCGTATCGACCCAAAGACCGACGCTGTTCGAGACCTATTTCGCGCCGCTGGACATGCACTTTTCGATCTCCGTGGCACCCTGGCGCAACAACGGCTTTGCCACCATCTTCACCGACATCAGCGAGCGCTTCCGGTCTGAGCAGGTGATCAAGGAGAGTCGCGAACGACTCGATGCCCTGGTTCAGCAGGCCGCCGACGGGATCGTGCTGATCGACGTGAACACGCTGGACATCGTCGAGTTCAACAACGCCGCGTGCACGACCCTTGGCTACGAACGGGAGGAATTCGCCCAGCTGGAACTGTCGCAGATCAACCCGGCGTTCGATGCAACCACGATACGCAGGATGATGAGGCAGATCGCCGACGATGGTGTCGGCGACTTCGAGACCCTGCACCGGCACAAGAAAGGACATGACTTGCACATGCGGGTCACGAACCGTCCGGTGCGGGTGGGCGGACGTACCTACGTGGTCGCGATCTGGACCGACGTGACCCAGCAGAAGGTCGCCGAAGGTCGCTTGCGCGAGGCGGAGGCGCGCTGGAAGTTCGCGTTGGAAGGCAGCGGCCTCGGCGTATGGGACTGGGACGTGCAATCCAATCACGTGTACTTTTCACCGTTGTGGAAGATGCTGATCGGCTACGCCGACGAAGAGTTCCCGAACACCTACCAGGCCTGGGCGGACAATCTGCACCCCGACGACCGGCGCAACGTGATGAAGCTGGTACAGGAGCACATGCGCGGCGAACGCGATGAATTCGTTGTCGAATACCGCCTGCGTCACAAACTGGGATACTGGAAATGGATCCAGGCCCGCGGCCTGATCATCGAACGCGACCCGCAGGGCGAACCGCTACGCATGACCGGGGTGCACGTCGACATCGACAGGCAAAAACTCGCCGAGCAGGAATTGCAGGCACATCGGGAACTGCTCGAGCAGCAGGTGACTGCACGTACCGCCGAACTGGTGGCGGCACGCGATGCGGCGGAATCGGCAAACCGCACCAAGACGACCTTCCTGGCCAACATGAGCCACGAGATCCGTACCCCTTTGAACGCGATACTCGGCATGGCCAGTCTGATCAAGCGTTCGGGCGTGACCACCCAGCAGGCCAGCCAGCTACGCAAGCTGCAAGGTGCCGGGGAACATCTGCTGGAGGTCATCAATGCGATCCTGGACCTCTCCAAGATAGAGGCCGGCAGGTTCGAACTCGCACACATCGCGGTCGACGTGACCCGGGTCATTCACAATGTCGCGGCTTTGATCGAGGAGCGACGACAGGCCAAAGGGCTTGAGCTCGAGATCGATCAGCAGATTGCCGTGCAGCCACTGCTGGGTGATGCACCACGCGTGCAGCAGGCGTTGCTGAACTACGCGGCGAATGCCGTCAAGTTCACCGAGTCCGGCACGATCGTGCTGCGTGCTCTTCAGGAATCCGAAACAGACACGCAACTGTGCGTCCGTTTCGAGGTCAGCGACACCGGCATCGGCATTGAGGCCGACAAGCTGGCCAGGCTTTTCACCTCTTTTCAGCAGGCAGACAATACGGATACCCGTCAGTACGGCGGCACCGGTCTTGGACTCGCAATCACCCGGAAACTCGCTGGCCTGATGGGCGGAAAAGCCGGCGCGGAGAGTAGCCCGGGACGCGGCAGCACCTTTTGGTTCACCGTCATATTGGACAAGGGCAGCATGACCACTGTGGCACCAGAGCCCCTGCTCACAGCGAACGCCGAACAGGCCCTCACTCAACGGTACGCCGGGCGTCGCGTGCTGGTCGCCGAGGATGAGCCGGTCAACCAGGAGATCATCCGCATGCTGCTCGAAGACGTGGGCCTGCGGGTCGATGTCGCCGACGATGGGATTCAGGCGCAACGCCTCGCGCAGGGAAACGCCTACGGTGCGGTACTGATGGATATCCAGATGCCCAATGCCAACGGCCTCGAAGCCACGCGCGCAATCCGACGGTTCACTGGCCATGCGACGACGCCGATGATCGCGCTCACAGCGAACGCATTCGAAGAAGACCGCCAGCGCTGCCTCGCGGCCGGCATGAACGACTTCCTCACCAAGCCGGTCGACCCGGATGCGCTGTACGGGACCCTGTTGCGCTGGCTGGATCAGTCTGCTGGCTGATCGATCCGCTCAACGAAACTCGGGTACCGGGTTCTCGCGATACCACGACTTGCCCTCGTCATCGCTCACCCAGACCTGCTGGTCAACGACCTGTCGTACGACCTGGCGGTCGGTCAGCACGTAGTCGATCACCACGGTCTGTGCCCACCGGCCGGGCGATATCTCGGTCATCCGGCCGGCCTCTTCGTAACCGGTGACGCGCACGTTGTCGAGTCCCGGTGGAATCTGCACGGGTGGCGCTTCGGGATCGTACTTGAGAAACAGGTACATCTTCTCCAATGCACCCCAACGTACGACATCCTCGAATGTCCGGACCTTCGCATACAGCGGATCGGGCAGGTCGGTGACAGGGTTGCTTTTGCAGCCCAACAGCAACAGCAGAATCGACACAAGGGTGAGCAGGCGCATCGGCGGTACGGTATCGTGGATTCGTCGTCGCATGGTAAACAGTGGTACTGCGGCTGTCACCGTTCGCGGGCTGGTATCATGCGCGGCGTGGACCAGGAAACCGATATCACCTCAACCGATCACGATGCCGCCGGTAGCGCGAGCCTGCTGCGCGAGCTGAGGCTCGGCGACACCCGGGTCGCATTGCTCGGCACCGCGCACATCTCGCGCAGCAGCGCACAGCAGGTCGCGGAAGCGCTGGACAGCGGCGCCTATACCGCGGTCGCGATTGAACTCTGCCCCAGCCGTTTCGACGCGCTGAACAATCCCGACCGTCTCGCCGACCTGGACCTGATGCAGGTCTTTCGCGAAGGCAAGGCCACGATGGTCATGGCAAATCTGGCAATGGCCGCCTACCAGCAACGCCTCGGCGAACAACTCGGCATCGAGCCGGGCGCCGAGATGCGCATGGCGATAGACCTGGCCGAGCGGCATGGCCTGCCGGTGATCCTGATCGATCGCGAGATCGGCATCACGCTCAAACGCACCGCCCGCAGCCTCAGCTGGTGGCGTCGCGCGGTACTGTTCAGCGGCCTGGTGGCCAGTCTGGTATCGCGTGAGAATGTCAGCGAAGACGACATCGAACATCTCAAGGAAGGCGATGTGCTGGAGACGACCTTTGCCGAGTTTGCACACGACCGGAACGACCTGTACCAGCCGTTGATCGCCGAGCGCGACCGCTACATGGCGGCGAAATTGCGGCAGGCCGCTGCGCAGAACCCCGCCGGGGCGATTCTTGCGGTGGTCGGCGCCGGCCATTTGAAAGGCATCACGGCGCAACTGGACAGCCCATTGCCGCCGGAGACGGTGCTGGGTGAACTCGACACGGTACCGCCCAGCGCACGCTGGCCGCGCACGATCCCCTGGCTGATCGTCGCGCTCGTTGCGTTCGGCTTTTATCTCGGATTTACGCGCAACCCGGACCTCGGATGGCTGCTCGTGCGTGACTGGGTGCTGATCAACGGAGGTCTGTCGGCGCTCGGCGCGCTGATCGCGGCGGCCCATCCACTGACCGTGTTGACCGCGTTCGTCGCGGCGCCGATCACCTCGCTCAATCCGACGATCGGTGCCGGGATGGTCACCGCGGCGGCGGAACTGTGGCTGCGCAAGCCTCGGGTCGGTGATTTTGGCCGGCTGCGGCATGACACCGCACAGCTGCGCGGCTGGTGGCGAAACCGGGTATCCCGCACCCTGCTGGTATTCCTGCTCAGCACCCTGGGATCGGCCGTCGGCACCTATCTGGCGGGCTTCCTGATCTATGATCGACTTAACACTTGAAGGCACGCGAATACACCGGAATTTCCGCTGGAATGCCGTCGAATCAACGCCTTAGTTGCCCCCAGGGGGATCCCCTAGGGGAAACCCCAACTGTACAGCCGGGCCCTGGCGATTAGGCTTTAACTGTCGGGCTCGTCCCGACACCGTACGCCGACAGGGATCGGCGATGTCGCACCGCTTGGGGAACCAGCCCGACCGGTTTGCCGGGGCACAGCACCGGTTGAACAGCGCATTGTCTGCCACGGCAGAGAAGATCGGGATTGCGGACTCCCCAAGGGGCGACGGTACCAAGGGTTCGCCGAAGAGGTTTTCCTCGGAGGATAACTGTGCAGAACAAACCCCGCGCACCTGCGGGGTTTGTTCTGTGTGGTGCCCGCGAACCCTCAGTCGGCGTGGATCGCGGTCAGCCGCGTATGCATCACGCCATAGTAGACCACGGGGATCACGATCAACGTCAGGATCGTCGACACGAACAGACCGAAGATCAGCGACACCGCGAGCCCGGAAAAGATCGGGTCGTCCAGGATGAAGAACGCGCCCGCCATCGCGGCGAGACCGGTGAGCACGATCGGCTTGGCACGCACCGCCGCCGAACGCACCACGGCGCGGTCGAACGGCACTCCGGACCGCACCTCCTGGTTGATGAAATCGACCAACAGGATGGAGTTGCGCACGATGATCCCGGCGAGCGCGATCATGCCGATCATCGAGGTCGCGGTGAACTGCCCCCCGCCGGTCAACCACTGCATGATCGCGTGACCCGGCAGGATGCCGATCACCGTCAGCGGGATTGGCGCCATGATCACCAACGGGACCAGATAGGACCGGAACTGCGCGACGACCAGCAGGTAGATCAACAGCAACCCGACCGAGTAGGCGATGCCCATGTCGCGGAACGTCTCATAGGTGACCTGCCACTCGCCGTCCCATTTGATGCTGTAGTCATACGGATTGAGCGGCTGTGACAGCAACCACTGCTCTGGCCCGTTCTCGTCCTTCAGACGCGCGGAGATCTCGAACAGGCCGTACAAGGGGCTGTCGGTCTTGCCCGCCATGTCGCCGGTCACATACACCACCGGCAGCAGATCCTTGTGTTGGATACTGAACTCACGCACGGCGGGCACGACGGCGACCACCTCGGACAATGGCACCAGCTCGTCCGACTGGCTGCGCACCTTGAGCGCCAGCACCTGCGACAGGTCGGCCCGATCGGCCTCGCTGTAACGCACCCGGATCGGCAAGGCGTACTTCAGATGGGTCGCATGCAGGTAGCTCATGTCTTCGCCACCGAGCGCGATACCCAATGCGTCGACCACCGCACTCTGCGGCACGCCGAGGCGTGCGGCCTTGGCACGATCGACCAGTACGACGCCCTTCTCGGAGGGGTACTCGACCGAATCATCGACATCGACGATGTCGGGCGTGCTCTCGAAGGTGCTGCGCAGCGCCTTCGCGGCGGCGATCTGGCCCTCGTAGTCGAGGCCATAGACCTCGGCCACCAGCGGCGACATCACCGGCGGACCCGGTGGCACCTCGACGATCTTGGCATTGCCGCCGTGCCGCCTGGCGATCGCCTGCACCGGTTCACGGACCGCCAGCGCGATCTGGTGGCTCTTGCGATCGCGGTGCTTCGCATCGACCAGGTTGACCTGAACGTCGCCCAGGTTGGCGCCCTCGCGCAGATAGTACTGGCGCACCAGACCGTTGAAGCTGATCGGTGCGGCGGTCCCGGAATACACCTGGTAATCGGTCACCTCCGGCACGGTCGCTAGATAAGCGCCGATCTCGTTCAGGACCTGCGAGGTCCGCTCCAGGCTCACGCCCTCGGGCATATCGAGGACTACCTGGAACTCCGACTTGTTGTCGAATGGCAGCATCTTGAGGATCACCGCCTTGTTCACCACCAGCAACAGCGAGGCGGCGATCAGCACCAGGATGCCGATCAGCAGCTTCCAGCGATTGCGGTGACCCTTGATTCCGAGCAGAAACGGCGACATGACGCGGTCGAAAAACCGGTCCAGACCAGGACTCTCGTCGTGTCCATGGCCGCCGGCCGCGAGACCGTCGGCAACCTTGGACAGCATGCGATTGCTCATCCACGGCGTGAACACGAATGCCACGACCAGCGAGATCATCATGCCGAGCGAGGCGTTGATCGGGATCGGGCTCATGTACGGGCCCATCAGGCCGGTCACGAAGGCCATCGGTAGCAGCGCCGCGATCACCGTGAAGGTCGCGAGAATGGTCGGTCCACCGACCTCGTCGACCGCGACCGGAATCGCCTCGCGCAACCTATGCACGCCGAGCGTCAGATGGCGGTGGATGTTCTCGACCACGACGATCGCATCGTCCACGAGGATCCCGATCGAGAATATCAACGCGAACAACGATACCCGGTTCAGGGTGAATCCCCAGGCCCAGGATGCGAACAGCGTCATCGCCAGGGTCACGACCACCGCCGCACCGACGATGATTGCCTCGCGCCAGCCAAGTGCAAACAACACCAGCAGGACCACCGATGCAGTCGCGAACACCAGTTTGCTGATCAGCTTCTTGGCCTTGACGTCGGCCGTCTCACCATAGTCGCGGGTCACCTGCACACCGATCCCGTCGGGGATGTAGATACCCTGCAGCTGGTTGAAACGCTCGATCACCCGCTGCGCGATCTCCACCGCGTTGGTGCCGGGCTTTTTGGCGATGGCGAGTGTCACGGCGGGCGCTTCGACTGCCTCGCCCAACTGCGCGTCGGTCGAGGCCGGACCGGCCCCGATCCAGACATAGCTACGCGGATCCTCGGGTCCACGCCGTACGCTGGCGACGTCCCGCAGGAACACCGGCTTGCCATCATGAACACCGACCACCAGTTCGCCGATCTCGTCGGCATGGCTGAGGAACACCCCGGCCTGGACCAGCAGCTCGTTGTCGTTCGCCAGCACACGGATGTTGTCGCGGGTCGTGTTGGCCGCCTGCAGCGCGATCCGCAGGTCGCGCGGATCGAGCCCGCGGGCCGCCAGTGCCTGAGGATCGAGTTCGACGGCGACCACGTGGTCCGGGCTTCCGATCGTGTAGATGTCACGCGTACCCGGGACGCGTTTGAGTTCGGACTCGATCGCGTGTGCCACCTGGCCGAGTTCGAATGCACCGGTCTGCGCGTCCCTGGCCCACAGCGTCACCGTGACGATCGGCACATCGTCGATCCCTTTCGGTTTCACGATCGGCGATCCAACGCCTGTACCCTGCGGCAGCCAGTCCTGGTTCGACATGATCTTGCTGAACAGGCGGACGATCGCGTCGGTACGATCCTCGCCGACCTCGTACTGCACCGTCAGGACCGCCATGCCGGGCATCGACGACGAATAGACGTGCTTGATGCCGTCGATCTCGTCGAGCACCTGCTCGGCCGGCGACGCGACCAGGCTCTCGACCTCGCGCGCCGAGGCACCGGGAAAGGGGATGAAGACGTTGGCGAAGGTGACGTTGATCTGCGGTTCTTCCTCGCGGGGTGTCACGAGCACCGCAAAGACCCCGAGCAGCAGGCCGACCACCGCCAACAGCGGCGTGATCTGGGTGGCCTGAAACCGCCGGGCGACCCCGCCCGAGAGGCCGAGCTTATTCATTGTCCACCCGCGCCGCGCGCTGCGATTTCAGCTGGATCACGGCGGCCACCGGGTCGGTTGCAACCAATTCCCCTTCGCTCAGGCCCGACAGCACGCTGACATGCTCGGCACCGGCCGAGCTGCCGAGCCGGATATGCCGCAGGTGGATCTTGCCGTCGCCGTTGACGACGTAGACGCCGATCATCTCCGAGCGAAATACCACCGCCGACAGCGGGATCACCAGGCTCGGTTCGGCGCCGGCCACGAAGCCGACCTTCACGTACATGCCGGGGAATATGCCCTCGGTGCCCGCGGGCAGCTGCAAGCGGACCTCGAAGGTGTCCGAACGCGGGTCGGCGACCGGGAACACGGTGATGTCCTCGGCACTGATCCACTGGTCATTGATCTGCGCCTGTGCCTTGCGCTCCTTGCGGATCGATTCGATCAGGTTCTGCGGTACGTCGACGCTGATCCGCATGCTGTCCAACGACAGCCCCGTCATCAGCGGCTTGCCCGGCTGCACGGTCTCGCCGACCTCGACCAGGCGTTCGGTGACGATACCGTTGTACGGGGCCGTCACGTGTGTATAGGCGAGCTCCTGACGGGCCTGTTGCAGTGAGGCCTCGGCTGCCTGTTCGTTGGCACGCGCCTGTTGAAGGGCGGCGGTCGCCCTGTCCATGTCCGCCTTGGGGAGGGCGTCCTTGGCAAATGCGCCGCGCACGCGTTCATGTTCCTGGGCCGCATCCTGGCGCTTGACGGCCGCAGCACGCAGATTCGCCTCCGCCTGGCGTACCGACGCCTGCTGTTGGCTGTCATCGATCTGCACGATCACGTCGCCCTGCCGAACGAAATCGTCGACGTCGAACGCCACTGCGAGCACGCGCCCCGCGGTCTGCGCCGATACGGTACTCCGCTGGGTCGCCTCGGCGACCCCGTCGAGGCGGTACACGCGTGGCAGATCCGCCCGTGCAACCGGCACCGTTGCCAACTCGGCGGCCTGCGCCGATCCGGCCAGCAGGCCCAGCACGGCAGCCACCCAACCCATCCAACGAGGTGTTCCCATCATCGCGACAAATCCGGTATTTTAATAGTTGCTAATATAAAATATTTTTATCTTTCGATCAAGAGACAACCGAGCCGGACGCTCCCGCTGCGGCTTGGGTGAGTGTAGACAATACCGCCGGTCGGGAATCTAAGCCGCTGAACGAAATCGAAATGACGCCTTGAGCGATGCCTACCCGCCGGCGCTGCACCGGCGCCGGCGGGCGATCTCCAGTCCCCGGGATCGGCGACCCAGAGGCCGGCGTATCGCGCCGCGACCAAGTCGGCCCGCGTACTCCGCCGGCCGCCCTATTCATGCGACAGCCGGATCGGGCATCTCGGTGGTATGCCTGCGGCTGGTCGCGGGCCGCGTTAGCCGCTAGGATCCGGTGTGCGTCCCGATCCCTGCCCATCGGCGGACCCGGCGATCCGCTGAAGATCGCGACGACCCGGATGCCCCGAACCGTCGCGACGGCCCGACCGGCACCGGCATACCGACGCGACTTCCCAGGAGTGTGTTTGGTGTTTCTCGATTACTTCGCCCTTTTCATGCTCGTGTTCGTGGTCGTGGTGTTGTTCTACGGGATCATCGCGATCCACGACATCCCCTACGAGATTGCCAAACACCGTAACCACCCACACCAGGATGCGTTGCACGTCGCCGGCTGGATCAGTCTGTTCACGCTGCACGCGATCTGGCCTTTCCTGTGGATCTGGGCGACCCTCTATCGCCCGGACCGTGGCTGGGGATTCCAGACACAGCCATCGGGTTCCGACGCACAGCTCTCGGAGATGCAGGCCGAATTGCTTGCGATCCGGCAACGCCTCGTGGCACTCGAACAACCCACAGACCAGTGATCTGACCCGCCATGGATTTGTTGCTGATCCTCACGTACGCCGCCTTCTGCGTCGTCGTCTTCAAAGTCTTCAAGGTCCCGCTGAACAAGTGGACCGTACCCACCGCGGTGCTCGGTGGCATCGTGCTGATCGGCACGCTGTTGCTGCTGATGAACTACAACCATCCCTATTCCGAGACGGTTCGTCAGTACTACGTCACGACGCCGATCATCTCCGAGGTGCGCGGACGCGTGGTCGAGGTGCCGATCCGCCCGAACACACCCGTCAAGAAGGGCGATATCCTGTTCCAGATCGACCCCGAGCCGTTTCAAGAGGCCGTCAACGGCCTGGATGCCGAGCTGCTCGCGGCACGCAAGGACCTCGACCGTGCCGAGGAACTGTTCCGCAAGAAGGTCGGCAGCGAGCGCGCGGCCGACGAGGCGCGGGCGCGTGTCGACGAACTGCAGGCCAAGCTCGCGGATGCGCGCTTCGATCTGCAACAGACGATCGTCACAGCGCCCAGCGACGGCGTGGTCACTCAGCTGGCGTTGCGTCCGGGCATGATGGCCACCCCGCTGGCGATCAGCCCGGTGATGTACTTCCTGCATCAGGAAGAGCGGATCTACTTCGGATGGTTTCGCCAGAACAGTCTGCTGCGACTGATCCAGGGCAGCGAGGCCGAGTTGGCACTGGACGCGGTTCCCGGGGTGATCTTCAAGGGCAGGGTCCGCGAGGTATTGCCCGCGATCGCCGAGGGTCAGGTCCGACCGGATGCCAACTTCATCCGCTTCGACCAGGAACGCAGCGCCGGACGCGTACCGGTGGCGATCGAGATCACGGACCCCGCGTTTCACGAATACACGCTACCGAGCGGCACCTTTGGACAGGCCGCGATCTACACGGACCACTTTCACCACGTGGGAATCATGCGCAAGGTTCTGCTGCGCATGGCCGCGTGGTTGAACTACGTATTCCCGATGCATTGATACGCGCCGCCGGCAGCCGGGACGCGCGGTCCCGGGCAGACGGGCAACGCCGACATCACCACTGCAGCAATTTCCACATGCTGGGCTTGTTGTCGATGTCGGGGCCCGCACGCCGCATCTCGTAGGCGCCGTCCGCATCGGGATCGACCAGGTAGTAGGGCGAACCATGCTTCGGTGTGACCTTGATCGCCGCCTTGCGCTTGTTCAGCCAATAGGCCTCCTCGCTGCGGTTGGCGAATTCCTCGATCGTGACGCTCGGCTCGAGGACGTCGGCCGGCAGTTCCGCCGTTGCGGCGGCGGCCAGCAGCATCGCAACGCCCCCGCCCAGTATCGCCTGCGCGCATGCACCCGCCGACCGCTTGAACCCGCCCGAACCGATGCGCGTTTCCACCTTTGATCCCCCCCTGTTCATTGTTTGAATGCGGCCGGCGCCGCAAATGCTGCCGTCAACCGAGATGCGCGCGGCCGAGATAGGCGGCGGTCTGCATCTCGGTCAGGCGGCTCACGGTACGTTGAAACTCGAACGCCAGGCGCTCTCCGATATACAGTCTCGCCGCCGGCGCCTCCGCACTCAGTATCAGCTTCACACGACGATCGTAGAATTCGTCGATCAGGAAGATGAAGCGTCGCGTCCGATCATCCCGGGAACCGCCCATGACCGGGATGTCCGACATGAACACGGTCTGGTGACAACGCGCCAGTTCGATGTAGTCGTTCTGGCTGCGCGGCGGTCCGCACAATGCTTCGAAATCGAACCAGACGATATCCTCGGCTCGCCTGCGGTAAGGCATCGTGCGGCCATTGACGACAAGGTCACCCGGGCCTTCGGAATCGGTGTTCGCGAGTCTGTCGAATTCCGCACCCAGGGCGGCGTCGGTCTCCGCGCCGAGCGGCCAATGGTAGACACGCTCCTGTTCCAGGATCATCTTCCGGAAATCGCGCTCCCCGGCCAACTCGACGACCTCGGTGTGCCGGCTCAACAGATCGATCGCCGGCAGAAAACTGGCGCGCTGGATGCCGTCGCGATACAGATGCTCGGGCGCGACGTTGGACGTCGTCACCAGCGCCACGCCCTGCTCGAACAGGCTGCGCAACAAACCGGCCAGGATCACGGCATCGCCGATATCGACCACGTTGAACTCGTCGAGACACAACAAGCGCCATTCGCGACGCATCTGCGCGGCGACGATCTGCAGGGGATTCGGCTTGCCCTTGATCGCCGCCATTTCGGCGTGCACCAACTGCATGAAACGATGGAAGTGCAAGCGGGTCTTGGCAACGCCGTCGAGGTTGTCATGGAACAGATCCATCAGCCACGTCTTGCCGCGCCCTACCCCGCCCCAGAGGTAGACGCCCCTGACCGGCGGCTCGGCCGGCCGCAACCAGCGCTTCCAGCCGCCGACTGCAGGCCGATCCAGGTCGGTTATGAGACGATCGAATGCCGCCACCGCCTGGCGCTGGTGGGCGTCCGCGATCAGGCCGTCAGCGGCCAGGCGTCGTTCGTAGAATGCAGTCAATGACATACCGGGCTGCAAGACGCGATGCGTTGCCGCATGGTGGAGGGGGACCCGGCAGGCAGCTCAACTACCGGGGTAGCGATCGTCCAGGTAGGTCGGGCACAACACGGTGCGCATCGTACCGATCAACTCCAGCAGTTTGCCATTGCGAATGCGGTAGTAGATCCGATTCGCTTCTTTGCGCGAAGTGACGATGTTCTTGTTGCGTAGCTGTTCGAGGTGTTGCGAGATATTGCTCTGCGAGGTACCGGTCTGCTCGACGATCTCGCCGACCGAGAGTTCCCGGTCACCGAGGGTACAGAGGATCTTCCAGCGTAAGGGATGTGCCATCGCCTTGAGCGCATTCGCGGTCATGGTCGGATCTTCGTCTTCGGGCACTTGCGGGTCTCTGGGCTCTGTCATTGCTTGCTCCTACAGATTCAGCCAGCCGCAGTCGAGGCATCCGCCTGCCCGGCCACCTTGCGATAACCCCGCATGTTCTTGGCGATGCAGATGATATCGCCGATCCCACCATCGGCATTCATCACCGCGGTGCGGGAAAACAGTATCGGGATGCGCTCACCACTCTTCGCGATGAACGCGGCATCGATGTCACGCAGGGCACCGGTACGGATCAGTGCCTCCAGCCAGGTGCCCATGAAGGCGCCCGCCTGATCCTCGCCTTCCTCTTCGAACACATCCCCGATCGACATGCCGATGAGTTCGTCACGCGGGTATCCGAGCATGTCGCACGCCGCCGGGTTGACCTCGCGGATCACCCCGTCGGGCGACAGCACCAGCAGTGCCTCGCCCATGTACTTGAGAATGTTCTCGAGGTACTGCTTGGCCTGGTCGAGCTCGGCGGTGCGTTGGGCGACCTTCTCCTCGAGTACCCGATTGAGTTCCCGTTCCTTCTCGATCAGCCTGAAATAGGTACTGATCTTGTTAAGGAACTGGTTGTCATCGATCGGCTTCAGGAGATAGTCGACGGCACCGACATCGTAGCCCTTGCGCTGGAATTCCTCGGTCTTGAACGCGGCTGTCAGAAAGATGATCGGGATGTCGCGGGTCTTCTTGCGCAGTTTGAGCATCTGCGCGGTCTCGAAGCCATCGACCTCGGGCATCTGTACATCGAGGATGATCAAATCGATATCCGGATGTGCCTGGGCGATCTCGAGCGCCTCGGCACCGCCGCGCGCCTCGAGGATCTCGACGTCCATATGCTGCTGCACCAGCGCACGCAACGTGAACAGGTTGTGCTCGTTGTCGTCGACGGCCAGCAGTTTGAATCCGGAGTAACGCTTCATCCGATCATTGTTCGGCATGCTTCCGCAGATGGCGCATCAACACCTCTGCCAGGTCATTGGCATCGCAGGGCATCGTTATGAAATCGTCCGCCCCCTGCCGCAAACAGGTCTCGCGCGCGTCCTCGCGGCTCGCCGGCATCAGGCCGATCACGACACAGCCGCTGCCCAGGTTTTCGCGCATTTTCTGGATCGTAACACAGGCACTATCGTCGGGCATGAGGGCATCTATCAGTAGGAAATCGACCCGCTGAAGCTCATCGAGGGTCTCATTGGCCTCTTCGAGATCGTCTGCGAGGTGCAGCTGCATCCCCCAACTGTGCAATATGCCGCTCAGTCGCAGCTGACTGCGGACATCGGGCTCCATCAGCAGCACGTGCAGGCCACGCAGGTCGCTGGGCACCGGCGGTGCCTCGACTTCCGGCGCGGGCAGCACTGCGCGGCCCGCGGTCGGAGGCTGCTGGTCGGTGCCACCGCAGACCGCCGGCAGCAGCAAGGTGAATTCGGCGCCGCGGCCGAGTTCGCTGACCAACCGGATCTCGCCACCCAGCAGGTCGGCCAGCTGCCGGCTGATCGTCAGGCCCAGGCCGGTGCCCCCGTATCGCCGGCTGGTCGAACCATCGGCCTGCTGGAACGCCTCGAAGATCGCCTCCTGTTTCCCGGGCGCGATGCCGATTCCGGTGTCGCGCACCGACAGTGCAACCCGGTAGGGCGCCTGCGCCGGGGAGGCGCGCAAGGTGACCTTGCCGTGCTCGGTGAACTTGACCGCGTTCGCGAGAAAATTCTTCAGCACCTGGCGGACCTTTTCGACGTCGGTCTCGATCCGCACGGCGGTACCGGGGTCGATGTGCAGCTCCAGGTGCAGCCCCTTGGCCTCGAACTGAGGATCCAACAGCAGCCGCAGGTCCTCGAGCAGTTCGCTCAAAACGACCTTCTCGAGGTGCAGATCCAACCGGCCGGCCTCGATGCGCGACAGATCGAGTATGTTGTCGATCAGCGCCTTGAGGTCGCACGCCGCCTTGTGGATCACATCGGCCTGCTGGCGGGACTCCTCGCCCAATTCCTCGTGCTTGCCTGCCAGCAGCTTGGACAGCAACAGGATGGAGTTCAGTGGGGTGCGCAGTTCATGGCTGACATTCGCCAGGAACTGCGATTTGTAACGGTTGGTCGCTTCGAGCTCACGGGCATGCTCACGCAGGTTGCGAGTCTGGCTGGCGTGGGTACGCGACAACCGGGTCAGGTCAGCGGCGAGCTGGCGCAACTCGGGCGAACCGGACCAGTCGAACACCACCGGCTGGTCCGACTCCAGGGTCCGCTGGACACCCTCGGTGAGGTCGCGCCCGATCCGCTCGGCACGCCGTGTGATCCAACGCGCGACCACGAACTGCATCACCACCAGGCCGAGCACGATCAACAGGACACGCAGCACGATCTCGGTGCGGAACACCTGCAGAGGTTCGTCGTCCACCGGTCGCCCGACCCACAGCGTGCGACCATCGACGGTGCGAAACATCGGTACCCAGATCGCGCGCCGGTCGCCTTTCTCCCACAACACGACCCGGTTTGCCTTGAAATCCTCCGCGAGCCCAGGGTAGTCGTCGAACGCATTGCCGTCGTGCGAAGGCACGTCGGGCAGGTGCAGGTAGTTTCCGTCGTCGTGCACCCACAGGGTCTTCTGGTCGCGCCTCACCAGGCCGGCGATGTCGAGCGTGATCGCGACCAGGCCGATCGGCGGTTCTCCCGGTGTGGCCGCGGCGATGGGACTCAACAGCTGCAGCGTGAACACGCGTGCCGGGTCATCCGCGTCGAGATCGATACGCAACGGGCTCAGCACCACGTTGGTCATGCGCCCGGACAACAGCAGCGCAACCTGGTCGGGCGGAACACCGCGCAGGCGACGACTGGTCGGCACCCATTTCCCGGTACCCGTCTCGCGCTCCAGCCAGAAACGCTGAATGCCGTCCTCATCGAGAAACAGGATCTCGGTGATGTCGCGCTCCTCACCGAGGATCCGGTTGATCCACTGCGTGTAACGCGCGCGCGCCAGGTCTATCTCGGCATCGTTCAGATCCGCGTCGCTGCCTACCAGCGCCCCGGGCTCGGGCAGCTTCGCCAGCAGGCGCACGCTCGCATCGCGGCTGGCGAGATGCTGATCGAGATCGCTGAAGTCGGCGCGCAGGTTCTGCAGGAAGGCATGGCGGTAGAACAGGTCCACGCGCTCCAGGACCAACGGCAGGTTGATGACCACCGCGAGGATCAGCGGCAGCAGGCCGAACAAAAACAGGAACAACAGGATACGCATGCGCAACGACATGCGCGCACATTAGCGCCTGGCGACTTGGATTAGAATCCCCGCAGGCCCACGGCGCAGCTTACCCATGCCGCTGAACATCCTATTTAGCGATCCGTTCTACGTTGCGATCGACAAGCCGTCGGGTCTGCTCGTACACCGCACCGCGATCGCACGCGATCGGGTGTTCGCCTTGCAGCAGCTGCGTGACCAGCTACGGCAACGGGTGTTTCCCGTACACCGGATCGACCGCGCAACCTCCGGCGTGCTGGTGTTCGGCCGCAGTGCCGATGCCGCACGGCGGCTCGCCACCGCCTTCGAGCAACGCCGCGTCGACAAACGCTACCTCGCGGTGGTCCGCGGTTGGACCGAGCCCTATGGCCTGATCGACCACCCGGTGGCCGACGACGATGGCAACCGTGTCGCCCAGGCCGCAACGACCCTCTATCGCAAGCTCGCGACACTGGAGTTGCCGATCGCCGTGCCTCCCTATCGCTCGGCGCGCTATTCGCTGATCAGCGTCAAGCCGCTGACCGGGCGCCGGCAGCAGATCCGCCGGCACCTGAAGCACATATCGCATCATCTGATTGGTGATACCACGCATGGCAACGGACCGCACAACCGCCTGTTCCGCGAACACCTCGGTCTGCAACGTATGCTGCTTCAGGCACAGCGACTGGCGTTCGTGCATCCGTTTCACGGGACACCGATCGCGATCAGCGCGCCGCCCGACGCCGACTGGTTGCGCGTGGCCGCGCTGTTCGAGGTCACACCAAGCACATTGCTTCGAGACTGACCGGTAGCGCCCTCTCGGCCCGATTTGGCTTTTGTTAACCGGGATCAAGTTCGGCCGGCGGCAGGCGCTGGCGGCAGGCCGGCGGATTTGGCAACCTGACGCGAGTGAATAGACTCAGACAGCTCATCAATCCGTTGCTCGGTAGTACGCGCGACCTCCTGCCTATCATGGTGGTGATCGGATTTTTCCAGCTGTTGGTGCTGCGTCAGCCGATTCCCAACCTGTACGACATCCTCCTGGGTACGCTGTTTGTGATCGTCGGTCTGGCACTGTTCGTGCGCGGCCTGGAGAGTGGCCTGTTCCCGATCGGCGAGAGCATGGCCTATGCCTTTGCCCGCAAGGGCTCGCTGAGCTGGTTGCTGATGTTCGCCTTCGCGTTGGGTTTCGGCACCACGGTCGCCGAACCGGCCTTGATAGCAGTGGCCGAAGAGGCCGCCGAGGTGGCGGCGGCCGGTCGGGTGATCGCCGACACGGAGATTGCGAAAGCCGACTACGCAGACGGTCTGCGATTGACCGTCGCGCTATCGGTGGGATTTGCGATCCTGATCGGGGTCCTCAGGATCATCCGTGGATGGCCCATCCACTACCTGATCATCACCGGCTACGTCGGCGTCATCATCATGACGGCGTTCGCCCCCCCTGAGATCATCGGTATCGCCTACGATTCCGGCGGCGTCACCACCTCGACCATCACGGTGCCGCTGGTCACCGCGCTGGGCGTCGGGCTCGCGTCGTCGATCAAGGGGCGTAACCCGATGGTCGATGGTTTCGGGCTTATCGCGTTCGCATCGCTGACGCCGATGATCTTCGTAATGGGCTACGGCACGTTCGGATTCGGCGACAATGCGCAGCAACTCGATGGACCTTTCGGCGTGGCGTTCCGCGCCGCCGCCGCCCAGGTGGAGGCCTTGGTCGGTATCGTGATCGACCCGATCGCTAACGCCGGGCATTGGCTGTTTGGTTCAATGCTCGACTGGCTGCAGAGCCTGCCCGGCGCCCTCGGCGGACTGTTCACGACGCTCAACGGAACGATCAGCGACGTCGTGCCCATCGTGGTGATCATCTTCGGTTTCCAGATCTTCGTTCTGCGCCGACCGATCCCACACCTGGGCAGAGTGTTGATTGGATTCATTTATGTGTTGTTCGGTCTGGCATTCTTTCTCGACGGCCTGGAGTTGGCCTTGTTTCCACTCGGCAAGCTGATGGCCGCACAACTCACGGACCCGGTGTTCATCGCCGATGTCACGCATCACGCCTACGCGTTCGGCTGGTGGGACTACCGATGGGTTTACCTGTTCGCGTTCGCGATCGGGTTCTCAACCACGATCGCCGAACCGTCGCTGCTCGCCGTGGCCATCAAGGCCCACCAGGTTTCGGCCGGCAGTATCGGCGTGCTGGGACTACGTGTCGCCGTGGCGCTCGGCGTCGCGGTCGGCATCGCGCTGGGCACCTACCGCATCGTATCCGGCACACCGCTGCACTGGTTCATCATCGCGGGATATGTGGTGGTCGTCATCCAGACCTTTTTCGCACCACGACTGATCATTGCGCTCGCATACGACTCGGGAGGTGTCACGACCTCGACCGTCACGGTACCCTTGGTTGCGGCCCTGGGCCTGGGGCTCGCCAGTACGGTGCCGGGTCGCAGCCCGTTGCTGGACGGTTTCGGCCTGATTGCCTTCGCCAGCCTGTTTCCGATGATGACCGTAATGGCCTATGCGCAACTCTCCGAGTGGCGTGCGAAACGCACGAACGGATCCAACCGAGGAACCTGACCATGCATTTCAAACTGCTGATCGCTTTCGTCAACGACGACAAGACCGATGCCGTGCTCAAGGCGGCCCGCAACGCCGGTGCCACCGGCGCGACCGTGATCAACAACGCTCGCGGCGAGGGCCTGGTCGAGGCGAAGACCTTTTTCGGCTTGTCTCTGGACACCCAGCGCGACATGCTGATGTTCCTGGTCGAGGAACACCTCGCGCGCCACATCCTGGAAGGCATTGCCGACGCGGGCGAATTCGACTCCAAACCCGGTTCGGGCATCGCCATTCAGATCGACGTCGAAGACGCCGTTGGGGTGACCGCGCAGGTTGCCAAACTCCATGAAATTGTTGAGGAAGAACTATGACCGGCCCCGAAGTGGTGCGCGTGCGCGACGTGATGAAGACCCAATTCGACACGGTCGACGGCCTCGCGACCGTCGCGGATGCGTTGAGCAGTATGAAACACATCGACACCAAGGCGCTGATCGTACGCAAGCGCAACGACGACGATGAATTTGGCATCGTCGAACTGGAGGACATCGCGACCGACGTGCTGGCCCGCAATCGTGCCCCCGACCGGGTCAACATCTACGAGATCATGCACAAGCCGCTGATAGGTGTGGATCCGGCGATGGACATTCGCTATTGCGCCAGGCTGTTCGAACGCTATCACCTGAACCGCGCAGCCGTGGTCGAAAATCGCCAGGTGATCGGTATCGTGAGTTACGCCGATATCGTCATCAAGGGAATGAAATCGCTGGTAAGCGAATAGGCGCGACCGCAAAAGCGGTCGACCACACGGTGCATCTGTTTACAGCGAGCGCACGATCTCGAGCACGTGTTCTGCGTGGCCCTTGGGTTTCACGTCGTACATGGCCTCGCGGATGCGCCCTTGCGCATCGACCACGAAGGTCGAGCGGACTATGCCCATCTTTTTCTCACCGTTCTTTTCCTTTTCCTGCCACACACCGTAGGCGTCGCACAGTTGACCATCGACGTCTGCGAGCAGGCGGATATTGATGCCGTACTTGTCGCGAAAGGCGCCATGGCTCGCGCAGTTGTCTTTGCTCACCCCGATCACCGACACACCGCGTTGTTCAAACTCATCCATCAGTTCGGTGAACTCCAGGGCCTCCATGGTGCAGCCAGGCGTATCGTCCTTCGGGTAGAAATAGATCACGTAGGGTTTCCCGACGAGGCTCGCGGAATCCGCTATCGCCATATCGGCATCCGGCAGCTCAAATTCCGGCGCGGTATCGCCTGTCTTCAACATAGCCCCCCCTCTCTCTAATTGTTCTGTCCGTGGCCGAATTTATGTCGCATGCCGACACCCGTCAACCTTGCACCGGGCCCGCACCGGTCAGTGCGGCCAGCACACCAAACAGGCTTTGCTCGAGCGCACGCCCGCCCTGTATCGCATACCGCCGACAGACCGATGCGACGGAATGGCACTGTAGTCGCCATGCGAGCAGTGGCGCCAACGCGTCGGTCGCGGCAACGCCGTCCGCGGCGATATGCAGCAGTGCCCGCCACAGCACGCCGGCGGCCGTCTCGACCGGCCGCACACCGATCGCGATACGTCGCAGCGTCTCCAGATCATCGGCCGACAAGGTCAGGTCTTCGCAGTTACGGCCACGCAACAGGTCCGCGGCCAGGCCCGCGTCCAGCTGTGCGTGAATCGCGCCCAGCGACCACGGCAGATCCGCGCGAAAGCATCGTGCCGCCTCCGCGCTCAACGCCTGTCCAGGCTCGCTCAATCCGCGCAACATGAACAGCGTGTGTGCGGCGCTCGCCGGATCGATCCGCACCCCCAATCGTGCCGGCGCGAAGCCGAGCGCATCCCAGAATGCGAACAGCGGCGCGTCGGCGGCGAACGCGCAACCGAGCAGGTCGTAGTGCAGAGATCCGGCCCGGGCCGCCGCGGCTTCGAGCAGGGCACGGGCGATGCCCTGGCGACGGCGCTGGGGGTGTACAGCGATGCGTTGTATGCGCAACACCTTTTGTGCGAGTACGGCATCTATTCCCGCATGCACCGCCAGCGATTGCGGCAGCAGGTGCCCGCGCGGGCGGCGCGCACCATTCAACACCTGTTGCGCCATCGACGCATCGAATCCGCCTTCGGTGACGCATTGCAGCACCCCGACGACGGCGCCTTCGGCACGCGCTATCCAGATGGACACGTCCGGGTTGTCGAGCAGCTGGCGCAGGTCCGAGGGGCGCGTCTGGTAGTGCGCGTTCACCAGCAGACCGAACACCGCGCGCAACAGCGACTCACTGGCGAGGAGATCGGTGGGGCCGAGCACGTCGATGACCGGGGCCACGGCCGGAGGCGACTCGTCGAGTTCGACATCCAGCAGGAATCCGGCATGGGTCGCGGCCTCCAGCGGGTCATCGGCCGGCCAACGTGCCGGCATCGTGAGGTGCAACGCGCGCCAGTGTGGCATGCGCCGGTCGAGCAGCGCGCGAAAGCGCAATTCGAATCCGCGCCCACTGCCTTCGTAGCCATGCACCGTGGTGGCGAACACCAGGCGGTTGGCCCGCTCGAGCAGGTCGCCGAGCACCGCGACCGGCAGTGCCGCCGCCTCGTCGACGATCACCAGGCCGGGCGCGTCGTGCTCGCCATCGACCAGGTCCACCGGCACGCAGAAGCGCAGCTCGCCATCGCCGATCGCCAGGTCCGCGACCCCGTGAAACGCGATGCCGGCATGTGCCGCGGCATGCCGGAACAGCGTCGCTGCCGCCGCCCGGTGCGGGGCGACCACACTGACCCGCGGCAGGCCATCGAGCAGCAGGCGCGCCGCAGCGATCCCCAGCGCGGTCGACTTGCCACGCCCGCGGTCCGCGGTCAGCAACAGCGGTCGGCGTGCATGGCCGTGCGCCACGCGTTCGATCGCCGCGACCACCGCCCGCTGTTCGTCGTGCAGCGCGAAACCACCGTCGTCGTCAACTGGTGCCAGGCGCACACGCAGCGTTTCGCCCGGCGACCAGAGACGGACCGCCGGGTGGTCGCCCCAGATGCGCGCCAGCCGCTCGAGGAAGTACCCGTGCATCGCGTCGGGCAGGTGCGGGTAGGCGGCGAAACGGCGTCGGTCGGGATCGGCAAAGCCGGCCCATCCGCCCAGCGGGGGGGCCAGCAGGACGCAGTCGCCGCCGCCGCGCAACATACCCAGCGCGGCGGCGAACGCGTCCGGATGGAAACCGTCGAACGCGTTGTACACCAGCAGCCGGCACTCGTCCCCGAGACGCTGCAGGACCTCGCTCGGCCCGACCGCGTCGATCCCCTCGGGCGCCTGCCGGGCGATCCACAGCACCCCCGCGCGGACGTCCGGCAACTGCGCGGCCAGCCACGCCTCGCTGACCCGCGGCTCAGCGCATGCCACCACCAGACGGCGGGGCAGCGCCGTTATTCGAGCCAAAGGAAGGGTTCCTCGTAATGCGCGACGCTGGAACGGGATGCCTGCATCCTCGCCTGTACGCGTGCGACCCTGATCAGGTCCTCGTCGATGGTCTTTGGATACAGGCGGAACAGGCGCGCGAGCACGCCAGCCCGCTGGGCAGCCGCACGTTCGAGGCTGCCGCGTTCGCTGTCACTGAGGTGCTGCAATTGAAGCAGCGCCGGTGACCACCAGTCGATGAAGGCACGTGCCAGGGTTCGCTGCCGGGGTTCCGGCCAGTCGGTGGTCAACAGCAGGCGCGGGAAATACTGCGGCGGATGGTACCGCTGTTCAGGGTCGCGGCCACCACCCTGGTCGTCGCGTTCGAACCACAGGCCGCGCGGACGCGGCCCGGCGCGCCGGATCAGCATCTGCTCGAGTTCCGCCAGCCCGGCGAACTCGTCACGCGCGGCCTTGCCCGGCAACCAGTTCGGCGGCTCCGCCGGCGGTACCGGCTCATCCGCCAACAGGCTGTCGAGCAGTATCAGAGGGCGGCCGCTGAGTCCGTCGACCAGCCAATATTCCATGCGGTCGTGGAGCGGAAACGGCGCCTGTCCGGCAAACGCCTCGAGGGCGCCGATCAGCGGCTGCCCGATACGCTCGATCAGGCTGCCCGCGGCGGTGCCGCGCACGACCGCGCGACGCAGCCCGGTGGCCGTCGACCAGGTACCGAACCGCACCTCGGACAGACCGGAATGCGCGAGGATATCGGGATGCGCCGCATACAGCACCCAGTGGCGCCCGTCGACGCTCTCCGCCTCGCCGGCGCCGACCCGGATCATCTGCAGCACGCCCTGGAACGGAGCCATGATGCGACGCGCGAAACACTCGACGATCATCGCCACGTCTCCGCCCATGCGGGCGACCTCGCCGCTGACGCGGGTCGGTCACCCAATGGCCCTGTTGCCGTATCGCCGCCGCGCGGGCCGGCCCTCGTCAAACCGGATCTCCCCAAATCGCCTCGCCTACCCTGAGTTAAGCACTCGCAGCGGCGGTACGCCAAGCAGACGGCGGGTCGCCAGCCAGCCGACCACCGCGACCACCAGGGTCCCGGCGACAATGCCGATCCACCAGGCGGTCGCGCTCAGGGTGCCGGGCAGGTCGAACAGCTGCACCGCGATCAGGTATCCGGCGGTACTCGCCAGCAGGGCACCCAGCAACCCGCCGATCAGGCCCAGTACCCCGAACTCGGTCAGCACTGCAGCCAACAGCCAGCGCCGCGACGCACCCAGGGTGCGCATCACCGCGACCTCGCGGGCGCGCTCGTCGCGGGTCACCTGGGTCGCGGCAAAGGTCACCAGCCCGGCCGCGAGCAGCGTGAACAGGAACACCATCTCGACCGCCAGCGCACCACGTTCCATGATATCCCGGACCTGTTCGAGGATCGGTCGCACGTCGATCACCGACACTGCCGGGAAACGCTGGGTCAGTTCGAGGGTCAGGCCTTCGCTGTGTTGATCGATGTACAGGCTGGTCAGGTAGGTCAACGGCAGCCCCGCACCCATCGCCGGCGTCCCGACAACGAAGAAGTTGACGTTGAATGAATCCCAGGACACCGAGCGCAGACTGGTCACCGGCGCCTGCACCCTGAGCCCGGCGACCTCGAACGTCAGCATGTCGCCCAAACGGATACCGAGGCGATCGGCGATGCCCTGCTCGACGGAGAACTGCGGGGCCGCGTCGCGACCGGACCACCAGGCACCCTGCAGCACGCGGTTGTCGCTCTGCATCGTCGCGCTGAAACCGAGATTGAACTCGCGCGCTGCCAGCCGACGCGCACGCAGATCATCGTACGACTCCGGGTCCATGTCGCTGCCGTTGATCGCGACCAGGCGGGCACGCGTGGTCGCATACAGACCGGAATTCGGGATCGCACGCCGGTCGAGCAGCTGCTGCAGCGCCTCTCGCTCATCCGGCTGCAGGTTGATCAGAAAGTTGTTCGGTGCCTGGGGCGGCAGACTGCCGCGCCAGGTGTCGACGATATCGATCCGCACCACGGTCAGCAGCAACAGCAAGGTGATACCGAGACCGAAACCGCTCAGTTGCAGCAACGTCAATCCGGGGTAACGGGTCAGCGCCGCGAGCCCGAACGCCGCACTGCCGCCGGTGCGGCGCAACGGGGCGATCAGCGCCAGCAACCCGCGCCCGGCGAGCATCAGCGCCACCAGGCTGACCAGCAGCGCGAGCGCCATGCCGACCGCAAGGCGCATGTCCCGCACCTGCCACGCGATCAATGCGAAAAAGGCCAGTCCGGCCAACGACCATACCGCCCAACTGGCCAGCCCCGGCGCATCGAGCTCGCGGCGCAGCACCCGCAGCGGTGGCACCCGCCCGATGCGCAGCAGGGTCGGCAGCGCGAAGCCGATCGTCATTCCCAGACCGAACAACACGCCGACCAGCACCGGGCGCATGCCGGGTGGCGGCAATGCCTCCCCGAACCAGTCCCCGAGCAGCATGACCAGCGCCTGCTGCCCGAGCAGGCCACCCAGACTGCCCAGCAAGGTCGCGAGCAACACCGCCACGGTCAACCTTCCGAAGTGCCAGCGCAGCACGGCCGCACCGCTCATCCCCAGCGTACGCAGCACCGCGGCACCGTCGAGTGCACGATCCACGTACCGCCGCGCCGCCAGCACGATCGCCACACCGGCCAACAGGCTCGCACAGAGTGCCGCAAGACTCAGGAAACGGCGCGCACGCTCGAGCGCGGTGCGCAGCTCCGGGCGTGCGTTCTCCAGATCGGCGATCTCGGCACCGCGCGGCAACCGCTCGCTCAGCCAGTCGCGCATCTCGGCCACGGCGCGCGGTTCGCCGGCCAACAGCAGGCGATACTTCACCCGGCTGGCAGGTCCGAGCAGGCCGCTGCGCTGGGCATCCGCGTAGTGGATCATCAGGCGCGGTGCGAGCTGAAACAGGTTGCCACCGCGGTCCGGCTCGTCGACCAGCAGACCGGCCGCGTCCAGATGCAGTTCGCCGAGCGCGATCTCGGCGCTGCCGATCGTTACACCGAGGCGATCACGCAGGCGCCCCTCCAGCCACGCCTCGCCGACCGACGGCGGCCGGTCGGTTCGCTCGCCGCCGGCACGCTCGACCTGCAGCCGGCCGCGCAATGGATACGCGGGCTCGACGGCCTTGACCTGTACCAGCTGCGGCCGGCCGTTGGCGATGATGACGCTCGGAAAGGTCACGGTGCGCGCACGCGCGAGGCCGAGTTGGTCGGCGCGCGCCAGCCAGCTCAACGGTACCGGTTCGCCGTGCTCGACCACGAGGTCCGCCGCGAGCAGCGCGGCGCCCTGCGCGACCAGCGCGCGTTCGACGCGGTCTGCGAAGAAGGCGACCGAGGTCAGCGCAGCGACAGCGACCAGCACCGCGGCGAGCAACAGACGCAAGCCCGGATCGCGCAGCGCCGCGTACCAGGCCCGCGGTCCCCATTGCGTGGACTTCATGCCGCGTCCTGCAGTCGACCGGCCTCGAGTCTCAGCACGCGGTCGCAACGATCCGCCAACGCCTGATCATGCGTGACCAGCAGCAGGGTACTGCCGGCGCGGTCGCGCAGATCGAACAGCAGTTCGATGATGCGCCGGCCGCTGTCGGCGTCCAGATTGCCGGTCGGCTCGTCGGCGAACAGCAGCAGCGGCTCGCCGGCGAATGCCCGCGCCAAAGCCACCCGCTGCTGCTCGCCACCGGACAACTGACGCGGCAGGTGGGCGAGACGCTCACCCAGTCCGACATCGCGCAACAGACGCTCGGCCTGGGCGCGGGCGTCCGGTGTGCGTCCGATCTGCAGCGGCAGGGCGACATTCTCAAGAGCGGTCATGCCCGGCAGCAGCTGAAACGACTGGAACACGAATCCGACCTGCCCGGCGCGCAACGCCGCCCGTGCATCCTCGTCGAGCGCGGCGAGATCCTCGCCGAGCAACTCCACCCGCCCATCGGTCGGTAGATCGAGACCGGCCAGCAGCCCCAGCAGGGTCGATTTGCCCGATCCGGACGGCCCGAGGATGGCGACAGCCTCGCCGGCGTTGACCTGCAGGTCGATCGCCGAGAGGATGTCGAGATCGCGGCCGTCCGCCATGCTCACCCGTTTGCCCAAAGCCGTTGCCGAAATGCGAACCCTGCTATGCATCTTTCTGTCTGTCGGTATCTGTCTGTTGTCGGCGGCCGCGTCGGCGACGCCGAAGATCGTCGTGCTCGGCGACAGCCTGAGTTCGGCCTATGGTATCGAGCAACGCCAGGGCTGGGTGGCCCTGTTGCAGCAGCGATTGCAGGCAGAGGGCCATGGCCACGAGGTGGTCAACGCCAGCATCACCGGCGACACGACCCGTGGCGGCCTGACCCGCCTTCCCGCCACGCTGGAACGCGAGCGTCCTGCTGTCCTGATCATCGAGCTCGGCGGCAACGACGGACTGCGCGGCCTCGGCCTCGAACAGACCCGCGACAACCTGCAGGAGATGATCGCCATGGGGCGTTCGGCCGGTGCCCGCCTGTTGCTGCTCGGCGTCCGCCTACCGCAGAACTATGGCAGGGACTATGGTGAGAAGTTCCACCGCATCTACCTGGATCTGGCCGGGCAGCACGGCGTCGCGCTGGTACCCTTCTTTCTCGCCGGGGTCGCCGAGACCCGCGCCATGATGCAGCCGGATGGCATTCACCCGGGCGCCGAGGCGCAACCGCGAATACTCGACAACATCTGGCCACAACTCGTCCCGCTGCTGCAGCCTGGCGAGTGAAAAAAATCCCGCCGATAAGGCGGGATTCTCGTGCCGCGTGGCCTGCCGCTGTTCAGGACCACTCGCCCGGATAATCGGCGATCCCCGGGTTGGACTTCACGTTGACCAGCTTCGGGTGGTTGATCTTGGGCAGCTTGAGCACATTGTCCGGACCTTTCTTGGCGACGATGTAGTCACGCACCACGTCCCACATCAGTCGACCCTCCGGGGTACGGTTCACAGTCGCCCAACCGGCGACTTTGTACTTGTGATCGGCCTCGATCACATGACCGTTGTCCAGTTTCATGTCGGTGATCCGGTGACCGAGTTTCTGCGACGGATCGATGGTGTAGTCGAGTCCCCCGACACGCACCATGTCCCCCCCGGACTGCAGATAGGGGTCCGGGTCGAACAGGTTGTCGGCGACACCTTCGAGCATGTTGATGATGTCTGCCCCGGTCATCTCGGTGACATAGGTCTCACCGTAGGTCATCGCGCACTGGGTCATCACATCTTCCATCGTGATCCAGTCACCCTCCAGGGTCGTCGTCCCCCAGCGCACGCCGGCCGAGAGCGCGATATCGGCATCGAATTCATGGCGCAGCGCATTGCACAGCACCTGGTCCCAGGTGCCCATGAAGTTGCCACGCCGGTACAGCAGGCGGTCGGCGATCGCCAGTTTCTCGGACAGGATCTCCTCGAACGTCTTGCCGAGGCGGGTCTTGTTGAAGAACAGATCCTTGCGGCGCGACTCGACGATGTTCTCGTCGTACTTGGTCTGGCGCATCTGGTTGATGAACGCCTCCATTTCCTTGTCGGCCGGCAGCCAGTCGGTGATCACCGGCAGCATCTTGTAGTGCATACCCTTGAGTTCACCGTCCTGGACGTCGAAATCCATCACGCCGACGTATTTGCCGTTGGAGCCGGCGTTGGTCACCCAGCACTCGTGTCCTTCGACGTTCTTCACCTTGAGCGGCTGCGGTATGCCGTCATGGGTATGACCGCCGAACACCGCGTTAAGGCCGGGCACACGTTCGGCCATCTTGATGTCGACGTCCATGCCGTTGTGCGACAGCAGTACCACCGCGTGCGGCTTCTCTTCCTCGCGGATCTTCTGCACCAGCTCGATCATGTCGTCCTCGCGCAGACCGAACGACCAATCGGGGAAGAATTCCTGCGGGTTGGCATTGGCGGTGCGCGGAAAGGCCTGGCCGACCACCGCGATGCGGGCACCGTTGATCTCCTTGATCACGTACGGCTGAAACGCATAACCGGCGTCTTCGTCATACAGGCCCCGACCGTCGAACTTCTCGACCAGTGCGGGATATTCGTCACCGAACAGTGAGGTCTCCTTGACGCGCACGTTCTGACCGATGAAATCACCCTTGAACAGGGCGACGTTGGATAGCACCTCGTTTTCCCTGTAGGTGAACTCCCAGTGTCCGACCATCACGTCGAGACCGAGGATGTTGGACGCCTCGACCATGTCGACGCCGCGCGTCCACAGCGCGGTTCCCGAACCCTGCCAGAGATCGCCACCATCGATCGTGATGGTGTTCTCCCGGCCACCCGCTTGTTCGCGCATCTTGTCGAGCAGCGTCTTGACGTGCGCGAAGCCGCCGGTGCGGCCGTACTTCAGCGCCGCGGCATCGAAATCCAGGTAGGTGTATGCATAAGACTCCGGCGTCGCTGGCTTGAGGCCCATGGCATCGAGCAGCTTCTTTCCGACCAGGTGTGGCGGCCTGCCAAGCGCATCGCCGACGCCGAGATTGACGTTCGGCTCGCGGAAGTAGACCGGCTTGAGCTGGCCGTGCACATCGGTGATGTGCAGGATGCGCACATTGCCTCGCATCGGCAGTTCGTAGAAACCCTGCGGCATCTGTTCACCGCTGAACGCCTTGTTCGAAATGATCGGGGCTGCGGTGGCCGCAGCACCCAGGCCCATCAGCTTGAGGAAATCGCGGCGGTCGATCTTTGGCATATCGCTTTTCTCGTACTTGAATGGTTCGGGATTGGAGGATTCGTCACGACACCCGACGGCCTGTCAGCCGCGCTGCGTTACGCCGAATCCATGATCGCGTCGGCAGGCGCTGCAGTGTAACAATGCGGCCTTGTGTCCTCTACCCGCAAAAACAATATTGGACTTTGCTGATAGTCTGACGCGGAACATGCAGTTACTTCTGCCGATCCGAATAAGACGCTGCCGGTCGATGTTTATTCCCCTACGATTTCTGCTGGCACTGTCGCTGTCGGTGATGTCGCCGCTGCTCGCGGCAGATGTCGTCAAACCGGCGCTGGTCGAGGTGAGCGTGTTCGCCGGCGGCCACTACCGGGTCGAACTGCGCGCCAGCATCGAGGCGCTGCTGACCGGCATCAACGCGCAGTACAAGGACACCACCCAGGCGCCGAACGCGGACGAGTATGACCGGCTGCGGGCACTGGAGGCGGAACAACTGGCGCAGGCCTTCGAGCCGTTCAAGGCACTCATGCTGGACACCGTCGAACTGCGATTCGACGGCCAGCGCGCCACGCCGAGCATCACCCAGGTGGATATCCCGGTACCCGGCTACACCAAGGTCCCGCGGATATCGCTGATCGTGCTCGAAGGCGACATCCCGACCGAGACGCGCAGTCTCACCTGGTACTACCCGGCAGCGTTCGGCGACAACGCCGTGCGCGTGCGCCAGGTCGACGAGGCCAATCAGCAGTGGCACTGGTCGTCGTGGCAATGGATCCGGGACGACCGCCGCAGCGATCCCTTCTCGCTGGAGGAGGTGTTTCGCACGCCCGGCACGCTCGAGGTGCTGGGCGAATACATCGGGGCCGGGTTCGACCACATCGTCCCGAACGGACTCGACCACATCCTGTTCGTGCTCGGGCTGTTTCTGTTCAGCACGCGGATCCGGCCGCTGTTGTGGCAGGTGACGATGTTCACCGTCGCGCATTCGATCACGCTGGCATTGGCGATGACCGGCATGATCGAGCTGCCCGCTCGCGTCGTCGAGCCGCTGATCGCGCTGTCGATCGCCTACGTCGGGGTGGAGAACGTCTGGCACCGCACCCTGCACAAGAGCCGCCTGGTGCTGGTGTTTGGCTTCGGCCTGCTGCACGGCCTGGGTTTTGCCAGCATGCTCTCGGACTTCGGCATGCCGGCCAACGCGTTCGCCAGTGCCCTGATCGGTTTCAACGTCGGGGTGGAACTGGGCCAGCTCGCGGTCATCGCACTCGCGTTCGGCGTACTCGGCATCTGGTTCGGCCGGCGTCCGTATTATCGGGCGCTGGTGGTGATCCCCGGTTCTCTGGTGATCTCGGGCGTGGGTCTGTACTGGACCTGGGAACGCTTCAGCTGGTGAACGCGGTCAGGCCGCGCCGGTCGATGCCTGCTGGAACAGTTCGTCCAGTTGCAACGGCGGGGCGATCGCGTACCCCTGGCCGAAATCCACACCGATCTCGCGCACGCGCCGGAGTATGGTGTTGTCGGCGACATACTCGGCGATCGTCTGTTTGCCGAGAAAATGGCCGATCTCGTTGATCGACCTGACCACTGCGAGATCCTCCATGCTCTCGGCGACCTTGCGCACGAACACGCCGTCGATCTTCAGCCAGTCGACCGGCAGTTCCTTGAGGTAGGAGTAAGACGCCGAACCGCTGCCGAAATCGTCCAACGCGACCTTGCAGCCGAGTGCCTTCAAGTCACGCACGATCCCGGCGGCATTCGACAGATCGGCGATCGCCGCGGTCTCGGTGATCTCGAAGCTGACCCACGACGGGTCGATCGCATGGCGTTCGAACAGCTCGCGGATGAAGGCGACAAAACCGGGATCGTTCGCCGTCTGCCCGGACAGGTTGATCGCAAAGCCGTGCAACATCGGCAACAGCTCGCGCCCGCTCGCGATCTGCTCGATGACGGTACGCGCGATCCAGCGGTCGACCGCGCGCATCCTGTTGTACCGCTCCGCCGCCTCGATGAACTGCGCGATCGGCAAGAGTTCGCCGGCGCCGTTGGCGACCCCCAACAGCACCTCGTAATGCGGTTGCAGCGCCCGGTCCGGACGGATCGGAACGATCGGCTGACAACGCAACTGCAGGCGACCGCGGTCCAGTGCCTCGTCGACCTGCACCACCCACTGCACCGCACTCTGTTCGCGTGCGATCTCGGGATCGTCCTCACGATAGACGTACACCTGTCCACCGCCGGCCGCCTTGGCCGCCGTGATGGCGCTTTCCGCCGCGCGCAGCACACTGCCGACACCGCCCCTGTCGCCGCTCAGATCGACGATCCCGACCGAGAGGCTCAACGCCATCGGCGGTCCCTTCCAATCGAACGGCATCGCCGCCACCGCGCGGCGCAGTTCCTCGACCCAGTGTTCGCCATCGACCCCGGTCAGTTCGGGGAGCAACACACCGAACCGGTCACCACCGAGATGCCCGGCGACTTTCGCGCCACGGGCCTTGTCCAGCTGGCGCGCCAACGCGATCAACAGGCGGTCGCCGGTGTCGTAGCCGTGGATGTCGTTGACCAATCGGAACTGATCGACGTCGATCCATACCAGCACACCGGCGCCGCCGTCGGCTACCCCGAGCGCCTGTTCCAGCGCGGTGGTGAACTGTCGTCGATTGATCAGGCCGGTCAACGAGTCGTGCGCCTCCTGGTACACCAGGCGCCCCTCCATGCGGTGCAACATCGCTTCCACCGCACGGTCGCTCGCCGGCCGGCCGTCGACCTGTTCGAGGAGGATGCGGCGGCGGTGCAGACCGAGCGCGAGTTCGGGCAGCTCTATGTCGCGTGCCATCAGGCCCTGGTGATCGACCAGTACGAACTGGGTGTGATCGTCGCGAATCCAGGCGACGCGCAATGCCTGGCGTCCCTCGGGCGCATCCAGCAGACGCACACGGTCGCCGACCGCGACCGCCATGCACCGGTCGAGCAGGCGTTGCCAGGTGTGCCGGTTGACCCCCTCTGGCGGCTCGGGCCGGTCGGCACCGGCCGCGCGCGCCTGCGCCGGCATCTCGACCAGCTTCGGGCGCGCCTCGGGATCGAACAACTCCGCGCGCAAGCGGTTCTCCAACGCGGTGCGGCGAAACGGATCGAATGCGGTGGAGCCAAGTTCGCTGGCGATTGCATCGAACAACGCCTGTGGCGCGATCACCGGCGCCGCCGGGTCGTGAGCATCCCCGCCCAGTGCCGTCACCGCGGCGTCGAGGACCGCGAGGTGCCGGGCATAACGCTGCTCCTGTTCGGCGCCGTTCAACCAGGCGAGTTCCAGCGCCGCACGCCAGCCGACATCGATCAGTTCCGCGACGACCTCGGGTACCTGTTTGCCGGCGTAGCGCCGGTCGAGTTCCTCGGCGACCGCCAGGCGCGCCCGGCGCACACGGTCCCGGCCGGCGCTGGCCTCC
The DNA here is from genome assembly GCA_024235395.1 of Chromatiaceae bacterium. Lineage (NCBI taxonomy): Bacteria > Pseudomonadati > Pseudomonadota > Gammaproteobacteria > Chromatiales > Chromatiaceae > Chromatiaceae bacterium. Next base: position 92,683 of record JACKMK010000003.1, read on the forward strand.
GAGACGCGTTCGACCCGCCGCTGATACAGGCGGCTCTGCTCGAGGGTCAATGCGCCGACCTGATCGGCTATCGCCTGCAGGACCGCGTCGTCGGCCTCGCCACGCCGGACCGGCTCGAGCAGCTGGGTCACGCGTTGGCGCAAGGTGTCGGTGCGTGGATCGGCATCCGGCGTGGGACGGAAACTCTGAAGATGGGCAAGCTGATCGACGATCACCCGCAGCGGGTGCTGTTCTTCCAGGAAGAACCCGCGGTTTTCGGTCGCCTCCTGGACCAGCGGTGCGTCCAGTTCCTACAGCCACTGAGCGAGGCTGTCGGTCATGTTCGGCATCTCGGCCAGGTGCCCGAACAGCTCCTCGACCAGCGATTGGCGCTGCACGGCCTCCTGCTGCAACAGTTCGGCCAGCTCGGCAGCATCGATCGCCAGCGGCGAGATCCCCGCTGCCGCGGGCGGCGCCGGGACCTGGGCGACGGGCGCAACCTCGCTGACCGGCACCCGCGATCCTGCGGCGGCGGCGGCCGGATCGGGCCGCGCGACCGGGGCGCCGGCGGCCACTGCCTCGCCGGCCGCCGGCCGGCCGGGGACAAAAGCGGCGCGCGCTGCGGGAGCGCCGAGCCCGTCCAGTGCCGCCTCGAAGTCCGCATACAGATCGCCGAGCCGGGCACCGAGCACCTTGATCGCCTGTTCGAACAGTACGCCGCGGCTCGACCGACCGAGATCGAGTTCATCGGCGACATCCTGCAGGGCCCTGGTGAAATGCTGGGGCACGAACGGCAGCATCACGTCAGTCGCCGCTGGCGTGCCGCGCAGCTGTGCCAGGCGCGACCCAAGCGCGGTGATCTCCGCCTTGAACAGGCCCTGCAGGACAGTCGCGGCGCGCGATGCCTCGAGCCAGCGTTCGAAGTCGTCCGGTTCGACCAGCGTCAGCTCCCCGGTGGGTGTCGATGCTTCGTCCGCTTCCGCGGTCGCCCCGAGCGCCCTGTCCAACACCCGTTGCTGCAGCAGGTCGCCGTCGCGCACAGCGTCCAACGCATGCATGTCGCTGTAGAGCTGCTGCAGCTCGCGGTTCGACGCAGCGGCATCGGCCGCTTCGATCAGCCTTTCCGCAGTCTGCGCCAGCAATTCGCGCAGGATGCCGGGCAATGCCCCCTGCGCCACATGCCGCAGTTTGGCGAGGCAGCGCACCTCGCCCCCCGATTGGGTTGCGGTGCGTTGCTGGTCGCCACGCGCCAGCCGGTCATGCCGCCGCAATACCGCGACCAATGCATCCGACGGTTGCTGGAACGCCAGCCCCAGGTACTCCCCGTTGACCCATGCAACCCGGCCACTCAGTGCCGTGGGCTCGATGCCCCGCCCGGTGAACAGATCGACCGTCAGCTCGAGCGGGTCGCCGACTGCCAGCCCGGGCACGGGCCTCGCTGCCGCCGGCTGCTGCAACAGCAGACCGCCTCCGCAATAGTCGCGGACCACGCAGGGCTGCCGGCCGGCCCCACGCACGGCGAGCCGTCCCGCCAGTTCGATCGGGTAACGCGTGTAGCGGCGGCGTTCTGCGGAATTCGGCACTCCGCCCCCTTTGGTGTCTGGATTCCCTGACATTGGTCCGGTGCCAGCGAGTGGCTGTGATTGGCTTTTTTGCGAATTAACGGTGTTAGCGTCCGACTCACGGCCGAATTGAGCCAATCCCTGACGCGCACCACCCGACCCGGATCGCCACCGGCGCATCGCGCACTTGCCTGAGGCGCCGCGCTATCCGATCCTCGTCCGCACGATGCACGAGAAACTTCACAGCGACCTGGTCTTCCGCGCCGCTGCCGCGGACGATCTGCCGGCGATACTGACCCTGCTGGCGCAGCCGGACATGGATGACGGGCGGGTGCTCGGGCTGGCCGAGGCACGCCGGCTGTACGAGCGGCTGGCGCAAAACCCCGATCTGCGGCTGTCTGTCGCCGAGCGCGATGGACGCATCGTCGGCACCTTCACCCTGCTGATCCTGCGCACCCTGGGTCACGCCGGAACACCCAGCGGTGTCATCGAGGACATCGTCGTGGCCGGCGCGGCGCGGCAGCAGGGCGTCGGGGCCGCGATGATCGCCGAGGCCCTGCGACTGTGCCGAGAACAGGGTTGTTACAAGCTGGCCCTGTCGTCGAATCTGCGGCGCGACGGCGCGCACGCCTTCTACGACCGTCTCGGTTTCGAACGGCACGGCTACAGCTTCGTCATCGACCCGGCGGCAACCGGCAACTGAACTGGGCACGCGTTCAGCGTGATTCATCCCGGCCGCCGAGCATCCCGGCCCATTCCAGCGGGAACGGGAACACCACGGTCGAGCCCTTCGAATTCGCCACCTCGCTGAGTGTCTGCAGATAACGCAGCTGGATGCTGACCGGGTTGCGGGTCAGCACCTCGGTCGCCGCCAACAGCTTTTCGGAGGCCTGCAGTTCGCCCTCGGCATGGATGACCTTGGCGCGCCGCTCGCGTTCCGCTTCGGCCTGTCTCGCGATCGCACGGATCATCGATTCGTCGAGGTCCACGTGTTTGATCTCGACGTTCGATACCTTGATCCCCCAGGTATCGGTCTGCTGATCGAGGATGGCCTGGATATCGTGGTTGAGCTGATCCCGATTCATCAGCATCTCGTCGAGTTCATGCGCCCCCAGCACCGATCGCAGCGTTGTCTGGGCCAGCTGGCTGGTGGCCATGATGTAGTCTTCGACCTGGATGATCGCGCGCTCCGGATCGACGACCCGGAAGTACAGCACCGCATTGACCTTGACCGAGACGTTGTCGCGCGAGATCACGTCCTGGGTGGGCACGTCCATGGTCACGGTGCGCAGGTCCACGCGCACCATCTGCTGGATCCCGGGGATGATGATGATCAACCCGGGTCCCTTGACGCGTTGAAACCGGCCGAGAAAGAACACCACGCCGCGCTCGTATTCGCGCAGGATCTTGATCGACGCGAGCAGCAGCGCGCCGATGAACAACACGATTCCAAGTGTCACTGCATTCATGATTCCTGGTCCTCCCCTGTACCCAGCAACGGCTCCACCTCCAGGCGCAAGCCCTGTATCGCGATCACCCTGACCCGCTGTCCCTGCCGAAGCGGTGCCCGGGTAGTCGCGGTCCAGCTCTCACTGTGCACCCACACCCGGCCGGTGTCAGCGAAATCCTGTTCCGCCACGCCGGTCGCACCGAGCATCTCCTCGCGGCCGCTGACCACCGGCCTGCGGCGTGTCTTGAGTGCATAACCGAGCACCCCGAGGAACAGCGCCATGCTGAGCGCGACGAAGGTCGCGATCAGCGGTATCGCGACGCCGATCTGCCCCGCCTCGTCGCGGTAGAGGATCAGGGATCCGACGACGAACGCGATCGCGCCCCCGATGCCGAGTGCCCCGAAGCTCGGCACGAAGGCCTCGAGCACCATGAAGGCCACGCCCAACGCCAGCAGCGCCAGACCCGCGTAGTTGACCGGGAGGGCCTGAAACGCATACAGCGCGGTGAGCAACGCGATCGCACCGATCACGCCCGGCAGGATGGCACCGGGATTGGCCAGTTCGTAGATCAGTCCGTAGATGCCGATCAGCATCAGCACATAGGCGATGTTCGGGTCGGTGATCGCCGACAGGATGCGGATCCGCCAGTCGGGCGCAAACGTCTCGATCTCCAGGCCGTCGGTCCGCAGCGTCGTCGTACCGCCCGGCAGTGACAGCTCGCGTCCGTCGATCTGCGCGAGCAGCCGTGGCACATCGGCCGCCACCAGGTCGATGACCCCGCGCTGCAGGGCCTCGTCCGCGGTCAGATTGCCGGCCTCGCGGACCGCCTGCTCGGCCCATTCGGCGTTGCGTCCGCGCAACACCGCGAGTCCCCGCAGGAAAGCCGCCGCATCATTGACGATCTTGCGCTGCATCGCGCCGCCCGACACCGGCCGCTGGCCATGATCGGCGGGCTTTCGCCCCCCATCGGCCTCGCCCGGTTCAGGCGTCGGCTGATCGGCCCCGTCGGGCAGACCGGGCAGACCACCGATCTGCACCGGGGTTGCAGAGCCGAGATTGGTTGCCGGCGCCATCGCTGCGACATGGCAGGCGTACAGGATGTAGGTGCCGGCGCTCGCCGCGCGCGCCCCACCTGGTGCGACGAAGCCGACGACCGGTAGCGGCGACGCCAGGATCTCCTTGACGATGTCGCGCATCGCGGCGTCCAGGCCGCCGGGCGTATCGATGCGCAGCAAGACCAGTGGCGCATCCCGCTCGCGTGCCTTGCGCAGGCCATCGCGAAAATACTCGACCGTTACCGGACCTATGGTCCCGTCGATCTCGAGCAACACCGCGCTGCGGCGGGACGAGGACGTATCCTCAACCGCGTACGCGGCGCCCGCGACGACCGCGAACAGCAACAACCCCCACCACAGATTCCCTGCACGCAGCACGGCAACACCTCTAGCGCAGTCACGTTGCGGAAACGACAGCAACGACCTGTCTAAAGGGTTGTTCAGACACGGAAGCAGGTCAACCAGCGAATGCCCGGGTGGCGGTGCCGCGACGACCGGATCAGCCGACGGCGCTGTCGCCGAGTACCGCCTGGTCGGTGCGCTCGACCGCCACGGCGGCCTGGTAGCAACCCGCCAGGTCGGCAGACACGAGTGCGACGATCGCCGCGTCGAGCCTCCCCTGGGCGACGAAACCGTGCAACGCCTCGACGATCTGGTCGGGCGAAAGCGGGCCTCGATAGGGTCGGCGCTGCGCCAGCGCCTGAAATACGTCCGCGACAGCGATGATGCGTGCCTCGAGGCTCAAGGCCCCACCACTGCGACCAAACGGATATCCCTTTCCGGTCGGGGTCTCGTGATGGTAGGCGGCCCACAGCGCGATATCGGAAAGGCCTTCGATGCGACGCAGTACCTGGTAGGTCTCGAAGCTGTGACGGTGCATCGTGCGCCGTTCCGCGTCGGTCAGCGCACCGTTCTTCTCGAGCAGTTCATCCGGGATGCGCAGCTTGCCGATGTCGTGCAGCAGCCCGGCGATCTCGACCTTTTCGACCTGCAAAGGCGTGAGTGCGGTCTTTTGCGCGAGATACCGCGCCAGCTTCGCGACCCCAAGCGAATGGCGCGCGGTGAACTCGCTCTTGGCATCGACCACGTGCGCAAACAATGCTGCGAGCTGCTTGACCTCGAGCAACGACAGTTCGCGCGAATCCGCGCGTCGCTCCATGTCGAACACGAAACGTTCGAGGTGAGGCGGCTCGAGCATCATCCAGAACGCCTCCGATGCCGAGACGTCGAGGAACAGGTCGACCAGGTCGGGCACGAACAGGGTTCCGGCATTGCGCTTTACCCAGTCCCGTATCGGGTCGATCTGCTCGAGCAGGTCGACCGAGTAATGCGCCGCTGCCAGCGCGTCGACGCGGTCGACCAGAAAGATCAGATTGGCCTCGCGGCGTGCGGCCGGGTCGACCCCGTCCAACCGTTCCAGGCGATCCCACGGGGTATGGTGGTAGCGCACCACCTCGGCATAGTCGGCGAGCGGCGGAAAACCACGCAGCAACCCGGCCCCTTCCGCGGCGTGACCCTCCGCGCCCTGCCACTGGATCTCGGTGACCAGATGGGCGTGTTCGCGGCTCGATGAAACGCCGCAGTCGTGCAACAGGCCGATACCGAACAGGCGTTCGCGCCCGCCCTTCGCGAGGCCCTCGCCCTCCGCGCACTTGAACGCCATGTAGCCGACGCGTTTGCCATGCGCGACCTCGTCGATCCCCACCAGGTCGAGCGCGTCGGCCAGCGCGAGAACGACCTGCACGAGATCGATCTTGAATTCCATAAACAACGGTGTCCGGGTGTCCCGCCAGAAACAGCGACACACGCCTGTAATACTTTAGATTACCCAGGGAGGTCGCGAGCCGGTCTGCGCGGCGCGCCGGCTAGCGTGCGTCGTCGCCGGCGCGTGGTACCGCGACCACCCGGAAACCGAGCACCGAGTACCGCTGTTCCGGATCGTCGGCAGTGCGGTAGCCTGGTCGCACCAGGTGACGCGGACAGTGGTAGGAACCGCCGCGACGAACGCGCCGCTCGCCCAGTTCGGGACCTTGCGGATCCGGCGCACTGCCCGGCGCCGCGGCGCGCCGCGCATAGGTGTCGCGGGCATAACGGTCGGCGACCCATTCCCAGGCATTGCCGAGCATGTCGTAGAGACCGAACGCGTTGGCCCGCTTCCCGGCGACCGGGTGCGGTAAGTCACCCGAATTGTCGATGTACCAGGCGTGTTCCCCGAGTTGCGCCAGTGGCATCGGCCTCAACCCGTCGCTCCCGGCACGCGCGGCATATTCCCACTCGGCCTCGGTCGGCAGACGGTAGCGGTAGGCGCGATCGAGCAGACCGAGTTCCTCGGTGAAACGCTGTGCCATGAACCAGTTCACGCCGACCACCGGCAGCTCCGCCCAGTCGTCACGCTGCCAATGCGACGGCGGTCCTGGACGATTCTGCATGACCGCGAGCCATTGCCGCTGGGTGACTTCCGTCTGGCCCATCAGCGTCGGTTTGGACAGGGTCACACGGTGCGCCGGCCCCTCATCGGCGATGTCGGCATCGGCCGGGTCGGGAAAATCCGCGCGCGCCTCGGCGAGATCGACGGAACCCATCCAGAACGTCGCGGCCGGCAACTCGACGAAGCGCATCCCGAACGCGTTCTCGACCACCGGCGCCGCCAGGGTGGTCAAGGGGCAGATGATCGAGACCGCCAACAGCGCAACAGGTAGTCGCATGATCGGACACCTCCACCTCCTCAGCGTAGTGCATCGGGAAGACCGACAACCCCACTGGCATCCCGGATTCGCGGTTGCTGTGCGGTTCCGCCGACCGGGGTAAGCTAGCGACCTCGAACGCACCGGGAACCGGATATGTCGCGTCACCCCGCTCAAAAATTCGCCTTTGCGGTCGCCCTGCTTTGCTATCTCGGCGCGGCCGGCTGCCTGGTGGCGGCCTTCCTGTATGAAAGCGATGCCCAGGGCGACCCGGTACGCGCCTCGCTGATGGCCGCCGTCGTGTTTTTCGTCGGCTGTGGCGTGGTGCTGCAGGTCATAGGTACGGCACGGCTGCGCGGCATACTGTCCGGCAGCAGCGACAACCCGCACGACGATTGACGAGACCGGCCGCTTCGGCGGCGACTGCTGTCAGGGTTCGTATGCGAGGTTGGGTGCCAGCCAGCGTTCGGCTTCCGCCACCGGCATGCCCTTGCGTCCCGCATAGTCCTCGACCTGGTCACGGTTGAGCTTGCCGACCGCGAAATACCTTGCCTGCGGATGCGCGAAATACAGGCCGCTGACCGACGCGGTCGGCACCATCGCCTTCGACTCGGTCAGCCAGATTCCGGTGTTGGTCTCGGCATCCAGCAGCTCCCACAGCAGGTCTTTCTCGCTGTGATCGGGCGATGCCGGATAACCCATCGCCGGGCGAATCCCCTGATAGCGCTCGGCAATCAGCTGCGCGTTGTCGAGCGACTCGTCCTGTGCATAGGCCCAGAGTTCCTTGCGCACCTTTTCGTGCAGCCATTCGGTCAGCGCCTCGGCAAGACGGTCGGCCAGCGCCTTCAGCATGATGCCGTGGTAGTCGTCGTGGTCGGCCTCGAACTCCTTCAACTTGGGGTCTATACCCAGACCGGCGGTCGCCGCAAAACCGCCGATGTAGTCGGCGACGCCACTGTCTTTCGGCGCGACGAAATCGGCCAGCGATTCGTTGTAGTGCCCCGCAGGCTGTCTGCCCTGCTTGCGCAGGTTGTGCAGCCTCAGCTTCACTTCACTGCGCGTATCGTCCGTGTAGACCTCGATGTCGTCACCCACCGCGTTCGCCGGGAACAAACCGACCACCGCCGCGCCGCGCAGCCATTTCTCGCCGACGATGCGTTTCAACATCGCCTGGGCATCGGCGAACAGCTTGCGTGCCTCTTCGCCCTTCTCCGGATCGTCGAGGATCTTTGGATAGCGACCTTTCAGCTGCCAGGCATGGAAGAAAAAGGTCCAGTCGATATACGGCACGATCTGCGCGAGATCGATGTCGTCGAGCACCGTCACGCCGAGCCGGGCCGGCGTTGAGATCGGTGCCGCCGCCCAGTCGACCGGCGTCGCGTTGGCGCGGGCCTCGGCAATCGAGACCAGGCTTGCCGCTTCGGCCTTCGCGGCGCGCCTCAGCCGCACCTCGTTGTACTCGGCGCGTGTCTCGGCAAGAAACTGCGGTTTCTGTTCGTCCGACAGCAGGGCGCTCGCGACACCGACCGCTCGCGAGGCGTCGGCGACATACACGGCACCGTGTTCGTATTCGGGGTCGATCTTCACCGCGGTGTGTGCCTTCGACGTGGTCGCACCACCGATCATCAACGGCAGCGTGAATCCCTGGCGCTTCATCTCTTTCGCGATGTGCACCATCTCGTCGAGCGAGGGTGTGATCAGCCCGGAAAGTCCGATGATATCGACGTCGTGTTCACGTGCCTTGTTCAGGATGGTCTCGGCCGGGACCATCACACCGATGTCGAACACCTCGTAGTTGTTGCATTGCAGGACCACGCCGACGATGTTCTTGCCGATGTCGTGCACGTCGCCCTTGACGGTCGCCATCAGGATCCGGCCGTTGCTCTTCAGCGTGCCGCCGGCCGCGGCCATCTCCTGCTTCTCGGCCTCCAGGTAGGGTTCGAGATAGGCCACCGCCTTCTTCATCACGCGCGCCGACTTCACCACCTGTGGCAGGAACATCTTGCCGGCCCCAAACAGGTCGCCGACGACATTCATGCCGTCCATCAAGGGCCCCTCGATCACGTGCAATGGCCGCTCGGCCTGCCGGCGCGCCTCCTCGGTGTCGTCTTCGATGAACTGTGTGATGCCCTTGACCAGTGCATGTTCAAGGCGTTTGTTGACCGGCCAACTGCGCCACTCCCTGTCTTCGACCTTCTCGGCATGCGCCTCGCCGGCGTACCGCGGCGCGAGCTCGACCAACCGCTCACCGGCCTCCGGATCCCTGTTGAGAATCACGTCCTCCACCGCGTCCCGCAGCGCCTCGGGCAGATCGTCGTACACCGCCAGCTGACCAGCGTTGACGATCCCCATGTCCATGCCGGCCTGGATCGCGTGGTACAGGAACACCGCGTGGATCGCCTCGCGCACCGGGTTGTTGCCACGGAACGAGAACGACACGTTGGACACGCCACCGGACACCAGGGCATGCGGCAGCGTACGCTTGATCTCGCGCGTCGCCTCTATGAAATCGACACCGTAGTTGTTGTGCTCCTCGATGCCGGTCGCGACCGCGAAGATATTCGGGTCGAAGATGATGTCCTCGGGCGGGAAGCCGATCTCGTCGACCAGAATCCGGTAGGCACGCGTACAGATCTCGACCTTGCGGGCCTGGGTGTCGGCCTGGCCGACCTCGTCGAACGCCATCACGATCACCGCGGCACCGTAACGCCGGCACAGGGTGGCCTGCTCACGGAACCTGCCCTCGCCTTCCTTCATCGAGATCGAGTTGACGATCGACTTGCCCTGCACGCACTGCAGACCGGCCTCGATGATCTCCCACTTCGATGAGTCGATCATCACCGGCACCTTGGCGATATCCGGTTCGCCCGCACACAGGTTCAGGAAACGCCGCATCGCGGCGACTCCGTCGAGCATGCCCTCGTCCATGTTCACGTCGATCACCTGGGCACCGTTCGCGACCTGTTCGCGACAGATGTCGAGTGCGGTTTCGTAGTCACCCTCGAGAATCAGGCGCTTGAACCTGGCCGAGCCGGTCACGTTCGCCCGCTCGCCGACGTTGACGAAGTTCAGCGCCTTGTCGATGTTCAGCGGCTCGAGGCCGGACAGCCTGCAGGCCGCCGGAATCGCCGGCACGAGTCGCGGCCTTTTTCCGGCCACCGCTTTGGCGATCGCCGCGATATGTGGCGGCGTGTTGCCGCAGCATCCACCCACCAAGTTGAGAAAACCGGCATCCGCCCATTCACCGATGTGCCGACCCATATCCTCGGGCGTCAGATCGTATTCGCCGAACTCGTTCGGCAGCCCCGCGTTCGGATAGGTCGCGACATAGGTCTCGCAGACCCGGGACATCTCCTCGACATACTGACGCAGCAGGTCCGGTCCCAGTGCGCAGTTCAGACTCATCGCCAAAGGCCTGGCATGTCGCAGGCTGTTGTAGAACGCCTCGGTGGTCTGGCCCGACAGGGTGCGACCCGACTGGTCGGTGATGGTGCCGGACAGGATGATCGGCAGCCTGAAACCCTTGGCATCGAATACCCGTTCGGTGGCGAATACGGCGGCCTTGGCATTCAAGGTGTCGAAGATGGTCTCGATCAGCAGCAGGTCGACACCGCCGTCGATCAGCCCATCGATCGCCTCCGCATAGGCCTCGACCAACTCGTCGAACGTGACATTGCGTGCACCCGGATCGTTGACGTCGGGCGAGATGGAGGCCGTGCGGTTGGTCGGACCGACCGAACCGGCGACAAAACGCGGCTTTTCCGCTGTCGAGTGGCGATCCGCCAGGGTTCGTGCCAGGCGCGCCGATTCCACGTTCAGCTCGCGCACCAGCGATTCCATGCCGTAGTCCGCCATGGATATGCGCGTCGCGCTGAAGGTATTGGTCTCGATGATGTCTGAACCGGCGGCGAGATAGGCCTCGTGGATCTCGGTGATCACATCCGGCCGGGTCAGTGTCAGCAGGTCGTTGTTGCCCTTCAGGTCGCTCGGCCAGTCGGCGAAGCGCGTGCCGCGATACGCCGCCTCGTCGAGCTTGTAACGCTGGATCATGGTGCCGTAGGCGCCGTCCATGACGAGGATACGTTCGGCCATCAGGGCCTTGAGTTGGGCTGTGCAGTCGCGCGGCATGACGGTCGGGTTCAGTTGACGAAGGCGTGCAGTATACAGGCCACCGTGACGCGCCGCCGCGCTAGCCGCGGCAGTCGGGAAAAAGCAAATAAATCCCGGCGCCCGACGCATAAGCAGCTTTGAGGACACCTGCTGCCGGGCCTGTGATTAGATTGCGCCGGTTCCAACGGTTGGGACCGCTGTGCAATTACCTGAGGAGGCAATCAGAATGGCAGAACTCTTTTCCGCAGACTGGATGAACAGCCTTAAAGAAGCGTGGAATGCGGACCCCGAGGTCAAGGGCCGCCTGTCCGAGATCGGTTTCAATTCCGTCATCACCTGCGGATTCAAGAACGAAGACCAGCCGCGTGGCGTGTTCGTCGTAGAGAACGGCGAGTGCGTACGAGCCGGTGACTACGACGGCACCAAGCCCGACTGGGACATGCGTGCCGATCGCGACAACTGGATGAAGTGGGCCTCCGACGGCATCGGGATGGCCGGCCTCGGTACCGCATTTGCGATGGGCAAGCTCAAGTTCCTGAGTGGCGATTTCAAGAGCATGATCAAGGATCCGCGCATGGCCGGTCCGTTCGTCAAGAGCTTCGCACTGATGAAGCAGATCGATACCGACTGAGACCGCGCTACGCCGCACCGCTGGATCGGTGACCACAAACCCCGACCGTCGGTCGGGGTTTTTCATTTGCACCCCCCCGGCTGAGCACTTGGGGGCGGCTTTCTACCTCGTCGTTGTTTCTGGCCCGGGGACCTGTCGGGCTTCAGCCGACCTCACTCTCGCGTTCGGCGGCACCAGCATGCCGCTCGAGTTCGTTGAGCAGCCGCTTGAGCGTCTCGGCGAGCTCGGCTGCCAGTGCGACCGCCTCGGCCTGGCCGGCACGGGCCGCTTTCTCGGTGCGTGCGGCCAGTTCCTGGACGGCATCCGCCGCGAGGTTGCCGGCCAGCCCCTTGACCGCATGTGCGTTGAACGCCAAACCCTCCAGGTCACCGGATTCGATCTGTGCCAGCAGCTTGGCCGGACCCTCCCTATGGCTGGACAGCGCTGTATCAACCAGCCGCGCGATGAAGCTCTTGCGGTTGCCGAAGCGGGCCAGCAGGCCAGTCCAGTCGACCAGGTTGCCGTCTGCCAGATCCTGGGCGACCGGTGCCGGGGCCGGGGCCGTCGGAACGGGCTTGTGCGAACCCGGTGGCACGGCACCACCGGCCGTGTGCCCGGTCACCTCCACGCAATCGAGGATCGACTGCGTCAGTTCCTCGGGATCGAACGGTTTGGCGATATGACGCACCATGCCGACGGCGAGGCAGCGGTCGCGCACCTCGGACATGGCGTGTGCGGTCAAGCCGATCACCGGGATCCGTGGTGCGATCGCATGGATCCGCTGAGTCGCCTCGTAACCGTCCATCTCGGGCATCTGCAGGTCCATCAGGATGACGTCGAACGCCTCCGCCCCGCGCTGCGTTACCAGATCAAGCGCACGCCGGCCATGCTCCGCGAACTCCACGCTGGCCCCTTCGAACTCGAGCAGATCCCCGAGGATCAGGCGATTGGTCTCGACGTCTTCGGCGGCCAGCACCCGGATCCCCTGGAGGCGTTGACCACCGCCGGATTGGGCGGCTTGCTGGTCGTGACGTTCCGGTGCACCAACGGCCGGCAGTGGCAGCCGCAGGGTGAACCGACTACCTTCGCCCGCGGTGCTCTGTACCACGATCTCGCCACCCATCAGTCGTGCCAGGTCCTGACTGATCACCAGACCGAGACCGGTACCGCCGTAGCGACGGGTCGTCGATGTGTCCGCCTGCTCGAACGGTTTGAATACGCGCGCAAGCTGCTCGGAGGTCATGCCGATGCCGGTATCCACGACGGCGAATTCGACGCGACCCCCGTTTCGCGCCACCTCGAGACCGACCTCGCCGAGTTCAGTGAACTTGCAGGCATTCGAGAGCAGATTCACCAAAACCTGCTGCAGGCGCTGCGGATCCCCGCTGACCCATTCGGGCAGGTCATCGGCCTGTCGCCGATGCAACGCCAGGCCTTTCTGCCAGGCGACCTCGGTAACGGCGTCCAATGCATTGTCGATCACCGATGCCAGATCGAACGCCTGCTGGTCGATCTGAAACTTTCCGGCCTCGATCTTGGAATAGTCGAGTATGTCATTGACCACCCCGAGCAGGTGCTCGCCGGCGCCCATGACACGTTCCCAGAGGTCATGGGTCGCGTGCTGCCCGGTCTTGCGCAGACCGATCCTGGCCATGCCCAGTACGGCGTTGAGCGGGGTGCGGATCTCGTGGCTCATGTTGGCCAGAAAATCGCTCTTTGCCCGCGCCAGACGCTGCGCCTCGGCCAGCGCCTCCCGGGTCGCCTGCTCGGCCCGCTTGATGTCCGTGATGTCCTGCACCGAGCCGATACAGCTGAGAGCGCGACCGTCGGCATCGAACTGTAGTTCGGCCTGTTCACGCAGCCATTTGACCCCGCCGTCCACCAGGATCCGGTGTTCGATGTCGTAGCCAGCACCGGTCAGTGCGGCCTGCCAGGCCGCACTGACCGCAGCGAGGTCGTCCGGGTGGACCCGCTGCATGAAATCGTCGATACGCAACTGAGTGCCGGCCTCAACACCCATGATCCGGTAGGTCTCCGCCGACCAGGTCAGTTCATCGCGCAGGACATCCACGCGCCAGCTGCCCACGTGGGCGATCGCCTGCGCCTTGGCAAGTTCCTGCTGCATCTGCTGGAAACGGGTGATGTCGGTCGCGATTCCGATCAGCGCGTACGCTGCCCCCTGGTCGTCCAACAGCGGCGCCTTGGTCGTCAGGTAGTGGTGCAGGGTCCCGTCCGGATGCGGCACGTCTTCCTCGAAGGTCACGGCGCTGGTACCGGACAGCACTTCCTGGTCGACGCGCATGATCTCCGCGGCCGCCTCCGCAGGAAAGACCTCGCGATCGGTACGGCCGATCGCTCGCTCCCGCGGGATGCCGACCGCGGTCTCGAATATGCGGTTCACCATCAACATGCGACCGTCGGCGCCCTTCGTGAAGAACACCGCCGGCAGGTTGTCGATGATCGCCTGCAGATGACGCTGGCTGTCACGCAGCTCACCGGAACGTTTCACGACGAGGGCCTCGAGATCTTCGCGGTAGCTCTCGAGTTCCAGTTCGGCCTGCTTGCGGTCCGTGATATCACGCCACATGCAATAGATCACCGCGTGGTCGGACAGCGAGATCCGCGACAAGGTGACTTCGGCGATGAATTCGCTGCCATCGAGCCGGCGGTGGGTCCACTCGAAGCGATGGATGCCCTTGTCCATCGCCAGGCCCATCATGCGTTCCGCCTTGTCGAAAGATGTCTCACCGTCCGGCTGGACCTCGGGCGAGAGCTCGGACGGATGCCGATCCAGGATGTCGCGCGGGTTCTGGCCGCGCATGACCTGCACAGCCGCCGTGTTGCACTCGACGAACTGGTTGTCGTCGATGATCCATGCCGGATCCGGCGAGCGTTCGAACAAGGTGCGGAACCGTTCGTCGCTCTGCCGCAGATCGTCTTCCATGCGCTTGCGCTCGGTGATGTCGTGCCCGACGCCAAGCACGCCGACCAACTGCCCCTGCGCGTCGTACATCGGCGTCTTGGTGGTCTCGAGCAGCTCCTTGTGTCCGTCGTCGGCGAACGTGACCCATTCCTCGTTGACCTGCGGCGCCTCGGCTGCGATCGCCCGGCGATCGTGGGCGCGAAAGAACTCGGCGAGCTCGGCGTCCATGAAATCGTAATCGGTCTTGCCGACGATCTCCGCGGACGGGGCACCGAAGAAACGCTCGAAACGCACGTTGCAGGCCAGATAGACGCCGTCGGGATCTTTCAGCCAGACCAGGTCGGGGATCGTCTCGACCAGGGTACCGAGGAAGCCGCGTTCGCGTTCCAGTGCCACCACCGCCTGCTTGCGCGCGCTGATGTCGATGTCCATGCAGACGAACAGTGGGTTGTCCGGCGTATCCCCGGGGATGGGAAACACCGTCGCCTCGACCCAGCGCCGCTCGCCATCGCGCCTGTGCACCGGCGACTCGATCGGCCCCACCGGCTCTCCGCTGGTCGCGATTTTGTCGATGAGCGCGAGAAACTCTTGTGCCTGCTCGGGCGTATACAACAACTCGTCGAGCGTCTTGCCGAGCGCCTCGTCGGCGCTCCAGCCGTAGAATCGCTCGGAGGCGGCGTTCCAGTACACCACGCGCCCGCGACGGTCGAACCACTGCACCGCGAGGTTCGGCGAATGCTCCAGCGTCGCGCGCAGGCGTTCCTCCGAGACCCGCTGCAGCTCTCCCGCTTCGACCCGTGCGGTGACATCGAGGCCCAACGGCACCAGCCACGCCACCTCGCCGCGCGTGTTGCGCACCGGCTGCAGGCTGAAATCCGCGATCCGTACCCCGTATTTGGTCTGGTACGTCAATTCGAACTGGCTGGCCTCGCCGACGGCTCCACGCTGTACCGCCTCGCGGACGCGACGCTGCACATCGGGGTCGTGTGAGAACACCGGGCTCAGCCACGCGGGGCGACCCTGTATGTCGCTCATCTGTGTATCGTTCAGCGCCAGCACCGCGGTGTTGACCTGCAACACGTTGCCCTCGGTGTCGAGCAGGCCGATCAGCAGTGACGGGTTGTCGATCATCGCGGTCAACTGCGCCTGGCTGTCCTGCAGCGCAGCGGTGCGTTCGGCGACGGCATCCGCCATCTGGTTGAAGCTGCGCGCCAGCAGCGACAGTTCGTTGTGGCCGGTCTCCAGTGCGCGCGTCTCGTGCACCCCGGCGGCGAGCGCGCGACTGGCGTGTACCAGGCGCCCCAACTGGGTGCCGACGCGGACGCCGATCAGGACCAGCAGCGCGATGGTGCCGATCAGACCCGCACCAAGCAACGTGAGGTTCTGCTGCAGAAGCCGCCGGTTGGTATCGCGCAGCAACCGGGTATTCAGTCCGTAATGCAGCGTGCCGACCTGGTTGTCGGCCAACAGGATCGGCTGCCTGACGTGCACCATGCCGGATCGTATCTGCTGCTCGACCGGCTGCATCGTATCGGGCAGGGGGTCAGGGCTGGTGCGGCTGCGCGCCAGTACGCGGCCGTCTTCGGCGAGCAGCGCGAGATACACGACACCCTGCTCGTCGCCGCTGATCAGGCCATTCAGATAGTCTTCGATTTCGGCGAAACCCGTGTCGCCGGTGTGCTCCACCAGATGCAGATTGAGCGTCTCGGATGTTTGCGCGATCACCTGGCGGGTGTTTTCCAGCGCGAATTCGTGCAGTACCCGGGAGGTGTTCAGGCTCACCAGCCCGAACAGGACCAGCAGCGCAACGATGCTGCCGGCGATCAGCCGGAAGCGCAGCGAATGCAACCATCCCCGCTCCATCAGAACACGAAGTCCAGGCTGAGGGTGAACAGCCAGTCACTGTCGGGGTGGGCGAAGTCGTAGTCGGGACCATGGTTGGTCAGCAGTCCCCAGCTGTCGTCGTCGGGCTTGACCCAGTCGGCCTGAAACTTCAGCGTCGCCTGCCGCCCGAGCTCGCGCGACAATCCGAGGGACACGCTCTCGCTGTCCCACTTCGATGTGGCCAGGAAGCCCTCCACCGCGGCCTCGATCTGCGGACCGAACATCGCCGCGCGGCTGTCGGTGTCATCGCCATTGGTCCAGCGCCGACCGAGCGTGAAATACGGCATCCAGGGACCGAAACGCCGGCCGACGGTCACGTAGGCACCGAACTGGTCGCGCAGGCCGCGTTCGATCGCGCGGTAACCGAACTCGCCCATCAGCAGCCAGTCGTTGCGTTCGTGGCTGGCACCGAACGTCAGCAGATGCGTGCGCACATCCTTCACGGACATATCGTCGGCGATGTCCTGCCCGACCGGACCGAGACTGTTGAGCAGGTCGTGAAACGCATCGAGCTGCGCCTGGTGCACAGTCATGTTTCCAAAGGCATACCCGGCCTTGAACTGGGTACCACCGCGGCGCAACAGCAGGTGTCCGAACACGGCCTCGGACTCGACCTCACCGGTATCGCCGATGCTCGGCACCGGGTACTCGAAATCGGACTGCGCGACACCGAGGTGCCACTCGCCGGTCCAGGTGCCGAACGGGCTGACGTGCAGGACGTCGACGCCGTCCTGGACGAACACCGGCAGCATCCCGTAGACCTCCAGCGGCGGCCGCACCCAGGGCAGCGCATAACGCACCCGGCGGTCCTCCGCGTGCAGGAACGAAGCGCTCGGCATGCGTCCGACACGCACCGTTGTCGTCGCCGACGGATGCCAGCGCAGCTGCGCGACCGAGACCCGCGGATCGAAATCGCCGTCGACGTTGCGCTCGGCGAGTAGCTGCACGCCGGCGTCGAAGGTCTCGGAGAGGTCGACGTCGAGCTGCACACCGAGCATCGAGTCGAGTCCGCTGTCGCAGTCGCGTGTGCGCCCCGGTCCCTCCGGCTGATCGTTGTTCACGAAATCCGCGGCCTCGCTGCCGAAACACGACAGACTGGCGGTCCCAAACCCGGCGAATCGGGCGTCCAACGCCATGGCAGGTGTCGCGAGGACAATACCCAGCAGGGTTGTCAATAGACGAATCGCATGCCTCATTCGCCTTTCTCCGTGTCCAGTTGGAGCAACAACACCGCACCGTCCGGCAGCTCACCGGCGGGCAGGTAGGTCACGGCCTTCGGGTCTTCGGCGAGCCGCTGCAAAACGCTGTCCGTGTCGAGCATGGCCGGCGGCCTGCCGCGGCCGGTGAACACCCGTTTCGCCCAGTACGCGCGTACGCTTGCCGGAGACATACCGCTGACCCCGCGGTAGAAGCGCTCGCGCAACGCCGGGTCCTGGCGGTCGAGCGGCTTGAGGCCGACAGTGTTCTCCGTGGGATTGAGGAACAGCTCGGCGACCTGCTGCCGGCTGAGGGGTCCGATCCGTGCGTCCCCGGCACCGACCACCCAGATGCCGCCGGACGCACCGACCGCCTGCGCGAGGCACAACACCAATCCGCCGACCATCCGCCTCACCGGTCTGCCCGACCTTCGCCCACGCGGCAGCGCGCACCGCTCTTGCGCTGCGCGATCCGCGCACAAAGCGAATTTGATTCCCCAGGTTGATCCATCATTCTTTTCGGATTGTCGCCGTGATGGATATGTCGACCGACGCCGGTCAAGATTGAGCTGCGTGCGTCCGGGTGACGGAGGTTCGCCCCGGCGAGTGGATTCAGTCGATCCAGGGGTTGGCGTTACCCTGCACGTCCGCGATACGGCGATTGCGCCGGCGCTCTGCGGCATCCGGTGGGTCGGCGCGGTGCCATTCGAGCAGCTGGCGCCGCTGGCGCTCGAACAGCTTGAGATCATAACGATCGGCCATGTACAACATCGCACGCGCGATGTCGCCACGCACGGCGGGACGCGGCTCGACCGCCCGCGCGCGGTAATCGATCTCGAAATCGCAGTGGCGTTCGACCCAGTGCTCGCCGCGGATCTCGCGATAGGGATAGGAACCGCGCGCCTTGTTGAGATCCTTTCTTGCCGGGTACATGTTGTGCATGTCCGATTCGATCTCGTTGAAACGGCGACTGTTTCTTCGACAGGCGTCGCGGTCGCCGCAACCCAGTGTCTTGGTTACCCAGCTCATCGGGAACACGTGTTCGATGTTGTAACTTCGGTCGCGCGCTGCAAATCGCTCTCCGCAGTACAATCCCTCCCCGCCGTCCGGATACAGGGTGCGCCAGAAAACCGGGATCGTATCCAGATAGCCGTGCGGTGCCGCCGCGGCGACCACCGGCAAAAACATTAGGCCAAATATGACGCGCTTCACGCCGGCTCCTTTTCTGTCGACACCGAGTCCGGGATAATCCCCCTACCGAAAGCAAAGATAAAGTGAGTGCCACGCAAATGGATGAGCCCCTGGTCGAGACCGAGCTGGCCGACAGCGAGCCGTCACACCGCTCGGGCCCCTGGAAACTGATCGCACTGGTCGCCGTGGCGACTGCCATCGGCGTTTGGCTGGTGCCGGGCGATGCGCCCGAGGATGCGCCTTCGGTCGCCCAGGCCCCACCGGCAGCGCCGAGCCTGCTGCAACCGGTGGCACCGCCGATCGTCAGCGACCCGAGCATCGAACTCGAGCCGACCGCGGCCGGACCGCGGGTCGGCCGCCCGGGTTCGCGGGCGCGTTCGCTGATCACCCAGATGCGCAGCCGGGGTGCGGTCGATCTGGCAGAGGTCTACGACGCGGCCCAACAGGCCCAGGCGGACGGAGAGTTGGCGGACGCCTATATGCTGTATTTCTTCGCCGCGCGCGAAGGGCACGCCGACGCGGCGCTCGCACTGGCCACCCAGGCCGATCCCTATACCCGGGATCCGGAGAACAGCGTATTCGAGGCCGCCGACCTGACCCAGGCCCACAAGTGGTATCAGGTCGCCGCCCAGAACGGCAGCCGCGAGGCGGCCCAGCAATTGGCCGCGATGCGCAGCCGGGTCGAGGAACTGGCGGCCGATGGTGACGTCCAGGCGCAGCGGATCGCCCTGCTGTGGCAATGAAGCTGCGCACAGCCGCGGCAGCGCCGGTCGCGCTGCTGCTGGCGCTCATGGTCACGGTATCGGGAGGCGCTCAGGCCGCCGATCAGCCGTTGCTGATGCCCGGAAAACAAGCGCTCTACCAGCGTGTCCTGTCGATCCCCGGTGCCAGCCTGCAGCAACAGGCCGGACAGGGAGCAGGGGAAGAGGTGACGCCGTTCACCGCCTACTATGTCTACGCGCGCAAGACCGGCAATGATGGCGAATGGCTGCAGGTCGGGACCGACCGGCACGGCGGGACCATCGGCTGGGTCAAGGCCCAGGACACACTCAGCTGGGCGCAGGGCCTTACGGTTGCGTTCCGCGACCCGACAGGGCACGACCGCGCACTGTTGTTCAGTGATGCCGCGACCGCGCGCGAACTCGCGAAGACCCGCGATCTGACACGCTATGACGCCTTGTACAAGGCGGCCGTCGCCGGCGAATCGCCCGAGGACTCGCCCGTGGTCGCGATCCAGCCACCGGGCAAGCTGGACATCCGCGAGAATTTCTATCTGGTGCCGATCCTGCAGCACGAAGACCTGTATCTGGGCAGCGAACAGGCGCGACTGCTCGAGGTATCGAGCGTGCCGCTGGACAGCGACAAACCACTGCCGCCACCCGAACCCCCGCCGGTGACCCCTGCTGCCGAGCCGGCCAAACCCAGCGCCGCGCCACAGGCCGCCGAGGACAGCGCCTACCGCGCCGGGCTGGTGTTCGCGATCGACGCGACCCTGTCGATGGATCCATACATCGCCCGCACCCGCGAGGCCGTGATGAAGATTTACGACGCGCTGGGAGATGCCGGCCTGCTGGGCAACGTCAATTTCGGCCTGGTCGCGTTTCGCGACTCGCCGCAGGCCGTGCCGGAGCTCGAATACCTCGCCCGCACCTACGTGGATCTCGATCAGGGGCGCAATCCCGGCACCTTCGTCGCCAACGTCAACGATCTCAGCGCCGCCAAGGTATCGAGCAAGGATTTCATCGAAGATGCGTTCGCCGGCGTCAAGAAAGCGCTCGACGACATGGATTGGTCGACGCATGCGGCGCGCTACCTGGTCCTGGTCACGGATGCCGGACCGCGCCTGCCGGACGATCCGCTGTCCAGCACCGGGCTCGATGCGCAGGCCTTGCGCCAGCTGGCGCGCGAGAAAGGGGTCGCTATCTTCGTGCTGCACCTGCTGACCGAGGCCAACAAGGCCGACCACGCAAGCGCTGCGGAACAATACCGGGAACTGGCCAAGTTTCCCGGGATCGGCAGCCTGTATTACGCGGTGCCGACCGGTGACGTCCAGGAGTTCGGCCAGGTGCTGGACACCCTCGCCGGGCAGATCACGATGCAGGTGCAGATGGCGGCCGGTGCGCAACCGCTACCGCCGCAACCGGCATCGCCACCGCCGAGCGAGAATCCGCGCCTGGCCGCGTTGCAGAGCAAGGTCGCCAAACTCGGTTATGCACTGCGCATGAAATACCTGCAGCGCGGTGAAGGCGGAAAGATCCCGAGCGTGTTCAATGCCTGGCTGCTCGATCGCGATATCCGTAACCCGGAACAGCGGACGCTGGACGTGCGCGTGCTGCTCACCCGCGACCAGCTGTCCGACCTGCACGATATCCTGCGCGGCGTGCTGCAGACCGCCGAGGAAGGCCTGCTGTCACCGCAGAACTTCCTCAACGAGCTGAAGAGCCTCGCCGCCACGATCGCGCGCGACCCGACGCAGCTCGGCAGCACCACGGCCACGACTGCCGGTGCCGGCAACAGCCTCGCCGACCTTGGCTTCATGCGCGAGTACATCGAAGACCTGCCGTATACCGGCGAGGTCATGAGCCTGTCGCTCGAAGACTGGGAGACCTGGCCGGCACGCCGCCAGATCGAGTTCCTGCACCACCTGGAAGACAAGATCAGCTACTACCGCGCGTTGCATGACCACACCGACCTCTGGGTGAGCCTGGACGGCGGCCCGGTCGACGGCGACGCCGTATTCCCGGTGGCACTGGAGATGTTGCCCTGAACCAACCATAGCGCGCGGCCGCGGTCGTGCGCAGTGGCAGCGGGACCGGTCGGCGCACGGCACAAGCCGTGGTCGTGACGTCGCCCGGCGCCACGCCGCACAGTGAGCGGCCACACCCATGACAACTCAAAGGTACCCGTGGAAAACGTCTTTCAAGCCCGCAACAAGGCCAAGCCGATTGTCTACCACCTGCGCGACGTGGTGCGCGACCGCGCCTCTGAAGGCGTCACCTTCCGCCTGCGTGTGCCCGCGCTGCAGATCAACCAGGGCGAGAAGATCGCACTGATCGGCGAGTCCGGGTGTGGCAAATCGACGCTGCTCGACATGTTGGCGTTCATCGCCCAGCCGACCGGCATGGCGGCGTTCATGTTCCGGCCGGAACCGGAAAAAGACGCGATCGATGTCACCACGATGTGGAAGAAGAGACAGCTCAACCGCCTCAGCGATCTGCGCCGCCGGCATATCGGATACGTGATGCAGACCGGCGGACTGCTGCCCTACCTCACGGTGCGCGACAACATGGCCCTGTCACGTGGCGTGCTCGGCCTCGGCGACAGCGACCTGGTCGAGACCCTGGCGCGAGAACTGGGCATCGCCCGCCATCTGGACAAACTCCCGGAGACGCTCTCGGTCGGCGAGCGCCAGCGGGTCGCGATCGGCCGGGCACTGGCACACGAACCCTCGATCGTGATCGCCGACGAACCGACCGCGTCGGTCGACCCGTTCGCCGCGGAAAAGATCATGTCGCTGTTCATCGGGCTGGCCGAGGAGCGCAATATCACGGTGGTCGTCGCCAGCCATGCCTGGCGCCACATCAAGCGCCTCGGTCTGCGACGGCTCGCCCATCACACACATCGCTCCAAGGACGGGCGCACCACTGAAACCGTCGTCAACGGCTGAACCGACCCATGCGCTTGTTCAAAACCTTCCGTCTCGCGACCCGTGACTACGCCCATGAGTGGCAGATGTCCGGCTGCTTCGTACTTGCGCTGGCTGCGGTACTTGGCCCGATGCTGGTGCTGTTCGGACTGAAATTCGGCATCGTCGGCGGCATGCTCGAGCAACTGGTCGAAAATCCCGAAAACCGCGAGGTACGCCCTGTCAGCAGCGGTCACTTCGATCTCGACTGGTTCGGCAATATGCAACGCCGCAGCGACATCGCTTTCCTGGTGCCCCGCACCCGCAGTATCGCGGCGACCATCGAGCTCGACAGCGAGCAATCAACCCGCATCATACGCGCCGAGTTGATCCCTTCGGGCAGGGGCGACCCGCTACTGCCGGCCGACGATGCGATCCCGGACGGCCTGCGCGACGTGGTGGTCTCGCAGGCGGTGGCCGAGAAGCTGGAGGTGGCGGCCGGGGGCAGGATCAACGGCAGCGTGACCCGTCAATACGGCGGCCGCAAGGAACGCCAGCATCTCGAGCTGAACGTCGTTGCCGTCGCCCCGGTGGCGGCATTCGCCCGGGAGGGCGTGTTCGCGGACATCCGCCTGGTCGAGGCGATAGAGGACTTCCGCGATGGGCGTGCGGTACCGGCACTCGGCTGGCAGGGCACCCCCAACGACGGGCAACGCAGCTATCCGGGTTTCCGACTGTACACGCGGTCGATCTACGACGTGGCGGCGATCAAGGACGACCTGAACCACCAGGGCGTCGAGGTACGCACCAAGGCCGGCGACATCGATCTGGTGATGCGCATGGATCGCAACCTGTCGGCGATCTACTGGGCGATCGCGGTGATCGGCCTGATCGGATTCTCGTTGTCGCTCGGGGCCAGTCTGTGGGCCAACGTAGACCGCAAGCGCAAAGAACTGTCGGTCCTTCGGCTGGTCGGCTTCCGTACCAGCGACATCGTCTGGTTCCCGGTCGCGCAGTCGTTCTATACCGGACTGTTCGGCTGGGCACTGGCGATCGGGATCTACTTTGCGGCGGCATTCGCAATCAACAACATGCTCGCCGGACAACTCGCAACCGGCCAGGAGGTATGCGTACTGTTGCCGCGTCACTACGGCCTGGCACTGGGACTCACGCTGGGCGCAGCCATCCTCGCGGCCGCGCTTGCCGGGTGGCGCTCCTCGCGCATCGAGCCATCGGAGGGATTGCGCGAGATCTGAGCACCCGGTCACAGGCACCATTCAGCTTAGGTTCAGCGATACGAGTCCAATCTTGCTCTCAGGATCTCCAGTGATCCGTCAAAACGAACGGGAGAGCAGACATGAAGGTTTCGAACATCCTGCTGATTGCCCTGCTGACCGCAGGTGCCGGCATTTCCGGCAGCGCGCTGGCACACGATGGTTACGATCGCGGTTGGGACCGTAGCCGCCACAGCCACCACGAAGGCCATCGCCACAAACATCGCCACCCTCGCCGTGACTGGCGCGACCACCGCGAGGACCGATACTACTACCCGCGATACTGGCGCAAGCCATACGACCGCGACGTCGACTACGGCTTCTATCTGTTCTTCCGTGATTGAGGCCCCGGGGCCGGCCGGGCGGGCGGCATCCGCTCAGCGCGAGCCGGATCCCGCGTCGATTCGCCGCCGTACCAGATCGATGTGCTGGCGCAGGTGGTAGAGCTGATCGGTGAACGACAGCGGTACATTGACATGCTGTACCTCGGCCTCGAGTCGGTCGAGTGCACCATGCACTTCGGTGCGGTCACGCGAGCCATCGGCCCACTGCTGTTCCGCCTTTTCGAGTTCGCGGTACCAGCGGTACACCCGGGCACGCATGCGCCAGGTGTAGATCGGCGGCATGACCTTGAGCAGCGGGAACAGCAGCACCAGCAGGGGTAGCAGCATGACCTTCAGCCGGTCGACCAGCGAAGCGGCCCAGAACGGCAGGAAGCGCTGCAGGAAAGGTGGTCCATGCTTGTAGAACCGGTCCGCTTCCTTGCTGAGCGGGAATGCCAGCAGGGACGGCATCGGAAACTCGTCCCGTCCCTCGAACCAGCCGCCCTCGCGGTGCACCTTGTCGGCCGCCTGCAGCATCAGATCGACCACCGCCGGGTGCAGGTCCGGGTGGGCGACGAGATTCGCGGTTGGCGCCACCAGGCGCACCGTGCGCGCCGGCACGTTGGCCGCGAGATCGACCACGCCCTCGGGCAGTTCGACATGGTTCAAGAACCGGTAGCGCCGACCGTACGCCGCGGCCCGCGCAAAATCGAACAACATCAGGTCCGGATGCTTCAACAGGCGGCCGATCAGTGGATTCTGCGCCGAGGTCACGAAGAACGCGCCGTCCACCTCGCCGGCGAGCAAGGCGTCCGCGGCCGACTGCCCGCCCAGCGCCTGCCAGTTGCCGGCATCTTCCACGCCGTTGTCGCGCAGGAGTCGACCGACCAGTGCCCTGGTACCCGAGCCTTCGGGTCCGACCGCAATCCGGCGACCGACCAGATCGCGCAGTAGCGGATAGCTGTGTTGTCGGCGCAGGAACAGCCACAAGGGTTCGTAGTAGACGCTGCCGAGCGACACCAGCGCAGGTTCCTGCACCTCGTCCTGGATACCACCCTGCACCAGGGCCAGCGACACCTGGCCGGTCCGCAACAGCTTGAGATTCTCGACCGATCCCGCGGTGGGGCGCAGTTCGAGGGTGATCCCTTCGCGTGCCAGATAGGCCGCGTAACGTTGAGCGAAGGCATGATAGGCGCCGTCGATCGCGCCGGTCGCCATCACGACGTGGCTGGGAGGTGCCGGCTGGATGAACTGGTAGGCCAACGCGAAAGCCGCCACGACCAGCAGTGCGGCCGGGCCATATACCTTGAGTTGCTGTCGAAATGGATTCCGTTCGATCGCCACGCTGTTGGTCCCCCGCATCCGCCCCACCCTCACGGGGCCACTGCGTTCAATCCTAGACAATCACGCTACGACGGGGCCTCACCGAGCAGGTGCGACACCAGGGTGGCCAGGTCCCCGACCTCCAGATCGGCGGGCGGCAGGGGCCGCGGCCAGCGCTGCGCATCACGATTCACCCAGACGGTCGCGAGGCCCAGTGCCCGGGCGGCCTGCACGTCGCGCACGGGATCGTCACCGACATGCAGAAAGCGCTGCAGCGGTATGCCGCTGCGGCGACTCGCTGCATGAAAGATCTCGGGGTGCGGCTTGGCCGCGCCAACCTCGGCGGCGGTCAGGGAGATGTCGAAGCTGTCGTGCAGAGGCGTGTGTTCGATCTGCGAGTTGCCGTTGGTGACGGAGACCAGCGTGTAGTGTGGACGCAGGGCGGCAAGCGCCTCCAAGACATCGTGATACGGTGTCACCCGATTGCGCGCCCGGCGAAATACCGCGGTCGACTGGTCGGCCAGATCGGCCGCATACCCTGTCTCATTCAGCAGCACCGCCAGCGATCGCAGCCGCACGGCGGTGAGATCGTGAGCGATCTCGGGCGATTCATCCGCCAGCGCGAGGCGATGCGCGCGCAACTCGTCGAGACTGAAACGCGCGACCAGACCGGGGGCGCGCTGTCCGAGCCAGCGGTAGCTCTCCGCCTCGGCCGCGTCGATGACCGGACGACAGGGCCACAGGGTGTCGTCGAGGTCGAAACAGATCAGCCGGACATGCCCGAACGAGGTCGCACTCAACCGGGCGTCTCCTCGATCGGCGTCGCTGCCGCATGCCGCTTGCGCGCCTTGTGCCAGAGGTGTCGTAGCAGCAGTGGCAGGGGCATGCGTACCCAGTGCGAACGCACGAACAGCAGGCGTTGTGCCAGCGCGCTGCGCCACAGACCGATGCCGGCCGGCGCCAGCGTCTGTTCGATCAACCAGTGCATCGATCGCCGGATCAGCGGCGTGGGCGCGTGCATGGCCACGGCATCGAATGTCGCGGGTGAAGGCTGCAGACCGGTCAGCCGTTGCGCGGTGGTCATCGCGTAGTACAGGGGGCGCCCGCAGCCGAGCTGTGCGGCACGCGCGGTGAGCCGTTGCTCGAACGCCGGATCCTGCGCCAGGAAATGCTCGTACAGATCGCGGAAATCCACCACGTCGCGCAGACCGCCGCGCAGTTCGTCATTCATGAACAGGTGGATCGCGTTGTGCAACAGCATGTCGGTCGGCGCCAGCAGCTGGATCGCGGCACCCGACGCGTGATCGACACCGACGGCAGTCTCCCACAGCAGGGCCGCATCGATCCGGATCCGACTGACCGGAGGTGCCAGATTGTGGTGCAGGTCGACCTCGACGTCGCGATCACAATGGACCAGCGGCGGCACCTCGTGCATCCAGTCGCGATAGTAGTGCTGGTCATAGGCATCGTAGTCCGCGCTTGGAATCCAGCCGGAGCGCTTGAGGACCTGCTCGGCGCGAACGACATCGGATTCCGCGACCATCACATCGATGTCCGAAAGATTGCGCCAGCTTCGAGGCGGAAGGTCCGCGGCGAGGTAGGCGACACCCTTGAGCGCCATCACGCGGATGCCGGCCTCGTGCAACACGCGCGTGACCTGCGCGAGTTCGCGCAGCGCCTGCCCCTGGACGTAACGCGTCAGTTGAAGGGCGCCAAGCATCTGGTCGTGCAGGCGCGGCGGCACTGTTTCGAGCAGCCCGTGCTGTTCGAACAGCGCCAGGCAACGCCCGAGCAGGCGGGCATTGCGCGCGAGCGGGACGAACCGGTTCCAGTCATCGGCCGTCCATCGCACGGCGATCGACGGTCGGTGCAGGAAGCGCGTCAACAGGTTCAACCCGGGTCCCTCATGCCTACTGCCTCACGCCTCGGTGAGCGCACGAAGGTGCTCGACCGCACGATCCAGACGACCGAATGTGAAACGGTAGCAGTCGACCTGGCGCACCAGCCTGGCGACCGCGCGGAACGCCACTTCGCCCAGCAGCTTGTAGTTGAAACAATTGAACGCCAGCTGCTTGAACGCCTCGACCTCGTCCAGCGGTGTCAGTTGTTCGTCGGCCCCGGATTGGAACTGCGGAAACACCAGCCAGCGAGGCGTTGCCGGGGTCTGCTGCTCGGCCAGACTGGAAGGCGCGGGCCGCAGATGCCGCACCCGTCCCTTGCGCGTGTTCGGATAGGTCGGTCCCAGCGGGGCCGCCGCATCGAATGCGAGTATCGCCTCGATCGACGCGTTCTTCAGCGGAATACCGCGCGGCATCGGCAGCAGGTCGCCGGATTCCGGGCGCAGCAGACCGAACTCGTCGGACAGCAGCCGGGCACCCGCCAGATGCAGGGCCGCCGACAGGGTGCTCTTGCCGGCACCCGGCGTACCCGGCAGTAGCATCGCCTGGCCATCGAACGCAACGCTGCCGGCATGCAGCATCAGGTAACGGTGCGCGCTCGTCGCGATGCACCAGTTGAGCCCCCATTCGAACATCGGAAAGGCGTTGTCGAGCGGATGTGGCTCGAACGGATTGATGCCGTCGATCGCGAACTGGATCTGCGGGCGCAGCCATCGGCGCAGCGGGTTGCCGGTACGGTGCACGACGATATCGTAGTCGAGCACCTGCGAGCCGCCCTGCAGCAGGGTGTCACCGTAGAAGAACGCGAGCGTGTCGCTGAACTCGGTCTCGGACGATCGCACGCGCACCCGGAACGGGCCGGCATCGAAGATCAGTTGCTGCTCCGGCAATGGGTCTTGGACCGGGTTACCGGCCGTTCCTAGTCAACCTCGGGAACCGTCGATTCTACAAGCTCGGCGGCCACAAGGTACTCCATCGCGGACAACAGCTGGATACGCGCCTGCGGATCGAGTGCGGCGGCACCGGCCAGGCGTTCGACCAGGGTATCGAGCGTGGCGGCGCGATCGTCGATCACGGACAACAGCAAGCTGGGCAGTTCGGTCAGAAAGTGCGTCTCTCCGCTCGCCGGATCGAACACCGCGCAGACGCTACCGAATTCTTCTGTGAAGGGTGCGGGACCGCTACGGCGCCACCGGCGTTGCATCGCTCGCGCGGCGCCGGAGGGATCAGCCGTTTGCCAAGTACTTCATCTTGGCATCCTGGAACGACGTCAGGCAGCTCATAGAGATCTTCTGCTTCTCGCCCATATCCCAGCCCGTCGGCTTGTGCTTCGGGGAGTAGCCGTCCTCGTTCCATTTACTGTCGTGATCCGAGGTATGGCCGATATAGGCCCCGTGACCGTCCTGCCCCTTGACCTTGCACAGCGTCCGCACCTGGCCGCTCACGTAGGTGGTCATCTTGATCGCAGGCTGACCGTAGTAGTCCTGGATACGCTGCACGTTGTTGAGCTGATTGCCGTCCAGATCGAAGAACTGTCCACTGTCGTGCTCGACGACGACCTCGGGGCAGCTCGCATCGCTGTAGCTGGATCCGGTATAGAAGCGGTCTTCGGAGCTGTGCGGCATCCAGTACTTGAACTTCTTGTAGATCGCACCGTCGACTTTGTCCTTGCAGACCCCGTCTACTGAGCAATCCTCGAAGTCGCTTTCGTGTTCCTTGCCCTTCCAGTGATATCCCGAGTGCTCTTCGCGGTCGATCTTGACGCACTGGTGCGCACTCGCGTTCGCCAGCGCCGACCCGGGGCGCAGCGTCAGAACCACAGGCGCAGCGGACAATGCCTTGAACAACTTACGTCTGTTGGATGAGATCTTGTCGTCTTGCGCAGCCATTACCACCGGTCTCCCAAATCCTCGACCTATTATTTAGCATTATTTATGCCACACACATATCCCTTTGTTTCGAAAGGAGCACCGCTCCGCGCCGCCGCGGCGAAGGTCTCCGGCTGTCAATTATCCTGACAGCCGATTGGGAAGCAAAGGACATGTGTTCAAGGTCGGCCTGGCCGACAGTCTACACGCCCGGATCGGGCGATCAAACGTCGCCCGACGGCAGGCGGTAGCGCCGCCTGTCACAACGCCGGCAGCACACGGCCGGCGACGAACTCCGCCAAGCGGCGCACCGCCGGCCGACGCTGCCCGACCTCGACGATGTAGCCGAGCGTGCGCGGGATGTCGGCCAGGTAACCGGGCTTGCCGTCGCGGTGTAGCAGACGGGCAAAGATCCCTGCGGCCTTCAGGTGCCGCTGGACGCCCATCAGGTCGAACCATTCCAGAAAACGTGCGGGATCGGCTTCCTTGACGACGCCCGCTGCGAAAGCCCTGCGGTGGTAGTCAGCGACCCAGGCGTCCACCCGCTGCGGGGGCCAGCGCACGTAACAGTCGCGCAGCAGCGACACCAGATCATAGGTGACCGGTCCGGCGACGGCGTCCTGAAAGTCGATCACCCCAGGGTTGTCGCATTCGACACACATCAGATTGCGTGAATGGTAGTCGCGGTGCACGCACACCACCGGCTGTTGCAGCGCATTGACGACCAGCTGTTCGAACGCCCCGTCGAGCATCGAGCGCTCCCCGTCGTCGAGCGCAATCCCCAGGTGCCGCGCGAGCAGCCATTCGGGAAACAACGCCATCTCCCGCATCAGCAGCGCGCGGTCGTACGATGGCAGGCCGGCACTCGGCGCATGCTGCTGCAACCTCAGCAACGCCGCCAGCGCATCACCGTACAGCCGCTCGACGCTGCTTTCCTCGAGCGCCGGAAGGTAGGGCCGCGAACCCAGGTCCTCGAGCAACAGAAAGCCCTGCTGCAGGTCCTGCCGATGGACCTGCGGCACATGCAGCCCGGCGGCCGCCATGCGTTCGGCCACCGCGACGAACGGCCGGCAATCCTCCTTTTCCGGCGGCGCATCCATCGCGACGTAGGTCGAGCCATCGCCCAGCGTGACCCGAAAATACCGCCGGAAGCTGGCATCGGACGACGCGGGGGTCAGTGTAAAGGGCGGTAATCGGCAGGACTGTTCCAGCCAGCGTTCGAGCAACCGCAGACGTTGCGGCATCGGGACCCCCGGGCATGCCGGGGATTGGGTGGCCCGGCGGGAATTGAAGAAACCTTTATTCTATGAGATTTTAGCGACCCCAAACGGACCGCCACGGCGGCCGGCGCACTGGGTCCCATTGACATCAGCAACCCACGGGCTCGGATTGCCGGACGATAAACGCCACACCACGAAGACGCGCCACGTGCCACGCACCCATCGGATCATCGGATGCACACCGACCGCGCCGGTAGGCCGCCTCCGGATCTCCCCGCTCGCGGTCGCAGTCGCGGGTCTGCTGTTGCACGCGACCGTCACCGCGCAAACGCCGCCATGGGACTGCCGGGCAGCCATCGGTGGCGGCTGGGAATGCGGCACCGCTGTCGAGCCGTCCACAGCGCCGCCGGCCGCGGCAGCCCCCAAGCCGGCCGCAGCAACCCCTGCGCCAACCGCAACAGTCCCTGAGCCGGCGGCAGCAGCCCCCGAACCGGCCGCAGCGGTCCCCGAACCGGCCACAGCAGTCCCGAAGCCGGCCGCTGCCACGGCACCGGCGGTCGCAGTGACGCCACCGGCAGCTGTGAAAACACCCCCGGCACAACCGCCGGCCGCACCCGCCGCACCGGTCGATGCGTCGCGCGATCGCCACAAAGAGGCGCCCCCGGGCCCAGCGGCAACGCCCGCGGCAGGCCTGACGGAACAGGGCGCGGTGGGACAACCGGAACCGTCTGTTCGGGCCACTACCAGATCGCTCGATGAAGGCATCGACTGGGGGGCCTGCCAGCTCCTCGTCGGCGCTCCGCCCAGTATCCAACTCAGCGAGACCGACGACAGCGGATTGCCCATCGAGGCGAGTGCCGACAGCGCCGCCGCTGACCTGAATGCGGAACAGGCCACGCTGCACGGTGACGTCGACCTGGTGCGCGGCGACACCCGACTGCAGGCGGACGAAGTGGTCGTCAACCGCCTCACCTCCGCCGTCGACGCCCGCGGCAACATCCTGCTGCAGCGCCCCGACATACGCATGTCCGGCGAGCGCGCCGAGTATCAGCTCGACAGCCGGCAGGGACGCGTCGAACAGGCGAGTTACCGTGTGCCGGCAGCGCATGCGCGCGGCGATGCCGCGTCGGCGGAACTGGTCGGACCGGGGATCAGCCGGTATAACGAGATCACCTACAGCACCTGCCAACCTGGCGACGACGCCTGGCTACTGAGCGCCAACGCCCTCGAGATCGATCAGAACGAGGGCTTCGGTACCGCGCGCAATGCCACGCTGCGTTTCATGGGCGCCCCGATCCTGTATGCCCCCTGGTTCACCTTTCCGACCGACAACCGCCGCCGCTCAGGTCTCCTGGTGCCTTCGGTCGGCCACACGGGCAACACCGGCTTTGACCTCAGCGTGCCGTACTACTTCAACCTCGCCGAAAACTACGACCTGACGCTGACACCGCGCTATATGTCGCGGCGCGGCGCGCTGCTGGGTGGCGAGTTCCGGTTCCTGACCAGGACGGGCCGCGGCGAATTGAAGGCCGACTATCTGCCCAACGACCGCGAGTACGGTAGCGCCCGGGGCAGCGCCTCGCTGCGCGCAAATGCCGGCCTGGCGCCGCGCCTGACCGGCGCGCTGCGCCTGAATTATGCCTCCGACAGCCAGTACCTGGAGGACCTCGGCAGCAGTCTCGCGGTCACCAGCACCACCCATCTGGAGCGCGCGGGCGAGCTGCGCTACTTCGGCGACGACTGGGACCTGCTCGGCAGGGTGCAGCAATACCAGACGATCGACGAGCGCATCCCGGCACGCAACCGTCCCTACAGCCGACTGCCGCAGCTGCGCCTCGACCTGTTCAAACCGGACGGCCTCGCCGGGACCAACTACCTGCTCGACGCCGAGTACGTGAACTTCTACCGCGACGATTCGGTACGTGGCCACCGCGTGCAACTGTTCCCGCGCATCGGGCTGCCACTGCGGCGCAGCTGGGGCTATATCGAACCACGTGTCGGCGCACACTTCGTCAGCTACATGCTGACCGATCAGATCGAGGGCCTCGACGATTCCCCCTCATCCCTGGCCGGCACCTTCAGCCTGGACGGCGGCCTGTATTTCGACCGGGGTATGAACTATTTCGGCAATGCCGCGACACAGACGCTTGAGCCACGCCTGTACTACCTGTACGTCCCGCGCGTCGACCAGGACGATCAGCCGGTGTTCGACACCGGCGTGTTCGACTTCAATTTCGACAACCTGTTTCGCGAGAACCGCTTCAACGGCCCTGACCGCTTCGGCGATGCAAACCAGTTGACCCTGGCGCTCACCAGCCGCGTGTTCAGCGACCAGTCCGGCGCGGAACTGCTGCGTGCCAGCGTCGGTCAGACACTGTACTTCGCCGACCGCGAGGTCACGCTGCCGGGAGAGACGGTGCGCGAAGACAACAGCTCGGCGTTCGTCGGCGAGATTGCGGCCGCGCTGGGTGGCGGCTGGCGCGCGCGCGCCGGAATACAGTGGGACCCGGATGCCGATGACGGCGGCAACGTCGATCAGGGCCTGGCTCAGATCACCTATCACGACCAGGACCGGCGTACGTTGAACCTCGCCTATCGGCTGCGCGACGAAGTCACGGAGCAGACCGATCTGGCGTTCGTCTGGCCGGTCAGTGATCGCTGGAGCGTGATCGGCCGACACAATCACTCGCTGCAGGACGATCGACTGCTCGAGGCACTGCTTGGCGTCGAATACGGACGCTGTTGCTGGCGCGTGCGCGCACTGGCGCGGCAGTACACCGATGGCACCGGCGACGATCACAACCTGGGCTTCTTCCTCCAGCTGGAACTGAACGGGCTGGGCCGCCTGGGTGACGACATCGACGAGGTCCTGGACACCAGTATTTACGGGTATCGAACGGATTACCAATGAATAGACTGATATGCCGGTTGCTGCTGCCGGCCCTGCTGATCGGGTTCAGCGCCTCGGCAGGCGCCGAAGAGCTCCCCGAGAATCTGTTGATCGAGCGGATCATCGCGGTCGTGGGCGACGACGTCGTGATGTTGAGCGAGTTGCGCGACGAAGCCACCCGGCTCGAACAGCGCCTGCGACAGAAAAACGTGTCGCCGATGCCGACGACCCCGGTAATCCAGAAGCAGGCATTCGACAACCTGGTCATGAACAAGCTGCAGCTTGCCGAGGCGGCGCGCCTGGGCATCGAGGCCGACGAGGAGACCTTGACCCGCGCGCTCAGCGCGATCGCCGAGAACAACCGGATGACCGTCGCGGAACTCCGCGAGGCACTGACCGCCGAGGGCGTGGATTTCGATGGGTTTCGTCGCAACATGCGTGACGAGATCGTGATCCGCCGCCTGCACAACCGCGAAGTGACCAACCGCATCCAGGTCACCAAGTCCGAGGTCGACAGCTACCTCGAACGCAGCGGCGGCGCCGATGGGCGTACCGCGGTGCACCTGCTCTACATACTCATAGAGATCCCGGACGGCGCTTCTGCCGCAGAGCGCGAAGACGCGCGTCGCCAAGCGACCCAGGCCGTCGAGCAGCTGCGCAGTGGCAGCGACTTCCGGCGCATTGCACAACAGATCTCCACCGGCCAGAACGCGCTGCAGGGCGGCGATCTCGGCTGGATCGACTTCAACGGCGTGCCCCCGCTGTTGCAGCCGTACGTGACCAAGATGCAGAAGGGTGACACCGAGGGTCCGATTGCCGCCGGTCGCGGCTTTCATATCATTCAGTTGGAAGACGTGCGTTACGGCGCCTCGAACATCGTCCGTCAGACCCACCCACGACACATCCTGATCCGCACCAACGAGGTGACCGCGGATGACGATGCCCGACGGCGACTCGAACAGCTGCGCCAGCGCATCCTCGGCGGCGACGATTTCGACACACTTGCGCGTGCAAACTCGGACGACAAGGCATCGGCAATCAAGGGTGGCGACCTCGGCTGGTCGACACCGGGCAACCTGGTTCCGGCATTCGAGGAACAGATGGATCAGCTGCGGCCCGGCGAGATCAGCCAGCCGTTCAAGACCCAGTTCGGCTGGCATATCGTGCAGGTCCTGGAGCGGCGTGATTTTGATGCCACGGACCAGACCCGACGCGATCAGGCGCGTAAGGCGCTCCGTGACGAGAAGGCCGAGGAGGCGCTGCAGGCCTACCTGCGCAAGTTGCGCGACGAGGCGTATATCGAGTTGCGCCTGGACGACAGCCTGAACTGAGATGCCCGGCCGGGTGCTCGCGATCACCACCGGAGAACCGGCCGGCGTCGGTCCGGAACTGTGCGCACAGATCGCTCAGCGTGCCTGGCCGGTGCCGCTGGTCGCGATCGGCGACCCGGCCCTGCTATACGAACGCGCAGCGCAACTGGGGATAGCGCTGAAGATCC
Organism: Chromatiaceae bacterium; assembly: GCA_024235395.1. Taxonomy (NCBI): domain Bacteria; kingdom Pseudomonadati; phylum Pseudomonadota; class Gammaproteobacteria; order Chromatiales; family Chromatiaceae; species Chromatiaceae bacterium. The sequence goes on from JACKMK010000003.1 coordinate 127,247, forward strand.
GCGAGCTGGACGATCGGACACCGGAAGACCCCGCACCACCCGGACACCTTTGGGTCGCACCGGTGCCACTGCGCAGGCCGAGCCGCTGCGGCCTGGTCGATACCGGCAATGCGCCCTATGTCCTCGATCTCCTGAATCTGGCCATCGACGGCTGCCGCAACGGACGCTTCGCCGCGATGGTGACCGCACCCGCGCACAAAGGGGTCATCAACGACGCCGGCATCCCGTTCACCGGGCATACCGAATACATCGCGGGTCGCGCCGGTGGGCGGCCGGTGATGATGCTGAGCTGCCCGGGCCTGCGCGTCGCATTGGTCACCACGCACCTGGCACTGCGCGCGGTGGCCGATGCCATCTCCGCGGAACGCGTCGAACGCGTGCTGCGCATCCTGGACAACGACCTGCGCCACCGCTTCGGCATCGACCGACCACGCATCCTGGTTTGCGGTCTGAATCCGCATGCCGGCGAGGGCGGCCATCTCGGTCGCGAAGAGATCGAGGTAATAGAACCGGTGTTGAGGCGGCTGACCGCCGAGGGGCTCTCGCTACAGGGGCCGCTGCCGGCCGACACGGCATTCACCCCGCCGCGACTGCGCGACGCCGACGTGGTGTTGGCGATGTATCACGACCAGGGCCTGCCGGTACTCAAACACATGGGATTCGGCAGCGCCGTCAACATCACCCTGGGCCTGCCGTTGATCCGGACATCCGTCGATCACGGCACCGCCCTGGATCTCGCCGGAACCGGCAATGCGAACCCCGACAGCCTGGCCGCCGCGATCAGTGTCGCGATTGAAATGCTCGAAAATAGCGCTCAAGAAACCACCGGGTGATCACCCGGCAGCGGCGCGAACACACAACGCCGCTGGATCCGTCAGCCGGCAGGCATGCCGCCGAGGCGACTCAGCGAGACTGTTCCGGACTGACGCAGGGCGCGGTGCAAACCACTTCCGTACGCAGGTCCGTCCAGCCATCCGGCGCAGAGGCGCGCGCCTGGATGCCGATTGTGACTGTCAACGCGAGCGCCACCGCCAAGACGAGCAACCCGAACGGGTCCGCCCTGCCGGAGGAACGGGATACAGATCTACGCATCGCACCAACCCCCGTCATGAAAAGTTTCCTGATTCTCCGTGCAAACCGAGTCTGGCCGCCGTGCGGGAGATCACAGCCCCGCGACAACTGTCGGCGATGTTAGGTGCGACGCGCCCTCGCTGCGTGCACGTAGTAAAGCACATCGCCATCATTTCTTCTCGGCGCCCGCATCGCCTTCCACGGCTCCGGCGTCCTTGAGTGCACTGACCACCTCGCCGTGCCCGGCCAGGGTCGCGCGCGCCAAAGCGGTCTTGCCGCCGGTATCCTTTAGATTGACATCGGCACCGGCGACCAACAGCAGATCGACCAACTCCCTGTGACCGAGCGCGCTGGCGGCCATCAGGGCACTGGTACCGCCGTTGTCCACAGCGTTCACATCGGCACCGGCGGCCAGCAATACCAGCGTCGTGCGGCGGTTACCGTTGAAGCCGGCGATCACCAGCACCGGTCGTCCCGAACCATTCTTGGTGTTCGCATCGACCCCCTGCACCAGCAGGTCGCGAACCTCCTCGGATCGTCCGGCCGCGGCGGCCGCAACCATCCGGCCCTCTGCGTCGACCGCCCACGCCGGCGCCAGCAGCCCTAAACCGAAGACCATCAGCAACAAGACACGCATCGTCATTTCCCGATCGGGCGCAGAATCCATGAATGTCGCGGCGCGCCACCTCAACCACCGAACACTTTGTCGGCAGGATTCGCACAGCCTGTAGCGGCCTTGCTTTTCCCCCTTGGTGACAGTAGGTTCCAGCAGACACGCAGTCGCGCAGCAACCCAGCAGGCGGGCCCATGAATCACAGGATTGAGATCGGTGTCGAGACCGTGTACGTGGATGAGCAGTCCGATCCCGACGCGGATCGCTACGTATTCGCCTACACCATCACGATCAGCAATGCCGGAAGCGCACCGGCCAAGCTGCTGAACCGCCATTGGCTGATCACCGACGCGAACGGCAAGGTGCAGGAGGTGCGCGGCGAGGGGGTGGTCGGCGAGCAACCCTACCTGCGCCCCGGCGAGGTGTTTCGCTACACCAGCGGCACCGTGATCGAGACCCCGGTCGGCACCATGGAGGGTGAATACGAGATGGTCGCCGATGATGGTCGTTCTTTCCTGGCCCCGATCGACCGCTTTGCGCTGTCGGTGCCGCGCGTCCTCCACTAACCGAGCGCACGGCAGGTTCAGCATTGGCGATCTATGCGGTCGGCGACATCCAGGGGTGTTACGACGAACTCAGAAGTGCGCTCGACGCCGTCGATTTCGATCCGGCAAGCGACACGCTATGGAGCGTGGGCGACCTGGTCAATCGGGGGCCGAATTCGCTTGGCGTGCTGCGATTCGTGCGCGGCCTCGGAGATGCGGCCATCTGCGTGCTCGGAAATCACGACCTGCACCTGTTGGCGCTGGCAAACGGCAATGACAAACACAAGGACGAATCGAGTCTGCAGCCGGTGCTGTCGGCACCGGACCGCGACGAGCTATTGCACTGGCTGCGCCATCGACCACTGGTCCACTACGACAGGGAACTGGACTTCGTACTCCTGCATGCCGGCCTGCCGCCGCAGTGGGACCTGGCCACGACGCTCAGATGCGCCGGCGAAGTCGAGCAGGTCCTGCGCAGTGACGGACACGGGGAGTACTTCGCCCACATGTACGGCAACAAGCCAGACCGCTGGGACCCGAAACTACGCGGCATGGAACGCTGGCGATTCACGACGAACTGCCTGACCCGGCTGCGTTACTGCGATGCGGACGGCAAACTCGCGCTAAAGGAAAAAGGCCCACCGGGCAGCCAGAAACGCGGCCGCGTACCCTGGTTCGAACACCCGCACCGGGCGAGCAGCGACCAGCGTATCGTGTTCGGCCATTGGTCGACGCTCGGCTATCTGGCGCAGCACAACGTCTGGGCGCTCGATACGGGCTGCCTATGGGGCGGCACGCTGACGCTGCTGAGACTGGATGTCGATCCGCCGGTCCGCCACTCGACCCCCTGCGCGAGCTGGCAGAACCCGCGTCGATTCGCCTGACATCGGCAAAGGCCCGATGTCGGCCGGCAGGTCACACTGAACGCCCGCGTGCGATGTTGCGCCCGTAGAAGATCTCCAGCATCTCGCGGCGGATCTTGTTCGCGATCTCGCGTTGCCCCTTGGGTGACACATCGTCCACGTCCACGCCGAACAGGTAGCTGTCGAGATCGAACTCCTTCAGCATCATCTTGGTGTGGAAGATGTTCTCCTGGTACACATTGACATCGACCATCTGGTAGCGCTCACGGGTGTCGCGGGCGAGGAAGTTCTGTATCGAGTTGATCTTGTGATCGATGTAGTGCTTCTTGCCGTTCACGTCGCGTGTGAAGCCACGCACGCGGTAGTCCATGATCACGATGTCGGATTCGAACGAGTGGATCAGGTAGTTCAAGGCCTTCAGCGGCGAGATGCGGCCGCAGGTCGACACATCGATGTCGGCACGAAAGGTCGAGATGCCGTTGTCCGGGTGGCTCTCCGGGTAGGTATGTACCGTCAGATGGCTCTTGTCCAGGTGACCGACCAGCGACTCCGGCAGGGGCCCGGGCGACTCGCTGTTCGACAGGTGTTCTGCGACGATCGGCTCTTCGGAGATCAGCATGGTGACGCTCGCGCCATGCGGGTCATAGTCCTGCCGCGCGATGTTCAGCACGTTGGCGCCGATGATCTCGGTGACCCGGTTGAGGATGTCGGTCAGCCGGTCCGCGTTGTATGCCTCGTCGATATAACGGATGTAGCCGCGTTCCTGCTCGGGCGTCGCCGCGTAGTTGATGTCGTAGATATTGAAGCTGAGCGTCTTGGTGAGATTGTTGAAGCCGTGCAGCTTGATCTTCTTCGATTGCGGCATCACTACTCGCCCCGGGGCAAAAAACGGCCGTCAAAATACGTGAAAACGCCTGTCGCGACAAGCATCTAAGCAAGGTCCCGCCGGGCCTCCCAGGCATCGATCGGAGGGTGATGGATCATCTGGATCAGGGTGCCGTCCGGGTCGTAACAATAGAAACTGCGCGCGCCGTCGCGGTGGGTGCGCGGCGCATTGCGCATCGTCACCTGGTGGTCGCGCAGCCACGCGAACCAGGCATCGACCGCTTCGGCGCTCTCGACGAAGAAACCGATGTGGTCGAGGCGCTGGCCGGCGGTGTCACGTTCGGCCGCCGGGTCGGCCTGATGTAGCGCCAGATTGTCCGGCCCCGACGTCAGGTAGACGTTGTGCGCGTCCGGCCGCCATTCGACACGCATCCCGAGCAGCTCCACGTAGAATCGCTCGCAGGCGCCGAGGTCGCGCACGAACAGTGCGACGTGACGCATGCCATATCCCAGGCCGGGCCGGTTCATTCGACGTCGACGATCTCGAAATCGTGGGTGATCTCGGCGGTCGCAGCCAGCATGATCGACGCCGAGCAATATTTCTCGGCGCTCATGCGGACCGCGCGCTCGACGACCTTCTCGGTCAGCCCCTTGCCGCCGACCCGGAAGTGCGCGTGGATGCGGGTAAATACCTTGGGGTCCTTGTCGGCCCGCTCCGCCTCCAGCTCGACCTCGCAGAAACTGACCTGGTGACGGCCACGGCGCAGGATCAGCAGGACATCGAATTCGGTGCAACCGCCCATGCCGATCAGCAGCATCTCCATCGGCCGCACGCCGAGGTTGCGCCCACCGTGCTCGGGAGGACCGTCCATCACCACCGCGTGGCCACTGCCGGACTCGCCGAGCATGGTCACCCCGTCGACCCATTTGACTCTAGCCTTCATCGGCGCCCCGTCACAAAAACGACCATCGAGGCTAGCACAGTTCGACAATCGGCAGCAGCCTGCCTAGAATCCGGATATTGCCCGAACCCGATACACATGCCGCAGACGAACCCGTATAGCATCGCTCAGCCACCGCCGCGCGACCCGGACTGGCTGAAGCCCTTTCTGGCGCATTGCCACCGTCGGCGCTATCCGGCGAAGACCGAGTTCATCCACCCCGGCGACCCGGCCGACAGCCTGTTCTACCTGGTCTCTGGTCAGGTGACGGTGTACCTCGAGGATGAAGATGGACGCGAGATCATCCTCACCTACCTGAACAAGGGCGATTTCATCGGCGAGATGGGCCTGTTCATCCCGGTGCCCAAGCGTTCGGTGATGGTCCGCACGCGCAGCTCCTGCGAGCTCGCCGAGATCTCCTACGCCAAGCTCGAACAACTGTTCGAAGGCGACCTGCGGTCGTTCACCAAGGACATCCTCTATGCCCTCGGCCGGCAGCTGACCGAGCGCCTCGCGGCGACCAGCCAGAAGGTCAGCCATCTGGCGTTCCTCGACGTCACCGGGCGGATCGCCGGCACGCTGCTCGACCTGTGCAAGCAACCGGACGCGATGACCCATCCGGACGGCATGCAGATCCGCATCACCCGCCAGGAGATCGGGCGCATCGTCGGCTGCTCGCGGGAGATGGCGGGACGCGTCCTCAAGGACCTCGAGGAGCGCGGCCTGATCCACGTCAAGGGCAAGACGATCGTCGTATTCGGCACCCGCTGATCGCTGGTACCCGTCCGGCCCGCCACCTGGCGGACCGAGCGGACGATCTTGCAACGCTCAGCTGAACAACTCGGCGAGCCTTGCGCCCGGATCCTCGGCACGCATGAACGCCTCACCGACCAGGAAGGCATGTACCCCGTGATCGCGCATCAGGCGCACGTCCTTCGGCGCGAGAATGCCGCTCTCGGTCACGACCAGACGGTCGTCGGGTATCCGGTCGAGCAGATCCAGCGTGGTCTGCAACGACACCTCGAAGGTGCGCAGGTTGCGGTTGTTGACCCCGATCAGGCGGTTGTCCGTCTGTAAGGCGCGCTCCAGTTCCTGTGCATCGTGCACCTCGATCAGCACATCCATGCCGAGTTCCCGAGCCCGGTCGTTGAGCGCGCGCAGGCTCCGGTCGTCCAGGCAGGCCGCGATCAGCAGGATGCAATCGGCACCGATCGCACGGGCCTCGAGCACCTGGTAGTCGTCGACGATGAAGTCCTTGCGAATCACCGGCAGGGCACAGGCCGCACGGGCCTGCTGCAGGTAGACGTCGCTGCCCTGGAAGAAATCGATATCGGTCAGCACCGACAGACAGGCGGCGCCGCCGTCGGCGTAGCTGCGCGCAATCTCGGCCGGGTGGAAGTCCTCGCGCAGCACACCTTTCGACGGCGAGGCCTTCTTGATCTCGGCGATCACCGCGGCCTGCCCGGCCTCGACCTTCGCCTGCAACGCGGCGACGAAGCCACGCGGCGTGTCGGCGTCTGCCAGGCGGCCCTCGAGCGCGGCCTGCGTCACCTGTGCCCGGCGCGCAGCGATCTCTTCGCGTTTGCGCGCAACGATGCGCTGCAGGATATCCGGGACCCCATCCATCATTCGAAGCTCTGGGTCAGCACGACCAACCGGTCGAGCCGGTTGCGCGCCTCTCCGCTGGCGATCGCGCGGTCAGCCGCGTGGATACCGTCCTTCAGCGTTGCCGCCACACCGGCGACATAGATCGCGGCACCGGCATTCAACACGACGATGTCGCGCGCGGGACCGGGCCTGTCGTCGAGCACGTCGATGATGGTCTTGACGCTGGCCTCGGGCCCGTCGACGCGGATCTTGTCGAGCGGACTGCGGGACACGCCGAAATCTTCAGGCTCCACGGTGAAACGCCGCACCGCGCCGTCCTTGAGCTCGGCCACCTCGGTCGCATCGCCGATACTGATCTCGTCGAGGCCGTCGCGCGAATGCACGACCATCACATGCCGGCTGCCGAGCCGACGCAAGACCTCGGCGATCGGCTCAAGCAGTTGATCGCTGAATACTCCGAGCAACTGATTCGGCACCCCGGCCGGATTGGTCAGCGGCCCCAGCACGTTGAACACTGTGCGCACACCCATCTCGCGGCGCGGCCCGATCGCATGCTTCATCGCCCCGTGATGACCCGGCGCGAACATGAAGCCGACGCCGACGTCGCGCACGCATTGCGCGACCTGAGCAGGCGTCAGGTCGAGCCGCAAGCCCGCAGTCTCGAGCGCATCCGCGCTGCCGGACTTGCTCGAAACCGAGCGGTTACCGTGCTTTGCGACATGGCAGCCTGCCGCGGCGGCGACGAACATGCTCGCAGTCGAGACGTTGAAGGTGCCCGAGGCATCGCCACCGGTACCGACGATGTCCACGGTGTTCGCCAGATCGCCGATATCCACACCCGACGCCAGCTCACGCATCACGCCCGCTGCGGCGGCTATCTCGCCGATACTCTCGCCCTTCATGCGCAACCCGACCAGGAAACCGCCGATCTGCGCGGGCGTCGCTCCTCCGGTCATGATGGTGCGCATCACGGCGGTCATCTGATCGCCGCTTAGGTCGCGTCGCTCGATCACCTGTGCGATCGCCTGTTTCATATCCATTTCGTACGCCCCCCTGCTGCTCGCCTCAGCGTCCGTCGAGGAAATTCTTCAACATCCGGTGCCCGTGTTCGGTGAGGATCGACTCGGGATGAAACTGCACGCCCTGGATGTCGAGCTCCCGGTGTCTGACCCCCATGATCTCGTCTATTCCGCCGTCGTGCTCGGTCCAGGCGGTGACCTCGAGGCAGTCCGGCAGGGTCGCCCGATCGATCACCAGCGAGTGGTAGCGGGTCGCCTCGAACGGATTCGGCAGATCGGAGAACACCCCGACCGAGCGGTGGTGGATCGGCGAGGTCTTGCCATGCATCACCTCGCGCGCATGCACGATATGGCCACCGAAAGCCTGCCCGATCGCCTGGTGGCCGAGGCATACGCCGAGGATCGGCAACTTGCCGGCGAACGCCTTGATCGCGGCGACCGATACCCCGGCCTGGTCCGGCGTGCAGGGTCCCGGCGAAATCACCAGCTGCCTCGGCTGCAGCGCCGCGATCCCGGCGACGTCAATCTCGTCGTTGCGCACGACTTTCACCTCGGCACCGAGCTCACCGAAATATTGCACGATGTTGAACGTGAAGGAGTCGTAGTTATCGATCATCAACAGCATAGGGGACCTGGCATCTCGGTTTCGCTGGCTTCGACGGGCCATGGGCCGACCATCCCGAGCACAGAAGGGGGCCGCAGTCGCGGTCGAACCCCCGTGGCTCGCGTCAAGCCGGTGATTGTCGCTCAGAATGGGTCGCGACTGTAGCCGCGAAGCCGTCGAAATTGTCCGAGCGGGTCTCGTCGCTGGGCGGCCGCGGAAGACCCTGCGCGATCGATGGGCGCCCGGACAGTAGCAATACCAGCCGAACCGCCCTCACCGTACCGCAGCGGCGATGTAACAGCGCGATGGAACGCATCGCATCATTAATGCAGGGGGGGCGCCCCGAAAAGAGGCGTCGTCGGGTCCGTCGAACCGCGACACGCATCCGCGAGTGGATGCGACAGGGTGCTGCGCGCCGCGAGGGCGCGACAGCCGAACACTTCACTGCAACAGGGGCCCCACCCGAGGTGCGGCCCCGTATCGCCTACAACCGTCCCGGCTCAGCGGGTCTGCAATTTGCGCAGACCGAATCCGAGCAGTCCGAGACTCAGCAACGCGAGACTGCCAGGCAGCGGCACCGCGCTGAACTCGACCCTGTCGATGCTTCCGAAATCACCCCCGCTGGCGACCTGGACACCATCCACCGTCAGGGTGTACTCGCCGTCGCCAAAGGCGCAGCAGATACCGTCGCCGAAGTCGTCATAGAGCATGAAGGTGTAGTGGCCAACATCGATATCCCAGACGAACTGCCAGGGTCCGGGGGCTTCACCGAGAAAATCGCCAGGGAGGACGTACCCGTCGCCGAAACCGATCGGCGAACTGGCTGCCACGTCATAGGCGTAGCCACTCAGCGCAAGACCGGCATTGGCGAGATAATCCGCCTCGCTGGGCGCCGTCGCGGCGTCCCACAGCCCGAATGCCGTCTCCTCGGGGAAGGCGTCGAAAGTGATATCGAGGACGATCTGGCTTGCCAGACCCGAACCCGAAAAGGCGGCCAGCACCAGGCCGGCCAGGAATGTTTTGATTTTCATGTTTTACATCTCCGTCTCAGCAACCTATGCCTGTCGGACGACTCGCAAGTTTCGCGCCACAAACAGGTTACTTAGTTATTACATGCAGTTAAATGGACACGCCTGAAAGGCACCAGAACAATTGTAAATAAAGCTGACAATCGGTGTCGTATCGACAGGTCCGCGAATCGGGGATACAGCATCCACGCGACTCCCTCATCGCTTCATCAGAGCCGCAGTAGGGCAATCGACCACGATCCAGGCAGTCGCTGTCGGCGGGCTGGCCGGTCGAGATATATATCGCCCTTTCGCGCGTTTCGCCCCAGCGCGACATTAAGCCACCGCCGGCGCCCGGGCATTGCGTACACCCCGACGATACACCTGGACCGGTGCTATGGGCGCATTCTACGCAGTGCTGTTGCGCCGGCCTTTAATGTGGATCAATCGATTCACAGGGTTTCGTTCGTCGACGCGGCGCTCACGACGCGGTCGTTTGATGCAGGTCAAAATACGCAACCGCACCGCGCCGGCACCCGGGCCTAGCATGAAGATATAGAACTAAATAAAGCCGAGCCTACCTACATACTGAGATACACAAGCCGGCAAACAGTCGGCAACCGACATACATTCCGTCGTGTGGATTCTCAATGACGAAAATAGAGTCGCTGTTTATATATTTCATTAACGAGTTTCGAATTCCGGCACACCGCAGTCAAAGTGCCGCTATAAACGGGTCGCCACCGCAAGCCGTTGTGGCCCGGCCTCCGACCCAAGAAGTTGACTCAAGGAGGAACCTACAATGATGTACCTCAAACGAACGCTCACACCCCTGGCGGCGTGCGTGCTCGCGGCATCGGCCGGCATAGCGGCCGCCGCGGAACCCGAGATCGTCGCCAGCGACATCTGGCTGAGGAAGGTTATCTACAACCCCTACTTCAATCCACTCGCCGAGGATCAGTCGCTGATCGTCGCCAACCCCGACAGTCCCAGCGGCATCTTCCTCAAGAACGTCTCGCACAACCCGGAATATGCCAGTGCGAAGGCGAAGATGAATGCCGCGACCATCTATGTCCCGGCGCAGAAGGCCGACGGTACGGCGCTCAATGACCGCGACCCGGCGGACCCGAGTCTGTGCCTGGTCGGCGATCTGGTCGCCGATGCGGATGGCACGGCCGACGACAACGTCTGCCAGGTCCAGCCCATCGTGGTTTCCTACGAGGAGGAAGTGGAGCCCTACGGCGTATCGGACGTCTTCCTCGCGGTCTCGCTGGACGACGGCGCGACCTACAAACGCTACAACCTGTCCAAGACCGGCGACCGCAGCTCGTTCTCCACCGAGGACGGCGAAACCAAGTACGGCGACTCGCGCAAACCGGTCCAGCAGGTGAAAGGCAACTTCATCGCCGTATCCTGGACCGACAAATTCTGCTCGACCGGCCGACCGGCCTACGCGGAGTGCACCCTGGATGCGAACGGTGACCCGATCGTGGACGCCGATGACAAATGCATCGCGCCGGTCTATCCGGACCTGTACGGTGTGGCCGGCAGCCAGGGCTCGATCGACTACGATGCCGATCCCGAGTACCAGGACCTCGGTCTGGGCGAGGTGCCCTACAGCTGCGTCTGGGCTTCCCGGGCGACCATGAACAAGCTGGGTTACATGGATCCGAAGGGCGCACCGGTCGTGCAGCTCTACAAGTCCGAGCGCCTCACATCGGGTAGCCGCGACGCCCTGCAGATCTTCATGGGCGGTGGCGGTGGTGCCGGCTTTGCGATGGCCTGGCAGGAAGACCCCGACGGACTGCGTCTCGGCAGTGCCGCGGGACCGGGCGACGGCGGCTCCGGTGCCACGACCAACAACCAGACCGACGTCTGGTACAGCTGGGTAGGCTGGGGTCAGAAGTTCTCCGCGATCGATACCGCCGACGTACCGAGTGGCGATCCTCAGGACACCAACGAGGACGGCACACCGCGCGTACGCGCCCTGTATCCGTTCTCGGTACCGGTACGGATCACCGACAACGCGGCCTGCAACGAAGACAACTACCTGTCTCCGGGGCGCCCGTGGTGCGCCTACGACTTCGACCAGGACGCCGAGGGTAAAGCGGACTATTGCGATCACTTCGTGACGGTCGACGACAAGAACGTCTGCGTCGCCAGCGACGGACGGCTGCTCAACGGCGACACCGGCGCTTCGCGGCCGAACCTGTTCCTGCAGCCCTATACCGACGCCGCGGGCAATACCGCCGGTGCCTGGGCGATCCTCGCCTACGAGGAGACCAAGGGGCTGGGCGAATTCGTGCCTGACTACTGCGATGGTCAGATCGCGGATGCGGACCAGGAGGCCTGTGAGTTCTTTGCGCTGTTCCAGGGCAAAGACGTCTACTACCACAGCTTCGACTTCAAGAAGCCCGAGACCATCGCCGCGGGTCTGCGTGTCAACGGCCCGTATCGGGATCCGGACGGTCATAGCTATTGGCTCGACGATACCGTGGCGCTTCCTTACACGCCCGCACAATCGCTCGCGAACCTGTACCCGGCCGATTCGCGGTACGTGACCGAGAATGCCCGGCGCATTCGCTTCATGCTGCAAGGTGCCGGCATGGTGCCGACCACTGCGAGCACCGGCCGTACACCACTGCTGGCGCTGTGGAAACAGGGCATCGAGGGCAAGGGCGGTCCTTCCGACATCATGCTCGCCCGCATGAGCGCGCCGCTCGGCTCGCTGCCGGCTGACGACGGCTACAACCCGAAACTCAACCCCTATGCAGCGAGCAACTTCACCTGCACGGCATACGATGGCGTGAACGATCCGGCGACCTGTCTGGCCGGCCGCGTGACCAACATGAGTGCGGTGACGGTGGAGGGGACGGACGAGGACACCGAAGGCGGCGTGCCGAAGGTGACCGAATGGAGTTGGAGCCTGTCCAACCTGCTCGACGAGTCCTATGCGAATCCCTACGACAACGCGATCGCGCACCGTGGACAGATCCGCGGTGGCTTCGTCGTCATGGGTTATTCATGGACGCCGAACTGGGCCGCTGCGCGTAACGCCAACGATGTGTACAACTTCTATGTCAGGCGTTCGTTCGATGGCGGCCAGACCTGGACCACCGATCCGCGGGCGAAGGTGCTGACTCAGCACTGCCAGCGTGTCGGCGACATCCAGGGTGAAGGTGCCGAACTCGAATGCACCGACTACGCCGCCGGCGTCCCGGAACCGCCGCGCAACGTCAGCCTGTTGAAAAACACCAAGTACACCGTGGCCGAACCGCGCGTCGTGTCACCGCCGGGTACCATCAAGGCCTGCGTGGACCGTCGCGGGGCTGCCGCTCCGTGCCTGCGTGAAGACAAGCTCGCGCCGAACGTCGTGTTCATCTCCTATGGCACGGCGGTCAACGCGGACGAGAACGTCAACACCGACCTGTCGGATGACGAGGACGAACCGATCGGTCGGCCAGCGGACCTCTTCTATGCCCGCAGTACCAACTACGGTACGACGTTCGAATACTCGGCGTATGGCGTGCTGCCTGAGGACGGCTACGAGCCGGTCGATCACAGCGACCCCGAGGTCATCTGGGATTGGACCGCGCTCGCCAAGGACAGCGGTGGGGTGTTCTCGCAACAGGGCGAGGCACAGCTGCGCTCGACCCCGGCCGGCAACTACTTCTATGCCTGCTGGCTGGAAGAAGACGAGGCCGGAGACGCCGCTGAGTGAAGCCATCGTCTGGGCAACCGCAACGGTTGCCCAGGGTGACAGCTAGCCAGGGGGGTGGACCTTCCCGTCCACCTCCCTGTTTTCTCCGGCGCATCGGCGCGGAGATCCATCGACCATCGCGGAATTGCCGCGCGTGTGAACGGCCTCGACGGCGGGACACCCAGCGAACAGGCGGCGGCTGCGCGGTCGCAGCGCCGCGCGCTCAATCCTCGTCGTCGCAGGGATAGCGATCGATGCCGGCCTCGGCGAGCGCGACCGCACGGAACATCGCCCTGCCCTTGTTCATTGTCTCCTCCCATTCGAGCTGGGGCACCGAATCGGCGACGATCCCGGCCCCGGCCTGAATGTGCAGCTGACCGTCTTTGACCACCGCGGTGCGGATCGCGATCGCGGTATCCATATTGCCGTTCCACGACAGGTAGCCGACCGCACCCGAGTAGACCCCGCGCTTGACCGGCTCGAGTTCGTCGATGATCTCCATCGCGCGAATCTTCGGCGCCCCGGAAACGGTACCGGCCGGGAAGGTCGCACGCAGCACATCGATCGCGCTCAACCCGGTGCGCAGCCGACCGACGACATTCGACACGATATGCATCACGTGCGAATAGCGCTCGACGACCATCTTGTCGGTCAGGCGCACACTACCGACCTCGGCGACCCGGCCGGTATCGTTGCGCCCGAGGTCGATCAGCATCAGGTGCTCGGCCAATTCCTTCGGATCGGCCAGCAGCTCGGCCTCCAATGCACGGTCTTCCTGCTCGCTGCGCCCACGCCGGCGGGTGCCGGCGATCGGTCGCACCGTGACCTCGCCGTCTTCGACACGCACCAGGATCTCCGGCGAGGAGCCGACGATCTGGAAATCGCCGAGATCGAGGAAGTACATATACGGCGACGGGTTGAGACCGCGCAGCGCGCGGTACAGATCGAGCGGCCGGGCACCGAACGGGATCGACAACCGTTGCGAGACCACCACCTGCATGCAGTCGCCATCCAGTATGTACTGCTTGATGCGCTCGACCGCGCGCTTGAACCCGGCCTCGGTGAAGCCGGAAACGAAGTCGGCCTCATCGACTGTCCGCCGGTGCGTCGAACGGTGCCGCGGTGCGCCCTGTTGCACCCGCTCGACCAATTCGCCGATGCGTGCCAAGGCCTGGTCGAGCGTTTCTCCACGGGTGGTATCGGCATGCACAATCAGGTACATGCGCCCGCTCAGGTTGTCGAAGACGACGACCTCGTCGGCGACCATCAGCAGGATGTCCGGACAGCCGAGCGGGTCCGGCTTGTCGGCGTTGCGCAGGCGCGGCTCTATGTACGCGATGGTGTCGTAGCCGAAGTACCCGACCAGTCCGCCGCTGAAGCGCGGCAGCTGATCGAGCTCAGGTACGCGATGGCGCTGCCTGAACGACTCGACGAACTGCAACGGGTCGTCGACGGTGGCCCGCTCCACCTCGCTGCCGGCATCGTGCACCGTCACCTGGTTGCCGACGACCCGCAGGATGGTCCGACAAGGCAGGCCGATGATGGAGTAGCGACCCCACTTTTCGCCGCCCTGAACCGACTCGAACAGGAACCCGTAGGGCCCGTCGACAAGCTTCAGATAGACGCTAAGCGGGGTATCGAGGTCGGCGAGGACCTCGCAGACCACGGGAATGCGGTTGTAGCCCTGGTCGACCAGGGCGGCGAATTGCTCGGGGGTCATTGTTCACTCCACACAAATAGACGGCAGGACAGGGCACGGCGAACTCAGCGCCGCCATCGCGGGCCTGCGGAGTGTGTCCTGATGTGTGCGAGATAGGTCATCGGTACGCAGTGTCGGTAGGCGCAAGGCCGATAACAGTAGCCAAAAAAACCTTTATCGCCAAGGCCACCCTGCCCGAGGTTTCCGCCGGGCGGCACCGGGCTCCCGCATACGCAAATTCTATATTGACATTTTAGCATTTGCTTATATACTTCAACTCAACGGCAGCTGTATCGCCTCACCGCCGAGACCGGCGGGAAACCAGACCAAACCAAGGGGCCTGCGGGTTCCAGAAAAGCAAACTCGGAGAAACGACATGAAAAAGATCATCGCTATCGCTGCCATCCTCGCTGCCACCCAGGCCTCCGCTTGGTGGGGTAATGGCTACGACAACAGCTACAACAACGGCTATGGCGCCGGCAACGGCTACACCAACGGCGTGTTCGACGGTACCGGCGACGCCGCTGGCGAAGGCACCTTCAGCATGAACTTCTCGGGTCGTGGCCACACCAACATGCGCGGCTACGGCAACGGCTACGGCTACGGCGACGGCTGGGGCCGCGGCTACAACTACCAGCAGCCGTTCTACGGTTATGGCCCGTACGGCTACGCACCGGTTCCGCCGGTTGCCCCGCAGGTCGAAGCCGCAGAGTAATGACTCCGCGCTGACCGGCCGCACGGCCAGCAAAAACCCCGCACCGAGGTGCGGGGTTTTTGCGTTCATACACCCGGTGGGCGGCGCGACCGGGTCGGAAACCTCAGACCAGGTCTCTCAATTCGGCCATCGAGTCGATCACCGCGTCCGGGGCGTAGCGGCGGATGTCCTCGCCATGGTTATAGCCATAGCTCATGCAGACGATCTGGAAACCGGCCGCCCTTGCCGCCGTGACGTCACTCTTGGAATCGCCCAGCATCAATGCATCGTCCGGGCTGACACCGAAATGGCGCGCGGCGTGCAGCAACGGACCCGGGTCCGGTTTTTTCACCGGCAGGGTATCGCCGGAGACCACGATGCCGAATGCATCGTGCACCCCCAGGTCCTTGAGCAAGGGGATCGTGAACTGGGCCGCCTTGTTGGTGACGCAGCCCAATCGATAACCCTGGGCCCGCAGGTAGTCGAGTCCCTCACGGACGCCCGGGTAGAGGCACGAGCGCTTCGACGTATTCTCGGCATACAACTCGAGGAACAACGGATAGGCGCGTGCAAACTCCTGTTCGTCGGGCTCGCCGTCAAGCTGTCCGAGCAACGCCCGTTTGACCAGGCGTTCCACGCCGTTGCCGACCCAGTTGCGCACTGCGGCCTCGCCACAAGGCGCGCGTCCCAGGCGTTTCATCATCTCGTCGACGCAATACGCCAGATCCGGCACGCTGTCGACCAGGGTGCCGTCGACGTCGATCAGCACCATCTTGGGCCTTTTCAGGACCGCGGACTGCGTCGACACCTGGGTCATCCCGCCTTCGCCAGTTCGCCGCGCATCTCCGCGATGACGCTGTCGTACCGATTGGGATCGGAATCCTTGCCTTTGCCGAAGATCCCTGAACCGGAGACGAAGGTGTCCGCACCCGCGGCCGCGATCTCGCGGATATTGTCGGCCTTGACGCCGCCGTCGATCTCCAGGCGGATGTCCCGTCCCGAGGCCTTGATGAGGTCGCGCGTCTGACGCAGCTTGTCGAGCGCCGAGGGGATGAAGCTCTGGCCACCGAAGCCCGGGTTCACCGACATCAGCAGGATCATGTCGATCTTGTCCATCACATATTCCAGATGGCTCAGCGGCGTCGCCGGGTTGAACACCAGACCGGCCTTGCAACCTTCGGACTTGATCAACTGCAGGGTGCGATCGATGTGCTCGGAGGCCTCCGGGTGGAAAGTGATGTAGGTCGCGCCTGCGGCCGCAAAATCACCGACGATCCGGTCGACCGGGCTGACCATCAGGTGCACGTCGATCGGCGCAGTGATACCGTGCTTGCGCAACGCCTCGCAGACCAGCGGGCCGATCGTCAGATTCGGTACGTAGTGGTTGTCCATCACGTCGAAATGAATGAAATCGGCACCCGCCGCCAGCACCTTGTCGCATTCTTCGCCCAGTTTCGCGAAGTCCGCGGAAAGAATGGACGGTGCGATCGCGTAATCGGCCATGTCGTCACTCCCAAGCCGGTCAACCGGCGCTAAAATTCTGCTGAACGCCCCGGTTAACCGGGCCCCAAGATACGTTGTTTCGATTCGGCATCGCGCGCGCCCGGGATGGCACGCGGCACGCAACCGTCAATACTGCAGGTTGCGGGACCTGAATGTCCGTGCGCCGCCGCTCGCCCCGGAGAGACCGGGATTTACCGACTTCGGGCCCGCCGGATCGATTCGGACGGCAGACTTTACCGGAAAGCCCATCGCTTTGCAGCCCACAGGCATGAGAGACATTGCTTTGGCCAGCGCCCTCGCGCTGTGTGTGTTCGCGCCCGGCGACGCGGCAGGCGATCTGCTTGCCGATCAGCGTCTGGCCGCATCCTGGGCCGCCGCCGGCGACCTGCGCGGCGAGCGGATCGAGCTGAACGACGACGGCGGCACCTTCTTCGCATTACACGCGCCGAGCGACCTTCCGGAAGTACGCGGCGCGGTCGTGATACTGCACGACCAGGGCACCAATGCCGACAGTCACGAAGTGGTGCAGCCGCTGCGCCTGGGACTGCCCGGCGGTGGATGGGAGACACTGTCGTTGCAACTGCCCTCGGTGCCCGAACGCGCGCGGCGTGCGGACTGGCTGGGGACACATGCGGTGATCAGCGGGCGGCTGCAGGCGGGTCTCGATTGGCTGCGCGGGCGGGACCTGAAGCGGCTGGTGGTGATCGGCGTCGGCGACAGCGGACCGGTCGCTGTGCAGTTCCTCGCGGACAAGGGCAGCTCGGATCTGCTCGGTGTGGTGCTGGTCAGCTCGGCGATCACCGAGGACAGCGCCGTCGGCGGCCTCGCGGTACTGCGTACCCTGCAGCAGCCGGTGCTGGACCTGTATGCGGCAAATGACGTCGCGACAGTCGACGACAACGCGGATGCGCGGCGGCGGGCCGGCGCGCAAATGCCCGCCGGCAATTTCCGCCAGGTCGCAGTGGCCGGCGCCCGTGCGGGATTCGTCGGCGTGCAGGAGCAGTTGGTGGCCACCGTACGTGCCTGGCTGGCGGCGCACAGCGCAGGCCGCTAGGCGCCCGATTCAACCGCCCCCGACCCGGATCACGATGCCCTTGAAGCCATTGTCGGCGAGCCGTCGGCGCGCGCTGTTGAGCGCCTGCGTCCCGGCATAGGGGCCGGACCGGACGCGGTACCTTGCATCCTGTGGGTTCAGCTGTGCGCGCACGACCTCGGCCTCGAAACCGAGCAGGGCCAGCTGCGCCTTGAGGCGGTCGGCATCCTGCGCCCGGCGGAAGGACCCGACCTGGAGCAGGTAGACCTCGGCCACTGCCGGACTGCGTTCGGGTGCGCGCGCCGGGCGGTCGATCTCTTCGTCGGGAACCACGACCTCCATCTTCGGCAGTTCGCTGTAGAAGTCGAAACGTGGTTTCGGCGGTGGCGGGGTTTCCACGACCTTCGCGGCCGCCGCCTTGCCCTGCGGCGGCCGATCGGGCTTGGCGCCCACCCAGTCACCGCCCGCGTCCAGCGACTGCCCCTTGAGCCAGACGAGGCCGACGATCATGCCGCCCAGCAGCAGGCCGGTCAGCAGCCACAACCAGCCGGGCAGCGGCTTTTTCTGCGGTTTCTTGTGCGCGCGGTGTTTGTAGTCTCGAGGCACAGCGGTTTCAGCTCGCGTCACAGCGATCGACGGCGGGGTCCTTCTTGGGAACGGATTTTAACCCGTCAGGACGACCTGTCACATCTGCTCGGGCGCCGAGACGCCGAGCAGATTCAATCCATTGCGCAGCACCTCCCGGGTCGCCAGGATCAGTTTGATGCGCGCGTCACGCAATGCCGCGTCGTCGACCAGGAACTGATGGGCGTTGTAGTAGGTGTGGAAGGCGTTTGCCAACTCACGCAGGTAGTTGGTCAACTGATGCGGTTCTTCGTTGCTCGCGGCCGATTCGACGACCTCGGGGTAACGAGACAGGGCCTTCAACAGATCGAGCTCGTGGCTCTCGACCAGCTGCTCGAGGTTTGCGGCGCCTTCGCTCGGCGCAACGTCGATCAGGCGTTCCGCGGCCTGCCGCAACACCGCGTGAATGCGCGCATGCGCGTACTGCACGTAGTACACCGGGTTGTCACTGGACTGCGATTTTGCGAGATCCAGGTCGAAATCCATGTGTTGCTCGCATTTCCGCATCACGTAGAAGAAACGCGCCGCATCGCGGCCGACTTCCTTGCGCAACTCCCGCAAGGTGACGAACTCGCCGGAGCGCGTCGACATCTGCACCTTCTCGCCGCCCCGGTACAGGACCGCAAACTGCACCAACAGTACATCCAGTTTCGACGCATCCGCCCCGGTCGCCTGCAGGGCCGCCTTGACCCGCGGAATATAACCGTGGTGATCGGCGCCCCAGATGTCGATCACCCGGTCGAAACCCCGCTCGAGCTTGTCCATGTGGTATGCGATATCCGACGCGAAATAGGTCGTCTGGCCGTTGTCGCGCACCACGACGCGGTCCTTTTCGTCGCCAAAATCGGTGGACCGGAACCACCAGGCACCGGCTTTTTCATACAGGTGACCGGAGGCACGCAGGCGGTCGATGGCCTTGTTCACCGCGCCGGACTCGGTCAGCGAACGTTCCGAGTACCACTCCTGGTAGTCGACGCCGAACAGGCTCAGGTCGTCACGGATATCGTCGAGGATCACGTTCAGGCCGAGCTCGAATACGAAGCGGTAGCGATTGTCGCCGAGCAGGGCCTTGGCCCGCGCGATCAATCCGTCGATATGCGATTCCTTGTCGCCGCCGGCCGGCGCATCGAGCGGCACGCCCTCGAACACCTCGGCAGCGATATGCCGGTAGGCGTCGCCATGGTCGCGGTGCAGCGTCGCAGCGATGTCCCAGACGTAGTCGCCCTTGTAGCCGTTGCTGGGAAAGTCCAGCGCCTCGCCACACAACTCGAGATAACGCAACCATACCGAGGTCGCGAGGATATCCATCTGCCGCCCGGCGTCGTTGACGTAGTACTCGCGGTGCACCCGATAGCCGACGGCGTCGAGCAGATCGGCAACCACCGCGCCGTAGGCGGCACCGCGGCCGTGCCCGACGTGCAGGGGCCCGGTCGGGTTGGCGGACACGAATTCCACCTGGACACGTCTGCCGGCACCAAGTTCGCTGCGGCCAAAGGAGTGGCCCTGTTCGAGGATCTCGGGAATCAGCAGCCGATACGCGGCGTCAGCCAGCCGGAAATTGATGAACCCCGGCCCGGCGATGTCGACCGCCGAGACCATCGCCGACAACGGGAGCGCCGCAACGAGGCGCTCGGCAAGGTCACGCGGGCGCATCTTCGCCGCCTTGCTGTTGACCAGGGCGGCGTTGGTGGCGAAGTCTCCGTGCGCGGGATCGCGGGTGCGTTCGATCACCGGTGTCTGGATGTCGGCGGCCGCGAGCACCTGCTCGGCGACGAGTTGCTCGAGGGCCTGCGACACCAGGACGGCGATTTGCGATTTCATGCTGGGCGTTCGCGCGAATGAAGGGCGCACGAGGATACCAGGAACCCGACCGCTGCGGCAGACGCGGCCGTGCTCAGTACAGGTCGATCGGATCGACGTCGAGACTCCAGCGTGCGCGGCGCGCCGCCGGAAGACGGCTCAGGTAGGCGGGCAACGGGTCGAGCATTCTGTGCAAAGCATCACGCTGCGCGGCCTGAAACAGCAGGTGCACCCGGTGCAGCCCGGCGCGCCGCGTCATCGGCGCAGGCACCGGACCCCAGATCTCGACACCGTCGACCGCGTGCGATCTCGCCCATTCGGCGATCTCGTCGAGCAGGCTCCGCGCCTGCTCGATGTGCGGCGCCTCGGCGCGCAGCATCGCCTGGTGACTGTACGGCGGCAACTGTGATGCGCGGCGTTCTGCCAGCGCCTGATGCGCGAACGCGGGATAACCGTGGCGCACGAGGGTCTGCAGCAGGGGGTGATCGGGGAACCGTGTCTGGATCAACACCCGGCCTGCGCGTTCCCCGCGCCCCGCGCGACCGGCGACCTGGACCAGCAACTGCGCCAGGCGTTCGGTGCTGCGGAAATCGGCACTGTACAGACCCCCATCGATGTCCAGCACACCGACCAGCGTGACCCGCGGAAAATGGTGACCCTTGGCCAGCATCTGGGTCCCCACCAACAGCGCGGCCTCGGCGTCGTGCAGCCGCTGCAGCTGCTGTTCGAGACTCCCCTTGCGGGCCGTCGCATCGCGGTCCAGGCGGATCAGCGGATAGCCGGCAAAGCGCTTGGCGAGAAAGCCCTCCAGGCGCTCGGTACCCTGGCCGAGCGGATGCAGGTCGTTCGCGCCGCATTCAGGGCAGGTGCGAGGCACAGGCCGTTGCGCACCGCAGTGATGGCACCACAACTGGCCAGTCGCCTGATGCACCGTCTGGCGCGCAT
Source organism: Chromatiaceae bacterium (assembly GCA_024235395.1). Classification (NCBI taxonomy): domain Bacteria; kingdom Pseudomonadati; phylum Pseudomonadota; class Gammaproteobacteria; order Chromatiales; family Chromatiaceae; species Chromatiaceae bacterium. The sequence continues at coordinate 148,341 of JACKMK010000003.1, forward strand.
CGCAACGTGGGCAATCGGACAACCAGCCGCAGCTGAAACAACTGAGCACCGGTGCAAATCCGCGCCGATTGAGAAACAGGATCACCTGTTCACCGCGCTGCAGCGTCGTCGCGACCCGCTCGAGCAACGGCTCGCTGACGCCGCAATGCAGTGGCTGGTCACGCAGGTCGAGCAGGTCGATTCGCGGACTGCGCGCACCGCCTGCACGGCGCTCCAGTCGCATGTGCCGATAACGCCCCGCCTCGGCATTGCGCAGACTTTCCAACGACGGGGTCGCTGAACCCAGCACCAGCGGACAGTTGGCTCGCTGGGCACGGACCACGGCGAGATCACGCGCCGAATAACGCAGACCCTCGGTCTGCTTGAACGAAGGATCATGCTCCTCGTCGACGATGATCAGTCCCAGGTCGGCGATCGGCGTGAACACCGACGACCGTGTGCCCAACATCACACGCGCGGCGCCCCGCCGCATGCGCTGCCATGCCAGCTCGCGCGGCTTCTCCGCCAATCCGGAATGGGTGACGCAGACGGTGTCTCCCAGGCGCCGGTGAAAACGGCGCAGCAACTGTGGCGTCAACGAGATCTCGGGCACCAGCACCAGCACCGAGGCGCCACGCCGGATCACGGTCGCCGCCAGCTCCAGATACACCTCGGTCTTGCCACTCCCGGTCACGCCGTCTGCCAAGGTGACCGAAAACCGGCCGAGGTCAGCGGAGACCGCGGCGACGATCGCGGCCTGTTCGCCGTTCAGCGTGTGTCTGGCGGCACTTGTGGTCGGCCCGGCGACAGGCTGCTCCACGCTGACGGCCTCGATCCAACCCTTGTCGCGCAAGGCCCGCGTTGTGTCGGCACTGTGCGGCGCGCTGCGCAGCGCGTCACGCGTCGCGATACCGCCAGGGCGCCCCGCGAACCAACGCAGCAAAGCAGCCTGGCGTGGCGCGCGCGGCGGCGGATCGGCGAGTTGCGCACGTCCCTTCCCGGTCAACCGCCATCCCGGTTCGCCCGCCGGCAGCACGGGGAGTGCGCGACGCAGACGCGCCGGCAACGCGGCCGCCACCACTTCGCCGATCGGGTAGTGGTAGTAGGCGGCCACCCAGGCGAGGAATTCCAGATCCGCCCCGGCGAACAGCGGCTCACTGTCGAGCACCGTATGCAACGGCTTGAGGCGATGCGGAGCCAATGCACTCGCACCACCTGTGGCAACCACGACACCGACGAGCTGCGAACGACCGAACGGCACCTGCACGCGACCGCCAACAACCGCGGACATCCCATCGGGGATCAGGTAGTCGAACAGCGAATGTAGCGGCGCAGCGACCGCGACCTGTGCGACCTGCCCGCTCATGCGCGCCCGGCGCCGCTCGACATCCGCCGAAGTGGCCCGCCGGCCGCGCGAGGCGGCGCAATGAATACTCGGGCAATCAGTGGCTTAGTGGTCAATGCTGAAATCTGTGGATAACTTTGTGGAAGGACCCTGCGAAACCCATGTTGCGTCGCAACACGCGATCTTCCAGCGGGCCCTGTCGAGGCGACGGAGTCTACCGAAAAATACCAATACATCAAAGTGTTACAAATAATACCGGGGCTCTACCGGGGCCCACCTTAGGAACAACCCTCGGGTTGCCGGGGTGCCCGGGAAGTGTGCATAAGTGAGCGCAGGATTTAGCCCGGCCGTGCGTCCCGCCCGCCGCGTAGCGGTGATATCGCCCGGACCAGCCAGCGGTCGCAGCTGCGTGGGGCCGTGTCGGGCGCGCACCGTCACCCCTGCAATGGTACGCGCAGCGCGCCGCTCTCCGGCCCGCGGGCGGCGCTTGAAATCGCGTCGAGATCTATGCAATAACCGGGCAACCCTCGTGTAGGTGGTGCCTGTGCCGAATCTTACACAGCAGATCCTGCGTACCGACGCGTCCGGAATGCCGTTGGAATGGATTGACTTCCGCGCGGCCGCCAGGCTGCACTTTCTCGACATGGTCGCCTACGTGTGCGGCGAGCCGTTGTTCACACTGCACGGTGGCATCAATGCGCTGACCCGGAGACGCAGCACGATCGAGATCAATTCGATCGTGGCTACCCATGGCAACCACCAGCTGCGCGACAGCTACACGCCCCCGCTGAGCAATCGCACGCTGTTCCAGCGTGACGACCACCTGTGCCTGTACTGCGGCGACCGATTCAGCCAGGGCGCCCTGTCGCGCGACCACGTGACGCCGCTGAGCCAGGGGGGGCAGAACCTCTGGACCAACGTGGTGACCGCCTGCACCCGTTGCAACAACCACAAGGCCGGGCGCACGCCGGAGCAGGCGGGTATGCAGCTGCTGGCGATCCCGTTCGCCCCGACGCACGCCGAATACATCTATCTGCAGGGTCGCCATGTGCTGGCCGACCAGATGGCATTTTTGCGCGCGCATTTTCCGCGTAGCAGTCCGCTGCGGGAACGCATCGGCCATCAACCGCGTGGCACAGTCTGAACCGACACCCGGCCTAGGGGATGTCGACCGGCCAATCGAGGATCATGTCCGTCCCCAGCGGCGCGAAAATGAAGAAGCTCTCGGGCATCTGGTTGATCGGCGGACTGCTCGCGTCGTGGGTGGCGAATGCGACATGCCGAATGTAGGCCAGTGCCTCCTCCAGCCATCGGAGCGGTAGCTTGTCCTCCCACGAGGGCATCGCGTTACGGCCCTTGAGGATGCTGCGCATCAACTCCATGTCGCTCTTCGCGAGCCGGTCACCCATCGCGAACGAGGGCGCCGACGGAAAGAACGCCAGACCGTCAAAGCCGTGACAGCCCGCGCAATAGGTCAGGAATACATACTGGCCAAGCGCCCGTCCGCTCAACTTCCCTGGATCCGGTGGCGCGGCACGACAGTCCAAGGTGCTCAGTAACGCGGCCAGTCCCAGCGTGAAGAGACGCGCAATCATTGCCGGGCATTTCCCCATTCGCACCGCCGCCGACGGCGACAAAATACCCAAACACCTTGTGATGCAGTCTTTGGGCCAACCGGGAACCTGGCGCTAATCATCTGACGCACGGCGAAAAAACGAAAATCCAATGGTTTTCGCGCATTCCCAGATCCGGGCAGGTATTACCGAAAACGGGAAAACACCGGCGTGTGCAGTTTTGCGGGACACGCGCCCGAACGCTTACCCTGTCGGGCGAGAGTGGCCGCCCGCTGCGGCCAACCCCCTTTGTCCGAACACCCGATTGACGAGCACCCGAGCAGTGGATCTTTGGCGCGACATAGCGGATCAGATTGGCCGCGCGACCGGCCGGCCGTTCCAGGCCTCCGCGCCGCGGGCACAAGGCGGCGGATGCATCAACCAGGCGTTCGCCTTGACCGACGGTCATGCGACCTGGTTCGTAAAGACCAACGATGCGACGCGACTGGAGATGTTCGAGGCCGAGGCGGACGGACTCAACGCGTTGGCGGACAGCGCCAGCATCGCCGCACCGCGCGCGCTCTGCACCGGCACCAGCGGCCGTCACAGTTTCATCGTGCTGGAGTTTTTGCGCCTGGGTCGCGGCGACAGCGACGGCTGGAGGACCGCCGGCCGCCAGCTCGCCGAGCTGCACCGGCATCACAACCCGACCTTCGGCTGGCACCGGTCCAATACCATCGGTGCGACCCTGCAGCGCAATGAGCCGGATCCCGACTGGACCGCGTTCTGGCGCGATCGCCGGCTCGGCTTTCAGCTCGAAGAGGCGGCACGCAACGGCCATGGTGGCCGGTTACAGGTGTTGGGCGAACAGCTGCTGGCACGCTTCCCGGCACTGATCGACCACAACCCGCAAGCGTCGCTGCTGCATGGTGACCTTTGGGGAGGCAACATCGGCTTCACCGACTCGGGCGCGCCGGCGATCTACGATCCGGCGACCTACTTCGGAGATCGCGAGGCCGAGTTGGCGATGACCGAGCTGTTCGGCGGATTCAGTGCCGACTTCTATGCCGCCTACCGCGAGGCCTGGCCGATCGATCCGGGGTACCGGGTGCGCAAGACACTCTACAACCTGTATCACGTGCTCAATCATCTGAATCTGTTCGGTGGCGGTTATGGCGGCCAGGCCGAACGGATGATGCAGGAACTGCTCGCGGAATGTTGAGCGGAAAACCCGTGAACGCTCAGTGGCAGAACCGGCCGGTGGCCAGAAAACGCAACACCTGATTCCGCACCGTGCCATTGAACAGCATCAGGTTGTGCGCACTTTCGACGACGACGAAATCACGCATCTCCGGGAGCCGGGTGCCGCGCACCGTGACCACACCGTCGTTTTCGCCGGTCAGCATGCGCGAGAACCAGGGCTGCAGGGATCGGTTGGCCGCTATCACGCCAACCTCTGCGTTTACCGGCTGCAGGCGACGTACTATGCCGTCCGGGCCTGTGCCGAGTTGCTGACCCACTGCACCGGCAAACCAGCGAAACGGCGGCCAATCGCGCAGGCGATCGACGACCTCGCTGCCTTGATTCGGTGGCGCGAGCAATACCACGCGGCTGCCCGTCGGCAGGGCGGCGTCCTGCAGATACCAACGTACCAGGATGGCCCCGAGCGAATGCGCGACCACGTGAATCGGCCGGTCGTGCCTGCAGCGTTCGAAAACCGGCAACAAAAAACGTCTGACCAGACCCTCGACCCCGGCGGCGCGCGTGCGGTAGTGCACGAAGTGCACAGGGTAGCCGGCACGCCGCAGATCGACCGCGAGGAATCCGAGCGACATCGCCGGCAACCCCATGCCGTGTACCAGCACGACATCTCCGGCGTCGCCCGACACCGTCAAGGTGGACTGCCGCACGCCTCGAGATAGGCCGGACGAACACGCGCCTTCTCCGCCTCGCGCTGCTTCTCGTCGAGGTAGTCGCGCCCGCCGTCGTCGCGCTTGAAATAGATCGGTCCGCCGTGATTCAGTCGCTGCCAGTACGCCTGCAACTTGCGGCAGCGGGCTGCATCGGCGGACTTGCGTTCCGCTTCGCGCGTCGCTGCGCGTTCCTTTTTCTCGTGTTCATGCGCATACGCATCCAGCATCCGGCGCTGGCGGGCCTGGCGTTTCGCCAATTCGGCGTCGACAGCCCCGTCAGGGGCGCTGTGATCAAGGTCGACGACACTGGCCCCCTCGGCCGGCGGCCGCTCGCCGTAGTGCACCCGCCCCTGCTCATCGGTCCACCGATATACCTCCGCCACCGCGGGCAAGGGGCTACCGAGGCACACGATGAGCAACAGGTTCTGGAATTGCATGTTTCGCCAGGCACGCATCCGGCTATCATAGCCGCAATCCTTCAACCGACACCGCTAGCCAACAATCGACAGCGGGCGGTTGGGTTCCTCCGTTCAGCCCGACAGGACAAGAAGCCCTTATGAACGCCTGGCTGCGTGCCTCCCGGCTGTTGCTGCTGTGGCTGTGTCTGTCCGCGCCCTTTACCGCGCCGGGCGCGGCGACCGAGAAAGACGATACCGCGACCTGGTCGACCAGCGCCGAGTCGCAAATGAAGCAGATCAACACGCTGATCAAGGACTGGCAACGGGAACCGCCCACCGATCGCGCGTTTGCCCAGGTGCAGCAGGAGATCGCTGCACTGCGTGAGCGTGCAGAACGCTGTGTCAGCGAGTACGAGACGGGCCTCGCCGGCATCCAGCAGAAGATCTCCGCACTGGGCGAGCCGGACAGCAGCGCCGCCGCGGAAGTGCGTGACGCGCTTCGACGTTTCCAGCAACAACAGCAGACGACCGAGCGCCAGTTGGCGGTGTGTCGCCTGATCGAACTGAATGCGCGCGAGACCCGCGACCAGATGCTCAAGCAGCGCCGCCAGATGTTCTCGCGTGCACTTCTGCACCGCGAACGCCCGGTGTGGCAGACGTTTTCCGACATAGTGATCAACGGTCTGCAGACCGAACCGGCCAAGCCCCTGGTATTCGAGCCGTGGCCGGCACTCGGCGTCGGCCTCATATTGCTGTCGCTGTTGTTGCCGGTCGCGCTCATGTTCGGCCAGGTGCTGCGCGAGCAGTTTCCGCTGCCGGGCCCGGACGAGCCCAGCGTGCCGCGGAAACGCAACGTGCTGGCCGACATGTATGGCCGGCGTGCGCCGGCGCTGGTCGTGTTTCTGGCGGTGACCATCTCGCTGTACGTGGGGGGCGCGGCGCCGCTGGCAGGAATAGGCGGCGCGCTGGTGATCTCCGTGATCGTCGCCCCCCTGCTCCAGCTGTTCGTATGCCACGGCAATCTGCAGTGCCCGGAAGGCCTGCCGGCGCGCCTGCTGCTGGTGCTGATCATCGTCGCGATGGCACTGAAGCTGTTCGGCATAGGAGACTACCTCGCCGAGGACGCACTGTTGCTGTTGCGTGCGACGTTCCTGTTCGCCCTCGTCATGGTCGCGCTGTGGCTGGTGCAGAGACTGATTCAGCGCAAGGACCTCGAGACGCTGCGCAGCCTGCGACTGCCGATCGCGATCGCGCTGCTGGCGGGCCCACTCGCTGAATGGCTGGGCTATCTGAACCTCGGCTGGTTTCTGACGCTCGGCGTCTACGGCACCGGGACCGGGCTGCTGCTCAGCTGGTGGCTGCTGACACTGTTCGGCCTGCTGTTCAACGCACTCGGTGACGCCGACAACGAGCTACAGTCGGGGGCGCGTCAATGGCTCGGCTACCGACGCGGCGAACGGGTGCCCGGCCTCAGTGCATTGAAGTGGCTGGTCTGGATTGGCACCTTGATCGCGCTCGGCTACTGGTTGCTGTTCAGCTGGCAGGTGTCGGCATCGGATACCGGTGTGGTCCGCGACCTGTTCACCGACGGTTTCAGCATCGGTGCGGTACGCATCGTACCGGTGAAGCTCATCGCCGCACTGTTCGCATTTCTCGTTCTGCTGACCCTGGCACGTTGGCTGCGCCAACAACTCGGTGAGCGCTGGCTGACCAAGACCACGCTCGACGCCGGCGCCCGGCAATCGGTGGTCGCGTTGACCAGCTATACGATTGTCGGAATCGCGATCATGCTGGCATTGAGCATGGCGGGCCTGGATTTCCAGAACATCGCGATCGTGGCCGGCGCGCTCTCGGTCGGTATCGGTTTTGGCCTGCAGAATATCGTCAACAACTTCGTATCAGGCCTGATCCTGCTGTTCGAGCGCCCGGTACGCCCAGGCGACTGGGTCATCGTCGGCGGCACCGAGGGCTATGTACGCAAGGTCAGCATCCGCTACACGCTGATCCAGACCTTCGACCGCGCCGAGGTCCTGGTACCGAATTCGGAGCTGATATCCAATCAGGTCACCAACCTGATGCTGACGGACACCTTCGGCCGGGTCCGGGTGCCGGTTGGCGTCGCCTATGGTTCAGACACGCGCCAGGTCAGGGACATCCTGCACAGGGTCGCGCGCGAACACCCGATGGTGGTGCTGCACGACCCGCGGGTCGCGTCACCGCTCGTGTACTTCATCGGTTTCGGCGACAGTTCGCTGGACTTCGAACTGCGCTGCTTCATCAGCAATATCGATTACAAGATGTCGGTGCGCAGCGATCTGTTGTTCGCGATCGATGATGCATTTCGCGAAGCCGGTATCGAGATACCGTTCCCGCAAAGGGTGGTCCACATGCAGAAAGATGTCACAGGCGAGGATCCGCGGCCGGAACAGGATAGGATTCAGTGAACAAGGAACACAGCATGCTCGGCTGGCGGGAGTGGCTGGCGCTGCCGGCGTTGGGGATCGCGCGCATCAAGGCGAAGGTGGACACCGGCGCGCGCACCTCCTGTCTGCACGCGTTCTATGTCGAGCAGTACCGCGCCCACGGACGGGACATGGTGCGTTTCGGCGTCCACCCCTTGCAGCGCGAGGTCGACGAGATCGTGCACTGCAAGGCCGAGATCCTGGACCAAAGACAGGTCACGGACTCGGGCGGACATCGTGAACTCCGCCTGGTGATCAATACCCGCATGGTGCTGCTCGACTTCGACGACGACATCGAGCTCACCCTGACCAACCGCGACAGCATGCGCTTTCGCATGTTGCTGGGGCGTACCGCACTGGTTGCAGGGGGATTCTGCGTCGATCCGGCCGCATCCTACCTGTCCGCGCGGGATTCCACGAAAAGGTGAACCTTATGAAAATTGCGATACTTTCCCGCAACCCCAAGCTCTACTCGACGCGCCGCCTGGTCGAAGCCGCACAGCAGCGCGGCCACGAGGTGCGCGTGCTCGACGTGCTGCGTTGCTACATGAACATCACCTCGATGCGCCCGTCGATCCATTACAAGGGCGAAGACCTGACCGGATTCGACGCGGTGATTCCCCGTATCGGCGCCTCGGTGACCTTCTACGGCACCGCGGTGCTGCGCCAGTTCGAGATGATGGGGGTGTACCCGCTGAACGAATCGGTGGCGATCACGCGTTCGCGCGACAAGCTGCGGTCGCTGCAGCTGCTCGCGCGCAAGGGTATCGGCCTGCCGGTCACCGGTTTCGCCCACTCCCCGGACGACGTGCAGGACATGTTGAAGATGGTGGGTGGGGCACCGGCGGTGATCAAACTGCTCGAAGGCACCCAGGGTATCGGCGTGGTACTCGCCGAAACGGAGAAGGCCGCGGAGAGCGTGATCGAGGCGTTCATGGGGCTGAAGGCGAACATCCTGATCCAGGAGTTCATCAAGGAGGCCGGGGGGGCAGATATCCGCTGCCTCGTGGTCGGTGGGAAAGTGGTCGCGGCGATGAAGCGCCAGGGCAAGGAGGGCGAGTTCCGCTCGAACCTGCATCGCGGCGGCAGTGCGACCCTGATCAAGCTCACACCCGAGGAGCGTTCCACCGCCGCACGTGCGGCCGGCATCATGGGCCTGAACGTATGCGGGGTGGATATCCTGCGCTCCAATCATGGCCCGGTCGTGATGGAGGTCAACTCATCACCAGGGCTCGAGGGCATCGAAGGCGCCACGCAGAAAGACATCGCGGGCCTGATCATCCAGTTCATCGAGACGAACCATCAACCGAACAAGACCAGAACCCGCGGGAAGGGCTGAGATGGCGACCGCGCGCCCTGCCTTCCAGATCGGTGACAAGAGCATATCCCCAGGCACGCGCAACACCGTCAACCTGCCGCTGCCGGGGTTGTACACCAATGATCCCGTGTCGATGCCGGCGTACGTGTTGCATGGACGACACGATGGCCCGGTGATCTTCGTCAGTGCGGCGGTGCACGGTGACGAGATCAACGGCGTGGAGATCATCCGCCGGGTGCTGCGCGTCCCACAGATGCGGCGCCTGCGCGGTACCCTGATGGCGGTACCGATCGTCAACGTGTTCGGCTTCCACAACCGTTCGCGCTACCTCCCCGACCGCCGCGACCTGAATCGCAGCTTTCCCGGCAATGAATCCGGCTCGATGGCCGGCCGGCTTGGCCATGTATTCATGTCGGAGATCGTCAGTCGCGCGGACTTCGGCATCGATCTGCATACCGCCGCCATCCACCGCGACAACCTGCCGCAGGTCCGTGCGGACATCAACGATCCGATCCTGGAACCCCTGGCCAAGGCGTTCAGTGCGCCGGTACTGCTGCACTCGGCACCCCCAAGCGGTTCGCTGCGCTACGCGGCGGCCGAGATCGGCGTGCCGGTAATGGTCTACGAGGCCGGCGAGGCACTGCGTTTCGAAGAGCTGTCGATCCAGATCGGCCTGCGCGGCATCTTGAACGTGCTGCGCCAGCTCTCGATGCTGCCCGAGACCAAGCGTCGGCCCAGCCGGCCGAGCGCGGTGTTGCGCTCGAGCAGCTGGCAGCGCGCCCCGCAAAGCGGCATCCTGCGCGCGCAGGCCAAGCTCGGTGCACTGGTGGCCAAGGGCGAGACCCTGGGCGTGGTCGCCGATCCGACCGGTGAGTCCGAGATGCCACTGACCGCGCCGTACGACGGCGTGGTGATCGGCCGCACCAACCTACCGCTGGTGTTCGAGGGCGAGGCACTGTTCCATGTCGGCCGCACCCGCCAGACATCGCTGCTCGAAGAACATCTCGACGCACTGCACGAGGGTACCGGCATCTCGCCGCCGGAGCTGGTCGAGGAACCGCCGATCGTTTGAACCGCTGCAGCCGGGGCAACGAAAAAGGGCGCCCGAAGGCGCCCCCGTATCCAGATCGGCCAAGACCGATCGATCAGATGCCCGAGCCGCGGGTACCGGTGAACTCCGGATAGGCCTCCAGCCCACACTCGCCGAGATCGGTACCTTCGTACTCCTCTTCCTCGCTGACGCGGATACCCATGATCGCCTTGATCACCAGCCACACGACGAAGCTGACCGCGAACACCCAGGCGAAGATGGTACCGGCACCGACCAGCTGACCGACGAAGCTGGTACCGTCATTGGTCAGCGGCACCGCCATCAGGCCCCAGAAGCCGACCACGCCGTGCACCGAGATCGCACCGACCGGGTCATCGATCTTCATCTTGTCGAGGGTCAGGATCGCGAACACCACGATGAAGCCGCCGACCATCCCGATCAGGGTGGCCGCCAGCGGCGACGGCGTCGACGGCTCGGCGGTGATCGCGACCAGGCCGGCCAGCGCACCGTTCAGGGCCATCGTCAGGTCGGCCTTGCCGAACAACAGGCGGGCAACGACCAGCGCGGTGACCAGGCCACCGGCCGCGGCGGCGTTGGTGTTCAGGAACACCATCGCGACCGAGTTGGCGTTGGCGATGTCACCGAGCTTCAGCACCGAGCCGCCGTTGAAGCCGAACCAGCCCATCCACAGGATGAAGGTACCGAGCGTGGCCAGCGGCAGGTTCGCGCCGGGGATCGCGTTCACACGACCGTCGGCGGTGTACTTGCCCTTGCGCGGTCCGAGCAGCAGCACACCCGCGAGCGCGGCGGCCGCACCGGCCATGTGCACGATGCCGGAACCGGCGAAGTCCGAGAAACCGAAATCGTCGCCCAGATTGTACAGGCCGAACACCGACTCGCCGCCCCAGGTCCAGTTGCCTTCCATCGGATAGATGAATCCGGTCATCACAACCGCGAACAGCAGGAAAGACCACAGCTTCATGCGCTCCGCTACTGCACCCGAGACGATCGACATCGCAGTTGCGACGAACACCACCTGGAAGAAGAAGTCGGAGGCATCCGAGTAGACCGAGTCGCCGCTGAAGCCGGCCTCGGCCGATTCCTTCAGCACGGTCGCGGTCAACGCATCCGCGTTCTCGGCGCCATCCAGCGCGATGCTGGTCAGCAGGAAGTCGCCGCCGTACATGATCGCGTAACCACACACCAGGTACATGATGCAGGACACGGCATACAGCGCGATGTTCTTGGTCAGGATCTCGGTAGTGTTCTTGGCGCGCACCAGGCCGGACTCGAGCATGGCGAAACCGGCCGCCATCCACATGACCAGTGCGCCCATCACGAGGAAATAAAACGTGTCGATGGCGTACTGTAATTCGAAAATATTGTTTTCCATTGGAAACTCCCGGCCTTTACAGCGCTTCAGGGCCCGACTCTCCGGTACGGATGCGGATCGCCTGGTTCAGTTCGTAGATGAAAATCTTGCCGTCGCCGATCTTGCCGGTCTTCGCTGCGGCACTGATCGCCTCGATCACGCGGTCGAGCTGCTCATCATCGATGGCGATCTCGACCTTGATCTTGGGCAGGAAGTCCACGACGTACTCGGCGCCGCGGTACAGTTCGGTGTGGCCCTTTTGACGGCCGAAACCCTTGACCTCGGTGACGGTGATACCCGCCACGCCGATCTCGGAAAGGGCCTCGCGCACGTCATCCAGCTTGAAAGGCTTGATGATGGCTGCAACCAGTTTCATTTGACGTTACTCCTAGGTATTGATGGGCGGACACCGCGTCACGGTGTCCGCACGCGTCGTCTTTGTTCGGTTTACTCGAAGGTCTTGCCCCAGGAGACGAACACCATCAGGTCGTCGTCCAGGCCCAGGTCGTCGTCATCGATGATCTGCGACAGCGAGAAGGTGAACTCTCCGAAGTCGCCGGCATCCTTGGTGACGTCGATCTGGGCGTGGCTGTAGGCATCGCTCTCATCAAAGTCGTAGTAGCCGAGGGTTCCGCCGAGGCTCCAGGTCGGAGCGACCTCGGTCGATGCGGAGACGTAGTAGTAGATGTCGTTGGTATCGGCGTCGTCGTCTTCCTTGTAGACGGTGTAGTTGATACCACCAGTGACCGGGCCGAACGTCACGCTGGCGTAGACCTCGGCGAAGTCGATCTCGTCCTCGTTGCCGCCCAGATCGTCCGCACCCGGGTAGAAGTAGTAGATGGCACCGACGTCGTAGCCGAGTCCGCTGTCGAACTCGTTGCCGAAGCCGGCATAGAAGTCCACTTCCGCGTTGGCGCCATTGAAGTCAACGTTCGAGGCCCAGGTGCCGGCGTAGAAGCCGCTGTCGTGGGCGTAGTCGAGGCCTCCCGAGATCGCTGCGCCATCGTCGGTCTGGGTCACGCCGCGCCACACGTAATTGCTGGTGGCGCCGATGTTGGCGGTCACTTCGGCGGTGGCGGTTCCCGACAGCGCGAGCACACCGACCGCGATGGCAAGTTTGTTCAGCTTCATTTGGTCAACTCCCAAAAGTTTATTGAATTAACGAGTTAATCGGTGCGATACACGCGACTGGACGCTGCAAAGCAGGAGCCATGCCAAAGGCTAATTTGTATGCAATTTCATACAGTTGCAATACAACCACGAGGCGCGCGGCAGGCGCGCTGCACCATTAGCGCACTGCGCTCGGGTGCCGCACCAAGTTGATGCACCAACCTGGTGCGAAGTGCCGTCGGTGGACAGTCAGGCGATGCTTTCTTTACTCTGCGGGCATCCGAACCCGTGCCACGCCCGAGGCCAGACCGTGCTGGATCCAAAGCTGTTCGACGACCTTTCGCGGCGCCTTGCAGACAACCTGCCGGGCGGACTGCACCTGCTGCAGGACGATCTGCAGCGCAACCTGCGCGGCGTCCTGGAATCCACGCTGGGACGGCTGAATCTGGTGACCCGCGAGGAGTTCGAGGTGCAGCAGGCGGTACTGCTGCGCACCCGACAGAAGCTCGAGGCCCTCGAGGCGCGCGTCGCCGCACTCGAAGGCGATGGCGACGCCGGGCAGGAATGATCCATCGTCCGGCCGGATGCCGGGCGCGTTACAACAGGGACGTCGATGTCATTTGCATGCACACGCTGCCGCGCCGCACTCGGCGTCGCGGCGCCCACGGTACTGGTCGAAACCCATCTGGCGAACGGCCTGCCGGCGTTCAATATCGTCGGACTGCCGGAAAAGGCCGTGCAGGAGAGCCGCGACCGCGTGCGCAGCGCGCTGCTCAACAGCGGTTTCGATTTCCCGGCGCGACGCATCACCGTCAACCTTGCCCCGGCCGACCTGCCGAAACAGGGCAGCCGTTTCGATCTCGCGATCGCGGTCGGGATACTGATCGCCAGTGGCCAGCTGCCCGAAGGCTGTGCGGATCCTTACGAGCTGGTCGGGGAACTGAGCCTGGCGGGCGCGCTGCGGGCGGTCGGCGGCATCCTGCCGTTTGCGCTCGAGACCCGGCACCATGACCGCGCCCTGTTGCTGCCGACCGCCAATCTCCCGGAGGCCAGCCTGGCCGGCGACCTGGCGCTGCACCCGGCGGGACACCTGTTGGAGGTCGCCGCGCATCTGGCTGGCCGCCAACAGATCCCCGCGAGCCGGGCGCAGCCACCACAGGCCCCGGTGCAGCCAGAACCCGACCTCGCCGAGGTGGCCGGCCAGGCGCAGGCCAAGCGCGCACTCGAAGTGGCCGCGGCCGGCCGTCACAGCCTGCTGATGATGGGGCCGCCGGGCAGCGGCAAATCGATGCTGGCACAGCGTCTGCCGGGCATCCTGCCGCCGCTCGACGAACACGAGGCGCTGCAGAGCGCTGCGATCCGCTCGGTCGCCGGCCTGCCGCTCGATATTGCGCTGTGGCGCCAGCGGCCGTTCCGTGCCCCGCATCACACCGCTTCCGGTGCCGCGTTGATCGGCGGTGGCAGCACCCCGCGGCCGGGTGAGGTCTCGCTGGCGCACAATGGGATCCTGTTCCTCGACGAGTTGCCGGAGTTCGAACGGCGCGTGCTGGACGTACTGCGCGAGCCCCTCGAAACGGGCCGCGTATTGATCTCGCGCGCGGCACGCCAGACCGAGTTCCCGGCGGATTTTCAACTCATTGCGGCGATGAACCCCTGTCACTGCGGCTACGCGAACGACCCTGCCCGCGCCTGTGCGAGCTGCACGCCACAGCAGACGGAACGCTATCAGCGACGAATCTCCGGACCGCTGCGCGACCGCATCGATCTGCAGATCGAGGTCCCCGGCCTGGCGCGTGACGAACTGCTGGAAGGACTGTCGGGCGCTGCGGAACCGAGCGCCAGCGTGCGGCAACGCGTACAGGCCGCGTGGCTTCGGCAGATGGCGCGTCAGGGCCGACCGAATGCACGCCTCGCCCAGGCCGAACTGCAACGCCATTGCGCCCTGCCACCGCACGGCGAGCGCCTGCTCGGCGACGCGCAGGCGAAACTCGGTCTCTCGGCACGTGCGTTTCACCGCATCCTGCGGGTGGCCCGCACGCTGGCCGACCTCGACGGCGCCACGGCGATCGCCCTGCACCATCTGAGCGAGGCCATCGGATACCGGCGTCTCGACCGCGCCTGAAACGGGCTCGGCATCGCTATAATGCGACGTTCCCCGAGCTGCACCCCGAACCCGCCACCGATCACATGCTCCAGTTCGACAACGTCTCCCTGCGCCGCGGGCCCCGCCTGCTGTTCGAACAGGCCAGTTTTCAGATCCACCCGGGGCAGAAGACCGGCGTGACCGGAGCCAACGGGTGCGGCAAGTCGAGCCTGTTCGCACTGGTCCAGGGCGCGCTGAGCAGCGACACCGGCAGCGTCCGCTATCCGGCCGGCTGGGTCCTCGCCCAGGTCGAACAGGAGGCACCCTCGACACGTCAGGCTGCACTCGAGTACGTGCTCGATGGCGACCGGGAACTGCGGCGGCTGCAGCAACGGCTGACCGACGCCGAGGCGCGCGGCGACGGCGAACAGATCGCCCACCTGCATGCCGAACTCGATCACATCGGTGGCTATCAGGCGAACAGCCGCGCCGCGAGCCTGATGAGCGGTCTCGGCTTTCGACCCGACGACGAACAACGCCCGGTCGCCGACTTCTCCGGTGGCTGGCGCATGCGCCTGAACCTCGCCCGCACCCTGATGTGCCCTGCCGACCTGCTGCTGCTCGACGAACCGACCAACCACCTCGATCTGGACGCGGTGATCTGGCTCGAGGCCTGGTTGAGGCAGTTTCGCGGAACCCTGTTGCTGATCTCGCACGACCGGGATTTCCTCGACAGCGTCTGCAACCAGATCCTGCACATCGAGCAGACGCACGTGACGCAGTACACCGGCAACTACAGTGCGTTCGAACGCGTGCGTGCCGAGCAACTGGCCAACCAGCAGGCGGCGTTCGAGAAACAACAGCGCGAGATCGCCCACATGCGCGGGTTCGTCGAGCGCTTTCGCGCCAAGGCCACCAAGGCGCGGCAGGCGCAGAGCCGGGTCAAGGCGCTCGAGCGCATGCAGCAGATCGCGCCGGCGCACGTCGATTCGCCGTTCCAGTTCAGCTTCGCCCCACCGGCGAAGAATCCGCACCCCTTGCTGCAGATCGAACAGTGCGCAGCGGGCTACGATGGCCAGGCGATCATCGAGCAGGTCCGCCTGGTGCTCAATCCGGGCGACCGGATCGGCCTGCTCGGTCCGAACGGCGCAGGCAAATCGACGCTGATACGCCTGCTCGCCGGCGAACTGGCACCGCTGCAGGGTCAACGTATCGAGGCGCGCCATCTGGCGATCGGGTATTTCGCCCAGCACCAACTGGAACAGTTGCAGGCGGCGCACAGTCCGGTCGAACACCTGCAGCAGCTCGATCCGCTGGCCAGCGAGCAGGCGCTGCGCGACTACCTCGGCGGCTTTGGTTTCTTCGGTGACAAGGCGTTGGAACCGATAGCGCCATTCTCCGGCGGCGAGAAGTCGCGCCTGGTCCTCGCGATACTGGTCTATCAACGGCCCAACCTGCTGTTGCTCGACGAGCCGACCAACCACCTGGATCTGGACATGCGCCAGGCGCTCGCCACGGCGCTGCAGGATTTCGAGGGCGCCATGGTCGTGGTGTCGCACGACCGTCACCTGCTGCGCCTGACATGCGACCGCTTGCTGCTGGTTTCCGCCGGCCGGGTCGACGAGTTCGCCGACGAACTCGACGCCTATCCCGCATGGTTGAGCGCGCATGGCCGCAGCCTGCGGCAGCCGCCGGCCGGGGCAGCCAAAACGGCCGACAGTGCGGAGCAACGCCGCGAACGCAAGCGCGTCGAGGCTGAGCGACGCAAGGCGCTGCAGCCGCTGCGTCAGGCCCTGCAGCGCGCCGAGGGATTGCTCAACGAACTGCAACGTGAACGCGACGCCTTGCAGGATCAGCTGGGCGACCAGGCAGTGTACGAAGCGGCCCAGAAGGACCGGCTGCAGACCTTGCTGCAGCACAAGGGCAGCGTCGACACCCGCCTGGCCGCTGCAGAAGAGCAGTGGCTCATCGCCGCGGAGTCGCTCGAAAGGGCCGAAAAAAACGCCTGAGGCGCGTCGTGGGCGCTGGACAACCGGGGCGGCCGCACGAAACAAAAGCATCGGATCGCGGCGCACTCGTCAAAGTTCCATCGACCCACGATAGAATGGCGCCAACAAAAAAGAATCTGCCGAGTGCAAGGACGGACCCACGATGAGCAAGCGCTACCAGCTTGTGTTCCAGGGGACGCAGGCGGTGGGCAACCGCCGTGTCGAGATCATGCAGCAGGTGAAACGGCTGCTGCGCCTGAACACCCAGGAAGTCATCACCCTGTTTGAACAGCCTCCCGGCGCCGTCCTGTTCGAGACATCGAGTCACGACAAGGCACAGCGCCTGCTGCGCACCCTGAATCATATGGGCGCGCGCTGTACGCTGCGCGATACCGCACAACCGACCCAGACCGCATGGCAGGACTGGCGGCTGGAGGACCTCGCACAGGACAGCTCACACGTCTTCCAATGCCACGCCTGTCACTATGCAGTGCGCCTGCCAATCGACCAGCCACTACCGACGGTCTGCCCGGAGTGCGGGGTGGTGGCCGCCAAGTTCGCGAAGGTCGCCGACGAGAAGCGCAAACGCGAGCGCATGCGTCAGCGGCTGATCGATATCGAGCGCGCCAAGGAACGAAAAACGATCGAAGCCGAGGAGCGGGCGCAGGAAGAGGCGCTGCGCAAGGAGATCGAGCGGCAGGTACGGCGCGAACTCGGCCTGAACCGCAGGTTTACCGACCACCTGCGAACGGCCGCCCTGGTGGCCTCGGTGTTCGCGGTCGGCGTGGGTAGCGCCATGCTCTACAACCACCAGCTGGGCTTCGACGGCGATGCCGGTGTGGCCACGCAGGCACCGGAACGGCCGGGTTTGATGGTCGTCGCCGAGAATGCCAAGACGCTGCACCTCGCCAGCGACCTGTTGGGCGCGCTGGGCGGCGCGGGCGACCGGCTGGCCGATCCCTCGTCGCCTGTCGAGGGCGTCGACACCACCCCCTGGCTGAACGCACCAGCGCCGGCCGCCGGCCCGGCGCGGCAAAAGGCCGACGAGACGGGCCAGGCGGCCCGTACTGACCACGCGGGATCGATGAGCGAAGCGGAACAGATCGCCCAGGCGCTGCGCTACTGGTCGGTCACCACACTCCCGGCCCCATTGACCACTCTGCGTGCGACCAACCTGGCGACGCAACTGCTGCTCGCCGGAAGGATCGACGACGCGGTCGCAGCCACACGTCTCGCAGCCGACCCGGGCGAGCGTCTGACGGCGTTGCTGGCGCTGGTGGGGCATGAAGTCCTGGCGACCGATGCCGGGCGGCGCCAGTCGGTCGAGCGGGTGATCCGCAGGACCTTCGAGGAGCACGATGTCGAGGCCTCGGTGGTGGCTTTGCTGGCACTCGACGCCCTGCATCGGTCCGCCGGACAGGCGGACACCGGACAGGCCACCGATGCGCGCCTGCTGAGCGTGATGCGCACGGCGCAGCCCGGCACGGCGGAGACGGTCGCGCTGTACGCGCTGATCGCCGCGCAACGCGCGGCCACCGCGAACCCGACAGACACCGGCCGCTGGTTCGCCGAAGCCAACCTTGCACTGGAGGGCGTGGGGCACACGACAGAACAACTGATCGCGCTGGCACACCTCGCACGCGCCTACCACGCGACGGGCGACCGGCCGACCGCGCGCCGGCTCGCGGTACGGGTGCGCAGCGGGATCAACGCCCTGCCCGCCGACACCGATGCCCAGCCGGCGGTCGACCAGCTGCTGCAGACCTATACCGCGCTGGGGTCGATCGATATCGCCGTGGACAGTGCACGTCTGGCCACCGATGCGCCGCTGCAAAGCGAACTGCGTCTCGGGGAACTCGCCGTGCACCTCGCCGCGCGCGGTCAGCGCGTGGCCGCGCTGGGCGTCGTCTCCGCGGTGTCCCATCCGGCGGTGAGCGCGCGCGCGCACGCGCGCCTGTCCGAGGTCGCCGAGCTGCTCGGCAGGCCGCGCGCCGCTGATCAACAGGCGGAAGCGGCACTCGACGCAGCGCGTCCCCTGGCGCACACGTTCCGACGCATCATCGCCAGCGATTTCGGCCGCGCCGAGGCGCTCGGGCCGCTCCCTCCTTCGACCCCGGCCGCCGATGCGGATCGCCAGCAGGCGCTGGTCGCGACCAATCTCGCATGGCGCGGCGCCGCAGATCCCGCACGCCAGGCGGCACGCGATATTCGTGACGCGCAGCTGCGCGGCGACATCGAGCAGCGTCTCCTGACACTCGCGGCACTGCAAACGAACGCGGAAGACCGGCAGATCCTGGCGACGCGTTGAGCGGACCCATCGGTATCCGGCCGTCGGTCACGGCACCCTGACTTGTAGGACAGCAGCGCGCCGCCGACAATGGTGGCGTGATACTGCGACCCGACCGCGATATGCCGCCACCTCTCGTGATTGCGCTCCTGTTGCTGGCTGCTGCACTCGGCGCCGTTCGGCCGGTTGCCGCCGGCGAGGTCGAAACCAGTGAACGCGCGCGTTTTCGCGTCGAGCCGCTGGTCGGCGGCCTCGAACACCCCTGGTCACTCGCGTTCCTGCCCGACGGGCGCATGCTGGTCACCGAACGTCCTGGGCGGCTGCGATTGATCACGGCCGACGGACGTCTGCAGCCGCACCCGATCGGCGGCCTGCCGGCGATTGCGGCGTCCGGCCAGGGCGGTCTGCTGGACGTCGTGCCGCACCCCGATTTCGCACGCAACCGCTGGATCTACTTCAGCTACGTGGAGGCCGGAGCGGGCGGCAGCGGCACCGCCGTCGCGCGTGGCCGCCTCGAAGGCGATGCGCTGCTGGCGACCGAGGTTCTGTTCAGGCTTCTGCCCAAGTCGCGCACCGCGCGACATTTCGGCTCACGCCTGGTGTTCGACCGTGCCGGGCACCTGTTCGTCACACTGGGCGACCGCGGCGACCGTCCGCGCGCCCAGGATCTGGGCGACCACGCCGGCTCGGTGATCCGGCTCGGCGACGACGGCCGGATCCCATCCGACAATCCGTTTGTGCGTCAGCCAGGGACGCGGCCCGAGATCTTCAGCTTTGGTCACCGCAACATCCAGGGCGCGGCACTGCACCCGGTCACCGGCAGGCTGTGGACGCATGAGCACGGTCCGCAAGGTGGCGACGAGATCAACATCCCGCGTGCCGGAGTCAACCATGGCTGGCCGATCATCACCTACGGGGTGAACTACGGGATCGGCACGCAGATCGGCGAAGGCACCACCAAGCCCGGCATGGAACAACCGGTGTATTACTGGGTACCGTCGATTGCGCCCTCGGGTATGGCGTTCTACGACGGCGCCGCCTTCCCGGGCTGGCAGGGCAACCTGTTCGTCGGTTCCTTGAAGTTCCGCCAGCTGGTACGGCTCGAGATCGACGGCGAACGCGTGGTACACGAGGAACGCCTGCTGGAGGATGCGGTCGGGCGCATTCGCGATGTCCGTCAAGGACCGGACGGTCTTTTGTACCTGTTGAGCGATGCTGCCGATGGGCAGCTGGTCCGGTTGGTGCCGGTCGACTGAGCATGCTGCGCATTACTCCCAACATCACGTTGCGCGACGAGGAGCTGGAATGGCTGCCGATCCGCGCCCAGGGCGCCGGCGGGCAGAATGTCAACAAAGTGGCGACAGCCTGGCATCTGCGCTTCGACATCGGCGCCTCATCGCTGCCCGATGCGATCAAACAGCGCCTGCTGCACAGCCGTGATCAGCGCATATCCAATGACGGCGTCCTGGTGATCAAGGCACAGCGCTTTCGTACCCAGGAGAAAAACCGCACGGATGCCATCGGCCGCCTGCGCGAACTGATCGTTGCCGCCTGCCGCACATCGCCGTCGCGCAAAGCCACCCAACCGACACGTGCCTCGCAGCAGCGGCGCATGGACAGCAAGACGCGCCGCGGCCGCATCAAGCGCCTGCGCGGCACCGTCGACGACTGAGCGACCCCGCACACCCACCTTGGGCCGGCCTCACGAAACCAGCACGCGACGCCCGGCATCGACAAGGATCCCGATCGAAATCACCCAGAGCGCGCCGCGCAGCATGCCCTGATAGGTCTCGACCTCGATCCGCTTGCGCATGCGGATACCCACCCAGAGGGCGATCAGGATCACCGGCAGCGCCAGTACCGCGACCCCAACCACCTCGAGATCGAACGCGTTCTGAGTGATGAACCCGATGATCTGCCCCGATTTGCTGGTGATGAAGGTGAGATTGAATGTCGCCACCATCATCGCCACCGGAATCCGCGTGTACAGCGCATAGGCGATCACCAGCGGCGAAAAGATGTTGACCACCCCGGCCAGCAGGCCGAGCGTCAGACCGAACAACGCCATACCCCATTTCGGTACCCGGAACACGCGCTCGGGGCGGTGCAGGTGGTCGCTGACCAGGTAGGCAATCAGCACCGCGGCAAGCAGAAATCGAAACGGCTCGGGATCGACGCTGAGCAAAAGCTGAGTCCCAAGGAAGCTGCCGACGATGGTAAATGCCGGGATCGGCCAATAGTCTCGCAGCGCAGCGCGCCAGTGACGCTCGGCGAGGATGCTGACCAGGTTGATGGACACGGTCGGAACCAGGGTCAACAGCACCGCGGTTCGCAGGTCGAAGCCGAACGCCAGCAGCGGCGTGGCCAGCGTCGGGAAGCCAAAACCGAACGCCCCGTGAACGAAGGCCGCGAAAACGGCGACGAACACAAACAGAAGTTCGTTCTGCAAAAGGACATCCCTTGCGGCATCCCGCGGTCACACGATCGGGTGCAGACTAGCTCAAGGCGCGCCACGCCACACCTGGTGAACCGTTTTCCTGAGTTTGCAGTTCGCGTTTCCAAGCGGCGAATCTGCGGCTAGGATGGAACTTCAAGGAAGCATCGATCGAAAGAATCACAACCAGGAGGCAAAAAGATGTTGCAAGGGTCAGATGTCGCCGCGCGAAGCGAACGCCGGGGTCACCGTCCGCCGATACCGGCGAACATCAAGTCTCTGCTGACGCAAGAACAGGCACTTGGACTACGTAACGTCGAAAATTTCGGATGGCAGCTGGCGTTCGTGCGCCAACCGCTGTTCGAGCCACCGGTCACCGTCGTGGTCAGTCCCGACCACCAACGCTTCGCCGTGCTCGAACCGGACGGGCGGGTGAACATGGAGTTGAACATCACGCTGCGCAGTTAGACCGCGCGACGGTCGGGTAATCAGTCGCCTTCCAACAGCGCCTTGATACGGGCGGTACCCAGCGCACGCAGGCGTTCGATATTCTCCTGTGGAATGCGTTCCGGGTGTGGCAGCGACTCCAGCGCGGCGGTCAGTCCGTCCTCGCGTATCAGGTGAAACATCGGGTAAGGCGAACGGTTGGTGTAGTTGGCCGGGTCGTCGGCGGGTGCATCGGCAAACCGGTATTCGGGGTGAAAACTCGCGACCTGCACCATACCGTCCAGCCCGGCCTCGGTGATCGCATCCTCAACCAGCCCCAGCGCCTCCAGATAATCGTCGAACGCCGTCAATCCCCGGGTGAGAATCAACAACGCGGTCTCATTGTCCTGCGGGTCGCTGGTAAACAGCGTGTACAGGGTCTCCAGAAACGCCTCGTAGATGGCGTCCAGCGTATCGGCGTCGTCCACCACGTAGAGGATGCGGTTCTTGTTGAATGGGGCTGCCGCAAAGGGACACAGGGACAGACCGATGACGATGCGCTCCAGCCATCGGCGGGTACTCGCGATCGCCTGATCGGCACCTTGCTCCGTCATTCGAGCAGCTCTACCGGCATGCCGACGGCGATCTCGCCGGTCCCGTCGTGAATGAGATTCTGCCCAAAATACACCTTCCCATCGCGCCGACGGTAACCCGTCAGAGTCTGCATAGGTTCGCGCCCACGTTCACCGGTGTCCAGATCGACGTTCGGGATGGTGCACCGTGAACAGGGTTTGGCGACGCGGAATGTCAATCCGCCGATGCGAATGCGACGCCAGGCGTCCTCGGCAAACGCCGCGCACCCCTCGACCAACAGATTCGGGCGAAAGCGCAGGATCGACACCGGCGCTTCGAGCCGCTTGTTGAGATCGTCCAATGAAGCCTGCGAGATCAACAGAAACGGAAAACCGTCGGCGAAACCGACCTGGTCGCCTGGTCGCGCGTAGGCCGGATCGACGGGTCTGCGCACGCTGTCGGGCATCCGCACCAGGCGGCATGGTGTATCCAGGAAGGCGCTGAACCACGCATCGACCGCCGGCGCAGACGGTGCCGCCGCGACGCTGTCCGACCAGACACTGACCGTGATCCGGTCGTCCTCCGGACCTGAAACCGCCAGATCGGGCATCGCGGGCGCCTGCAGCAATAGCCGGCCGTCGGTATCGACATGCGTCCGGATCAGCGCCATCCGCGGTCGCTGGCGCTGCGTCAGAAAACGTCCTTCAGCATCGACCAGCATCCACTGCCGGTCGAACTGCAGACCACGCTGATCGACGGGCAGGACGGACGCGGACTGCCCGGAAAGCGATTTGACCGGATATCGATAAATCCCGGCGAGCCTCAGCTCCGGCACGACGATTCTCCTCAACTTTTCGGCCATGCAGCCGAATGAAACAGTCGATTGCGAATATTCAGGGACCCGCTATGGAACTCACCCCCTATCTCCGCCTGATGGTACAGCGCAACGGCTCGGACCTGTACTTCAGCACCGGCGCCGCCCCGCACGTGAAAATCAGCGGGCAGACGATGGCGATAGGCGACAAGAAGCTCGCACCCGGCGAGGTGTCCAGACTAGCGTACTCGATTCTCAACGACGAGCAGATCCGCGAGTTCGAGCGGACCATGGAATGCAACCTGGCGATCTCGGTCCAGGGCCTGGGTCGATTCCGCGTCAACGTGTTCCGCCAGCGCGGCGATACGGCCATGGTATTGCGCTTCATCAAAGGACAGATACCGAGTATCGAAGAACTCCACCTGCCGCAGACCCTGAAGAAACTGATCATGGCCAAACGCGGCCTGATTCTGGTCGTCGGCTCGACCGGCTCCGGCAAGTCCACGACGCTGGCGTCGATGATCGACTATCGCAATGCCAACGTCACCGGTCACATCCTTTCGATCGAGGATCCCATCGAATTTCTGCACCGCCACAAGAAATCGGTGGTGAACCAGCGCGAGATCGGGCTCGACTCGATGAGCTACGAGAGCGCCCTGAAGAACGCACTGCGCGAGGCCCCCGACGTCATCATGATCGGCGAGGTACGCGATGCCGCGACCATGCAGCATGCGATCTCCTACGCGGAGACCGGACATCTGTGCCTGACCACGCTGCACGCGAACAATGCGAACCAGGCGCTCGACCGGATCATCAATTTCTTTCCCGACAGCGCGCACAAGCAGATCCTCAACGACCTGTCGATGAACCTGCGTGCCGTCGTGTCGCAGCGGCTGATCAGTTCCACGGATGGCAACCGTCGTGCGGCGGTCGAGATGCTGATCCAGTCCGCCTACACCGCCGAGCTGATCCAGAAAGGCAAGATCCACGACCTCAAGGAAGCGATGGAGCAGGGCAAGGAACATGGCATGGTCACTTTTGACCAGTCGCTGTACGAACTGTACGTGGAAGGGGCTATTACCCTCGACGAGGCGCTCAGCCACGCCGACTCCCGCAACAACCTGGCGTTGCGCATCCGCCTCAACGCCCCGCCGCCGGCCAGCCAGGGGGCCTCCGAGCAGGACGCCGCCGTCATCTCGCGCTGATCCGCCAGGCCCGCCGGCGCGCGCCGCCGCGGGAGGTCCGTCAGGCATCGCCGTGCGCGATCGGTGATAATGCGGCCATGTCAAACGTCCGCGCCGTGGAAACCGCTTGAACCCCTACGCCGCCTTCCAGGTCGCACGCCTGCCGGAGATCCGGTTCGGTAGGGGCACCCTCGATGAACTGCCCGCCGTTTTGAGTGGCTTCGGACAGCGGGTGCTGCTGGTCACCGGCAAGCGCTCGCTGCAGGCAACCGCATACTGGCCCCGCCTGCTTGCCGGCTTCGAAGGCGCCGGTCTGCGCTGGAGCCACGTCACGGTCGACGATGAGCCCTCGCCCGAGACGGTCGACCAAGCGGTGCAAAGGCATCGTGACGACCAGATCGATGTCGTGGCCGGGGTTGGCGGTGGCAGCGTATTGGACGCGGCCAAGGCTATCGCCGGGCTGCTGCGCACCGGTACCAGCGTCCTCGACCACCTCGAAGGCGTCGGGCGCGGCATCCCGTACCCCGGACCGGCCGTGCCGTTCATCGCGGTCCCGACCACGGCCGGTACCGGCAGCGAGGCGACCAAGAACGCCGTGTTGTCGCGGCGTGGACACGACGGTTTCAAGAAATCCTTCCGTGACAACCGACTGGTCGCCGCAGTCGCGATCGTCGACCCCGCACTGCTGGAGAGCTGCCCCAAGGACCTGATCGCCGCGAACGGCATGGACGCGTTCACGCAGCTGCTCGAATCGTATGTCTCACTGCGTGCCAGTCCTTTTACCGACGCACTGGCCGCCTCCGGGATGCAGGCGTTTCGCGACGGTTTCTGGTCGGCATGGACACCCGACGATCCGCATGCCGAACACGGGTTCGAACGCCTTGCCTACGCATCACTGTGTTCCGGAATCACCCTCGCGCAATCCGGCCTGGGGTCGGTACACGGCCTCGCATCGCCACTCGGTGCCTTCTTCCCGATCCCGCACGGCGTGGTGTGCGGCACGCTGGTCGCCGCGGCGACCCGAACCAACATCCTGGCGCTACGCGCGCGGGCGCCGGACAGCGCGGCGCTGCAGAAGTACGCAGAAGCCGGGGTGCTGCTCTGCGGTCGCCTGTTCAACAGCGAATCGGCCGCCCAAGACGGGCTGATCGAACTCCTCGACGACTGGACCCGGCGCCTCGACCTGGCACGTCTCGGCGCCTACGGCGTGCGCGAAGCCGACATACCGCGGATCGTCGAACACTGCCGCGGCGGGAGCATGCAGACGAATCCCCTGGTGCTGACGGACGACGAAATCGCCGCGCTGCTGCGGACCCGCCTGTGACCTTCCTTCGGGATCGGCGCGGGACCTACGACCACGAGACCGCGAAACACCGGTCGCAACGCTGCTCACAAGACACGCTGTCGATCCAGCTGCAA
The DNA here is from genome assembly GCA_024235395.1 of Chromatiaceae bacterium. NCBI lineage: Bacteria > Pseudomonadati > Pseudomonadota > Gammaproteobacteria > Chromatiales > Chromatiaceae > Chromatiaceae bacterium. The sequence continues at coordinate 174,050 of JACKMK010000003.1, forward strand.
CGCAACCTGTCGCTGTGCCCCGGGGGACTGCGCGAACAGCTCGCGCCGGCGGGCGATGTCGATGCGACCGGGAACGAGCGGCGCCGCGCTTCGGGCCGCAAAGTCCAGATTCCCGGCGCGCTGCGAAAACGTCGCCGCACGCGTACGGCCAAAGGGGCCGCAGATCGACCCTGGCTCGCGCCTGACGATCCGGCTCAAGGCCATCATGACGTTGTTGGCGCACATCGAAGGTCGCGAACTGTCCGTGGCGCGCAAGACCTGATCAGAAGCCGATGCCCACCCCGACACCGCCGCCCTGATTGTTGATACCGATACCGAACTGGATGCGGGGCGAGTCGGGCGTTGACCATTCGGCGGCCTGCGGCCAGACCTTCAGCTCCGCCTCGCGCAACACCGGCAACCGAACCGCCGTCTCACCGACAGTTTCCTCGTCAAAGCCATCGAGTCGCCCGCGCACCTCGATCAGTCGCCTGCTGTATTCGTAGGGCTCCAGGAAGCCCGGCTGGTCGATCAAGAAACGTCCCTGCGAGGCCGCGGTCGGGCGCGGGCGCCCGCGGCGATCGAGCGGCAGTGCCAGTACCTGGATCCGGGTGCGGTCACGGAGGTTGTGTATCGCCACCACGATCCCGCCCCAATGTACGTCGCCACGCGCGTCACCGTCGGCGATGACCTGCCGCGGGGTCGGTCCGCTGTCGGGATCACGCGGTGAGGACGCACACCCCGCGAGAAGCATCAGTACCAAAAGGCCGAACAAGCCGTCGCGTGACATGCTCACCACCAGTATGGAGGACGATCGTAGGGCCGCCATGGGCGCCAGGGACTCCACGGCCACCAGGGATCGTAATAGGGATCGTGCAGCCAGACCGGCTCTGCGGGGGGGCGATACTCGGGCCACAGGTTATAGACGTCGACAGCCACTACCGGAAACAGATAGGGATATTCACCGACGGGCCGGGTAACCGCCGGTACCAGCCGGCCTCGCACGGTGAGACGCTTGCCCGGCGAGAACTCGGCGGGATCGAGGAACTGTCCGATGCGGGCGATGAACCGCACGCTTTCGCCTCCCTCCGGCCGCGGTTCGCCATCCCGGTACAACGGCCGCGCGTAGACCTCGATCTCGGTGGTCTCGCGATTGTTCCGGAGGCCGAGAATCTCACCACCCCAACGCACCTCGTGGCTCAGATAGAGCTGCGGCTCGGTCTGCACCGCACGCGGCGAAGGCGCCTCGGGCAGCGATTCGCGGAGCGGCTGCGGAACCTTACTGGCGCAGGCGAACAGCACCGCACAGCATGCGCTCACCGCCACCACCCTCAAGGCGTACCCGACAGGCATGACTCACCTCCATATCACCGCTCGACGACAGGATGCCGCCGCGACGCTCGAGTTTGCATCGACCGGCGGGCGGATGCCCTCGACGCAGGCCGGGCACCTCAAGATTGCGACCACGCGACCGCTGCCCTGAGTGTAGAATCGAGCGATCCATCCAAGGTATTTGAACATGACCGACAGCAGTCTGCCGTGCTGGGTTTATCGCAGCCCGCGCAAGCAGGAAATGTACCTCTACCTTGCCGAAGAAAACGGCTTCGACAGGGTACCGTCGGCGCTACTCGAACGCTTTGGTGACCCGATCCTGGTGATCGAGCTGGAACTCAGCGCGAAACGCCGCCTGGCACGTGAAGATGTCGACCAGGTGATGCACAACCTGCGCGACCAGGGCTTTCATCTGCAGATGCCTCCTCGTCTGCAACCCGATCTCTATCACGGCAACCCCGATTGATGCAGGTGGTCACGCTGGGTCGGCCTGCACAGGTCTTCGTCGGACTGCAGGGCACCGCATGAGGATGCCGCTTGGTATTCTCGCGGTAGTCGCGCTGCTGCTGGTCGCCTTTCTCGGCTTTGCACCCCCCCCCGATCCGGACCTGGTCCGGCCGCGCACCGACCTGCCCTGGCAGGTGACCGGGAATCCGGACGGTTCCAGCCGGGTATTTGATCTGCAGCTCGGCACCGCGACGCTCGCCGAAGCGATCGCGAAATTCGGTCCGGTCGAGGCGATGGCACTGTTCGAACCGGCGGCGGGTCCGCTGGCACTCGAAGCGTTTTTCGGCAATGTGCGATTGGGTCCGTTGAATGCAAAGGTCGTCGTCGGTCTCGCCGCATCGGACGACGAATTGCGCGGATTGCGCGACGCCAGCAGGAAACGCGAAGGTTCGCCCAGCGGCGACTGGAAATACAGCGTCGACGACTCCGCGGCGAAGCATGCCGGGCGCCGCCTGACGGCGATCACCTACATACCGTCCACGCGCGGTCTGGATGCCGACTTCTTTCGCGAACGATTCGGCGAGCCCAGCGCCTGGCGACAGGAAAACGAGAACGCGGTCACCTGGTTTTACCCGCAATCCGGGCTGACGGTGCTGATCGATGACCGGGCACGCGAGGTACTGGAATACCAGGCACCTCGTGACTTCGTCATGCCCGACGGCGTGACCCGGAATCCCGCGGTCCGCTAAAGCCGGAGGGCCGCCGTGCGGCAGCTCGATGGCCCCGCCCCTCAGCCGTTGCGCACCAACCCGTCCATCTGCTGTTTGGCGTGCGTCCAGCGTTCTCCCCGGTTGGCGCCCTGTACCATCAGTTCCATCAGTCGATAGGCAAGCTGGCGTTGCGGGGCGGACAGGTCGCGCAGCTTGCCGAGCTTGAACAGATACCCCGCCTGTTCGAATTCCATGGTCGACACGAGTGCGTACAGCGTCAATGACGCCGCCGAATGAGGCGCCGCCGAGATCTCGGCGACAACCTCGTCCAGCACATCGCTCACCCGAGGATCCGGTTGATCTGGCAGGCCACCGCGAAACTCCCCTCGTTCTCCCCGACCGGCGTGCACCGCAATACACGCACCTCGGCGATCATCGGCGGCGTGATGTCGCTGACCGGCTTGATCTCCAGCTTGATCACCGAATCCTCGGCAACATCGCCATCGACCCACATCAACAGTCCGCCACCGCTTAGATTCTTAACGATCGCCCCGCCACCCTGGCCATCGACCAACTGGAACCGGGCCGGGCAATCGATCGTCATGCGCGGGTAGTTGCGTTTCTCTCGGTAGTCCTGCATCGCTGCTCCTGTTCGCCGTATCAACCGAAGGCCGGGGTTGAAATGAACCGCATGGGGATTACTCGCGCCAGGCCTCGAGAATGTCGAGGCACTCTGCATTGAGGCGCTGTGCGCGGCCGCTGCTCTCCGCCTCGCAATAACAGCGCAACTCCGGGGCGTTACCCGAAGGCCGCAGATGGACGATCTCGTCATTGGCGAACGTCACACGCAGTCCATCGGTCAGGTCGATGCGCCTCACCGGGCCCTGATCCGGAAACTGCCGTTCGATCGCCTCGGGGGCGGCGGCCAGTTCGGCGATGCGCCGCGTGCTGAGTTCGGTGGGAAAATTCTTGAGACGTTCACTGGCGGTGAAGCGCGCGGGCAACAGCTGCGCGAGCTGCGAGACCGGAACACCGTTGCGACGCGCCAACAGCGGCACGGCCAGCGCGACGATCACTGCATCACGGGTCGGCAGCGCGCCCAGCGTTCGGCCGTCGATGTCCAAGGGTGTCATCGTCAGGAATCCACCATTGGCCTCATAACCGACGACCCGCCGCGCGCCCTCTTCGGCCGCCTGCATCATCCCCTCGATCACGTACGGCGAACCGATGCGGGTACGCAGGGTACGGCCGAACCAGCCCGATGCCTCGAGCGCGCTGTTGCTGCTCACGGGCGTCACCACCGCATCGGCGTCGAGGAAATGCGCGGTGAAGATACCGGCGATGTCACCGCGCAGCCAGGTGCCGGTCTCATCCGCCACCAGGGGACGGTCGCCGTCACCATCGGTCGACACCAGCAGGTCGAAGCGCTCCGCGGCCGCCCATTCCCTGGCAAGCGCGATATCCTCGGCGCGCACCGCCTCGGTATCGACCGGGACGAAGGCTTCGGAATAACCACGGCGCACGACATCCGCGCCGAGACCGCCGAAGATCTCGGTGAGTGCGCGTGCCGCCACACTCGAATGCTCGTAGACCAGGACCCGCATGCCGGCCAATGCCTGGGCGGGAAACAGGTCGAGGTAACGCGCCACGTAGCGACGATAAGCGGTGCCGTCTACCGGCAATGGTTCGGCCGGGACTATGAAGCATCCCTTGTCGTCGAACAGGCTGAGCGGCACCGCAACGATCTGATCGCGGATGCCGGCCTCATCGGACTTGAGCACCTCGCCGTATGGCGTGTTGAACTTGATCCCATTGCGGTCGTCGGGGATATGACTGCCGGTCACCATCATGCTGGCGATGCGTTCACCGAGCGCATAGTGCGCCACTGCCGGGCTCGGGATATTCCCGCAATGCAACGGCTGGTATCCCAGATCGCCAATCGCCCGCGCGGCAGCCAGCAGTATTCGCGGCGTACTTGGCCTGTGATCGCCCGCCAGCGCGACGGCGTCACCGGGATGAATGGCGCCGGCCTTTTCGAGGTATTGCAGGAAACCTACGGTGTACAGGTAACAGACACGATCCGTCATGGCATCCGCCAGACCCCGCGCCCCGCTGGTGCCGAATCCGACGCCGCTCAGCGCCATCAGATCAGAGATGGCGATCGACTCAGATTTCTCCGTCATCCTCTACCCACACAACATTGACCCGCGGATTCTAAACGCTATCTCCGTCGACCGCCGCATCCTCATGAAGCCCCGTCCACCTCCCGACGGCCACGCGGACAAGCGGCGCCAGCGCACCGGACCTGAGCACGCTGGCGGCGGCCCGCGGAGCGACCACGCATACGACCCGGCACCAGTCGTTATCCGGGGGCCGCGGGGCCGGCATCAACACTGACGCGATATTTCGCGACGAATCACGCACGTGGCGATATTTCGCGCCGACAATCCGCGTGCAGGCCTTAAAAGTGCATTAGAAAATGCTTTAATAACCTGTTTTCACAGCATTTATTTTCCCTGGCACGACAGTTGCTGCTTATATGTCGCCAATACAGCGCTGAGCGCTCAAACGAAGGATTCAGCAAGGTGGACAAGATGCACACTACATACTCACCGTCGGGCGCCAACCAACCGGATGACCGCGCCGGAACTCTGTTGAGTGTGGCCGGCCTGGTGGCTTGGTTATCCGCCATGCTGCTGGCGATCGCTGGCCCGGTACTGGGCATCAACGTCCCCCCGTTGGTGATCGTTGGCATGGTGATTTTTTCCGGCGCGTTCTCGGTTTTGTCGCTGCCCAAGCTGATCGGTCTTGGCAAAGGAAGCGACAACGACCAGAGGCATCACGCCTAAAGCGGTGCGCTGGAATCAGATGTTTTCCTGAGGTTCTCCGAGTAAGAATAATCGCGAATTCCGTCTGTGCGGAAACTCAAGCCCCCGCATCCCCCGGGGGTTTTTTTTGCCTTGCGTTAATATCAGTCTCGACCGCCGAACGAGTACGCGTCGGCACCCGCGACCGGGCGACCTCAAGATGACGATTCCGCGCCGCAGCATCCGCAACAAGCTCATCCTGTCCACGCTCCTGCCCGTGACGGCGGTGTTCGCACTGTTGTTTTGGCTGGGTGTCAGCCACGTGCGGGCCTACGTCAGCGACGACGCCCGCCATATGCTCTCCGAGCATGCGCGCCACCAGGCATCCCGCCTGGCACTGGTGCTGTCGCAGGTGCCGGCGTTGGCCGAGAGTCTGGGCGACATCGTGATCGCCGAACCCGACCAGCCGCAGGCGCTGCGTTATGCGCATCTGATCGACGGATTGCGTCGCACCCCGATCGCAAAGGCGGCCGGCATCGCACAGTACTCCCCGGCCGGTGGCGCCTACATGCGGCGCGGCGCACCGGCCGGCCGCGCAATACCCGCCGACGAGATCGAATCGCGCCCCCCGGGCTGGCACACCAACGGGTCGACGCTGAAGTTCATCCGCGCGATCCACTACCAGGGCCAACGCGTCGGCGAATCCTGGGTGGAACTGGACACGGCGGACCTGTACCGCGAGATCGAGCGGCTGCGTAGCCCGGCGGTGCGCCTTTTCGTAAGTGACACGGATGGCCATCTGCTGGAACCCGACCAGGGTGCGCCACCGCTGCCCAGGATCGCAACCGGGGCCGGCGTCCCGCTTGCCGATGGTGCCGTGGCGACGGTACGCGGTACCGATGACGGCGTGGCCTACTGGGTCGTCAATTCGGAGTTGCCGGACATGCCGTGGCGCGTCACTGCGCTTACGCCGACCGAAATCGCTTTGCAGCGCGCACGCACCGAGGCCACCCTGTTCGCGCTGGGCTTGCTGCTGGCGCTGCTGGCAATCGTCGTGATCGTCGGCGTTGCGACCGGGCAGATCACGCGCCCGCTGGCGACGCTGGACGCCAGCGTCCGCCAGATCGCGCAGGGCGACTTTGCCGTCGCACCGGATGTCGCCTCGAACGACGAACTCGGCGGTCTCGCACAGGCGATCCGCCGCATGGGCGTGCATATCCGGGACCGCGAGCAGCAGCTGCGCAACGCCCAGCAGGTGCTTGAACAGCGTGTGGCCGCGCGCACTGCCGATCTCCAACAGAGCAATACCCGCCTGATGCGGCAGATAAAGGCGACGCGCAAGACCCAGGAGGCGCTGCGCCTGGCGAGCGAACAGGCCCAGCAGGCAAGCCGCGCGAAATCCGAGTTTCTGTCGAATATGAGTCATGAACTGCGCACGCCGCTGCACGGCGTGCTCGGATACGCACAGATTCTGCGGCGCGACACCCCGGCCAACAGCAGCCAGCGAGAAAGCCTCGAGGCGATCGAGCGCTGTGGTCAACATCTGCTGACGTTGATCAACGACATCCTCGACCTGACCAAGATCGAGGCCGGTCAGATGCGCGTCGACATCCAGCCGACCGACCTGCTGCAGTTGCTGGAAGACGTGCGGACCATCGTCGCGCAACGGGCCCGCACCAAAGGACTCGCCCTGCACCTGGAGATCGCGACCGACCTGCCGACGGCGATCCTGACGGATCCCGTTAAACTCAAGCAGATCCTGCTCAACCTGCTCGGCAACGCGGTCAAGTTCACGACCCGGGGAGCCGTGACCCTGGCGGTTCAGGCGGTCGGTGAAGACCTGCTGCAGTTCGAGGTCGCCGATACCGGCGTGGGCATTCCGTCGGACAAGATCGACGCGATCTTCGACGCCTTTCACCAGGCGCGTGCCGGCCAGGCGATCGACGGCACCGGTCTCGGCCTGGCGATCAACCAGCGGCTGATTGCGTTGCTGGGCGGACAACCGATGCAGGTGCTGAGCGCACCCGGTGCCGGCAGCCGATTCAGTTTCCGCATCCCGCTACAGCCGACCGAACAACTTCCCGGCGGCCTGGACGCGCGCCGACACGACAATCGTCCGGCACGCCTGCAGCTGACCGCCGGACAATCCTGCGCCGTGCTGGTGGTCGACCCGGTTACCGAGAACCGCAACATGCTGGCGACACTGCTGCGCTACGCCGGTTGCCGCGTGGAATCGCTGGATACCCGCGAGCAGGCGGTGCAGCGCCTGTCCGACGAGGCATTCGACCTGATCGTGATGGATGTGCGGCTGCCAGGCGATGCCGCAATCACCGATCTTCGACGGCAGGCGGCCTTCGGTGAGCCCAAGGTACTGGCGATAAGCGCCCAGGTGTTTCCCGGCGCCGCCAGCATGGCGCACCAGCTCGGATTCGATGCGTTCCTCGGCATCCCGTTCAGCGATCGACAGCTGCTCGACGTGATCGGTTCTCTGCTGGGTCTGCGTTTCGAACCGCGCGGCGAACAACGCGACGTACCCGTAACCGCACGACCGCACTGGCCGGTGGTGCTGGCGCAGGAGACCGCGCTGCGTATCCGTGAGGCGATCGACATGGGCGACGTCGCGAACCTGTTCCAGCTGGCCGACGAGCTCGCCGACAATCCCGATGCCCCGCGGGCCGACGTCGACAACATGGCATTGATGGCGCGCCTGTTTGACTTCGATGGCCTGCGGCAGCTGTGCAACCGACTGCAGGCGACGGATGCGCCTGCATGACAAGGTTCAAGCATTTCTCCTATCATCTGGCGACCATTCGTCTGCCCCTGCATTCCCCTTGAATCCTCCGCAGCCCCACAACAGCACCATCCTGCTGGTCGACGACAATCCGACCAATCTGCAGCTGCTGTTCGGCACCCTGAAGGGCCTGGGGCACAAACTGCTGGTCGCCAAGAGCGGCGAAGACGCGCTGAAGGTCGCCAACTGGGCGCAGCCTGACCTGATCCTGCTCGATATCCTGATGACCGGCATCGACGGCTTCGAGACCTGCGCGCGGCTCAAAGAGAACCCGGAGACCCAGGACATCGCGGTGATCTTTCTGTCTGCGCTGGACGATACCGACGACAAGATCAAGGGCCTGTCGATGGGTGCGGTCGATTACATCTCGAAGCCGTTCCAGGCCGAAGAGGTGATTGCACGGGTGGGGACGCATCTCACCATCGCGCGCCTGCGCAACGAACTGGCGGAGCGCAACCGGCAGCTGGAGGCGGCCAACCAGCCGATACTCGACTCGGTCGGCGACGGCATCTACGGACTCGATCTCGAAGGCGACATCACGTTCGCCAATCCGGCGGCGGTGCAGTTGACCGGTTATCCGAAGGAGGCGCTGATCGGGCATTCGCTGCACGAACTGCATCTCTACGCGCGCTGGGACGGCAGTCCCTACCATTTCATCGAGACCGGCATCTACCAGACGCTCAAACAGGGCATTGCGAAACAGAGCGACAGCGACGTCTTCTGGCGCCATTCGGGCGATCACTTCGCCGTCAGCTGGACCTGTACACCGATCAAGCGCGGCGGCGAGGTACAGGGAGCCGTGCTGGCCTTCCGCGACATCACCCAGCGCAAGCGCCAGGAACACCAGCTGCGCGACGCCCTTGCCGAGGTGGAGCGCCTGCGCGACCGACTGCAGGCAGAGAACGCCTACCTGCAGGCCGAGGTGAGGAACGAGGGGCGGTTCGACAGCATCGTCGGCGAGAGCCCGCCGCTGAAGGCGGTACTCGACCAGGTCGATCAGGTCGCTCCGACCAACAGCTCGGTGCTCATCATCGGCGAGTCGGGTACCGGCAAGGAGGCGATCGCGCGCGCGATCCACAACCTGAGTTCGCGCCGCGACCGGCCACTGATCAAGGTCAACTGCGGGGCCATCACCCCCAGCCTGATCGAAAGCGAGCTGTTCGGCCACGAGAAAGGGGCATTCACCGGCGCGACCCGACAGCGCCAGGGCCATTTCGAGCTCGCCGACGGCGGCACCATCTTCCTCGACGAGGTCGGCGAACTGCCGCTGGATGCCCAGGTCAAGCTGCTGCGCGTGTTGCAGGAACACGAGATCAGCCGCCTCGGTTCGGAGAGCGCCATCAAGGTCGACGTGCGTGTGATCGCCGCGACCAACCGCGACCTGGTCGAGATGGTCGAGGCCGGGACCTTCCGCATGGATCTGTTCTACCGCCTAAACGTGTTTCCGCTGACCATACCGCCGTTGCGCGAGCGTCGCGAAGACATCCCTCTGCTGGTGGCCAAATTCCTCGCGGACCAGTCGCGCGCCCTGGGCCGCAACTTCAACCGGGTCGCCGAGGACGGCATGCGCCTGCTGATGTCTTATCACTGGCCGGGCAACATCCGCGAACTGCAGAACGTGATCGAAAGGGCGGCCATTCTGGCGCGCGACCAGGTGGTGCCGATCGCGCCCCACCTGGTCTACTCGGGTATCAACGCGCCCAACGACCTGGGGGAGACGGCCGCCCCTGAAGCCGGGCCGGCCGATGAATTCGTCAGCCTCGCGGACAACGAGGCGCGCTACATCCGCCAGGTGCTGCGGCATACCGACGGAATGATCGCCGGTAAGGGCGGTGCCGCGGACGTGCTCGGCCTGCCGGCGAGCACCCTGCGGTCGCGAATGAAAAAGCTCGGCATCGAGCGCGCCGACTGACCCCGTTCTGCGGCGGATTAGCGTCGCCGCGGTTCCGCGGTAAAATCGAATCTTCAGCACCCCTGCAAGGAATCCGACATGACACAGTGCTCGCAGTTCGCCGTCGGTCTGTTGACCCTCGCCGCCGCCTTGGTTCCAGCCACCGGCATCCAGGCCGCCAGCGACCCGGCGCCGGTGTTCCGCATCATGAGCGACGATGAGATCGCCGCGCACTCCACGGTGATGCAGAACCTGCACGGCCAGGCGCGCGAGGAATATCGCAACGCCCAGTACGCACAACTCCGGCAGCGGGCGTTGGACAACGGCTACCGCATGCCGGCGGACCCGCCATGGCTGGCGCAGGCGGCACAGACCGCGGCCCCTGCCGGGCCCGGCACCGCGGCCGACAGTGCCGCAAGCGAGGCCGCCGCCCGCCACGCGGCAATGCGCGAGAAACTGGACGCACGCCGCGACCCACAGCGTGCGATATCCGGGGACGACCTGGCACGGCTGCAGCAGGCCATCGGTGCCCAGCAGGTGCCCGAAGCGCAGCCCCAGAACCCGCCGGCCGAGAGCGCACAACCGGCAGCACCGGCAATGCCCGCAGCGGTCGAACCGCAGGCGGCTGCCGAGGTGGGCAGCACCCCGCTCGAGCCCGCAACACCGGAGCCTGCGGCTGCGCCCGAGGTGGCGGTAGAGGCCGTCGAGGGCGCGCAGCCGGCGGAACCCGCATCGCAACCGGCCACCGTCGAGCCCCCCGCCCCGCCGCCGGCGACCGCCGAAACGCGTTTCGTGCCCGCCGAAGAGCTCGCGGAACTGCCGGAACAGGCACCACCGCCGCCCGCGACGCCCACCCCCCCTGAAGCGCCAGCCGCGCCAGCGGCCCCGGAAATGCCGGAGCGGGCGAGCGCCGGCATCGAGGCAGCGGGACCGGCGGAGGGCGGCGAAACGGTCGAGCAGTATCGCGCATCGATGCGCGCGCGTTTCGACGAATACATGCAGGAGCGCCAGGCGCGGCACGACGATATGATGCGCCGCCAGCGCGAACAGCTCGAGGCCAATATGGAGCAGTCGCGCGCCAAGGCGAACCGCATGCCCCCGCAACCCTACCCCTATCCGGGGATGCCGGCCTACGGACCGCGCTACCCGGCCGCGTTCCCGGGATACCGGACGCCTTACTGGCAGCAGTGATCGCGGGACGCCTGATGCGGGTCAGTCGACGGCCTGCATCAGGCGCTCGATACGTCCGACGTAGTGGCGTGTCTCGTTCGGCGCAAAGGGTGCGACCTGCGACCATTTGCGCACTTCACCCTGTTTGCTGGTCGCACGTCGATAGGCCTTGAGTACATTGCCATGGCCGGCGTTGTAGCTGCCGAACGCGAATCTCAGGCGCTCCTGGATCGGGATGTCGTGACGGCGCCACTTCCTGTAGAGCTGGCGATCGTAGAAGATGCCTGCGGCGATGTTCCAGCGCGGATCATCGATCTCGGCGATGAACGGGATCTGGTTTTTGATCTCGTCGTAGGTGTTCGGCAGGATCTGCATGATGCCGCGCGCGCCCATCGGGCTGCTGGCATCCGGATTCAGCCCGGATTCGGCGATCGCCTGCGCCTTGAACCAATGCCAATCGAAATGCGCACCGAAATAGTGTTTGGTGTATTTGCGAAACAGCGGATCGAACTCGTCGGTCCAGTGGTCGTCCTTGACCGCCTGCCCGACGCTGGCAACCGCCAGTGCCGGCAGCAAAGCGGCGAGCAGCCATAGGACGGCGCGCGGCATCGGTCAGTTCAGTCCGAGCCCGATCACCAGGCCCATCGCGGTGCCGATACCGATGAAGATCCCCATGATCATCATCCCAACCGCGAGATTTCCCTGAGCGAGCTGTTCCGGAATACTGAAATTGACGATATGACTGAACACCTTGCATCCGAGCCACATGAACAGCAAGGTCAGGAATCCCCCCATGCAGGCATACAGGATGTTCAGCACCAGGGGATCGATCGCATCAGTCATTCCGGTCTCCGTAAGCAGGTGGTGCGCCGCGGGCCGGCGCGTGGGTGCAAGCATACGAACCCGAACCGGCACACTCAACCGGCAACGTCGGCGCTGCCCACAGGCGCCGTGCAAAACACTCAAGACTGGCCGCGCGCCTCGCGGATGCGTTCGTATGCCTGGCGAATCTCGTGGGTCTTTTGCGCCGCGACCTTCATCATCTCTTCCGGCAGGCCCTTGGATACCAGCTTGTCGGGATGATGCTGGCTCAGGAGGCGACGATAGGCGCGCTTGATCGCTGCGTCATCGGCATTGCGCTCGACCCCCAGGACACGGTAGGCATCATCGAGACTCGGGCGCGCTGGGGTAGCAGTGCGCTGTCTGCCGGCACCCGCTCGGCCGCCGGCAAAGCCGCGTTCCCCATCGACCATGCGTTGCAGACGGCGGTAATCCAGTTCGGACACGCCGAGGCGCGCGCACACCTGCAACAGCAGCCGGTCCTCACTGGGATCCATACGTCCGTCGGCGTACGCGGCCTGCAGTTGGATCTCGATGAACATGCCGATCAGGGTGCTGCGTCCATGGCATTCACGGCGAAACTGATCGAGCACGCCGTCGAGGTCGAAGTCCGGTGACTTCCCCTGTTGAAACAGCTTGATCGCGGCATCGCGCTTGGCCGCATCCAGCGCCATCTGCGCCATGATCGACTCGGCCATGCGAATCTCTTCCGGGCTGACCCGGCCGTCGGCCTTGGCGACCCGCCCCATCACCGCGAAGGTCGCGACGAAAAACGCGGTCTGCACCCGTTCCCTGTCGCCTGCCTCGAAGCCACCGGCGTGCGGTAGCGCCTTCAGTCCCTTGTCGAAGTTGTGTCCCAGCGCGACGCCCAGCAGCGCGCCCAGCGGGCCTCCCAACATGAAGCCAAAGGCACCACCGACCAGTTTCCCCCACCAGCTCATCGCATGCCTCTCCAGCCGCCGGTCGCCCACGGTTCACTTGCCATGCAGATACTCCTCGTCGCGAAACGAACCGACCCATTGCGGCTTGAACCCGACCATGATCGATATCAGCCAACCGTTCAATACGGCCTCGGGGAAGAACATCAGCGGCAGAAACAGCAGGTAGGTATCACCGAGTTGCTGCATCGTGTAGGCACCGGACTGCAGCAACAGCCCGGTTGCGGTCAACGCCACCATCAAAGAGATCGCGCCGCCGGCGAAGAACGCATTGATGAACACGTAGATGAAGTAGTGTTTTGGCAGATAGGCACGCGCCAAGCCGAGTACGCTCTGCGTCAGCACCGCCGGCAGCATGATGAACACCAGCACCGACGGCGCGAATCCCGCCCAGTCGTTGAGACCGACCAGGGTGGTCCCAAACAGCGCAAGCATGCCGGCCAGCACCGCGAGCGACCAGCCGAACATCAGGGTCAGGGTCACCATTGCTGAGAGATGCCAGGTGAAACCGGGCTGGATCTCGGTACGCAACGCCCAGAGCAGCAACACGCCGACTGCAGAGCCGAGCCACACGTTCAGCTGTGCCGGATCGCGCAATCGGCCCCAATCGGCCCAGCGCAGTGCGCGGCTCGTCAGCCAGGCGACCGATACCGCGAAAAACCACAACCAGGACGTAGGGAAAAGTTCGCCGGAAAATTCCATAAGCCTCGACTGGAACCGCAAATTCAGGAGTGTAACCGATGCTGTATCGCCGCCTCCCGGGCACCGACCTCGAAGTCAGCGCTGTCTGTCTGGGCACCATGACGTTCGGGGAACAAAACACCGAGGCGCAGGCGTTTGCCCAGCTCGACATGGCGCTCGATGCCGGCGTGAACTTCATCGATACCGCCGAGATGTATGCCGTTCCGCCACGGCCCGAGACGATGGGTAGCACCGAAACCATCATCGGGCGCTGGCTGAGGGAGCGCGGCTGCCGCGACCGCGTGGTGATCGCGACCAAGGTCGCGGGGCCCGGCCGCGACTGGCTGCCGTATATCCGCGGCGGCAACAATCACCTCGATCGGGCCAATATTCACGCGGCGGTCGACGCCAGCCTGAAGCGCCTGCAGACCGATGTCATTGACCTTTATCAGTTGCACTGGCCTGAACGCGAGGCGAACCGCTTCGGGCAACTCGGATATGTTCCCGCCGAGGAAGCCGATATCGTGCCCCTGGAGGAGACGTTGGGTGCGCTGGCCGAACTCGTCGACAGCGGCAAGGTGCGCCACGTGGGGGTATCGAACGAGACACCCTGGGGCTTGATGCGCTATCTCGCCCTGTCCGAACAACGCGGCCTGCCGCGCATGGTCTCCATTCAGAATCCGTACAGCCTGCTGAACCGCACGTTCGAGGTCGGCCTGGCGGAGGTTGCGCATCGCGAACAGGTCGGCCTGTTGGCCTATTCGCCACTCGGATTCGGTGTCCTTTCGGGCAAATACCTCCGCGGCGCGCTGCCGGCATCGGCGCGCCTGACGCTGTTTCCCCACTACGACCGCTATTCGAATCCGCAGGCGCAGCGTGCCACGCACGACTACGTTGGGCTGGCGCGCGACTACGGCCTCGACCCAGCCCAGATGGCGCTGGCCTTCGTCACCAGTCGACCCTTTGTGACCAGCAACATCATCGGCGCGACCACGCTCGAACAACTGCGGAGCAATCTGGCCAGCGTGAGCCTCGAACTGAGCCCCGGCCTGCTCGAGGACATCGAGTCGATCCATGGCCGTCACCCGAATCCCAGTCCGTGATCGCCTCGTGCGGCGGGTGAAAGGCGGTTCAAGCGTCGCTCGCCACTGCCGATAAATCGACTGAAGGGTACTGATACGCAGCCAGCCGGTTTGCTGCCGGTGAGCCGCAGGACGGCCGACTCGGGAGACTACAGATGGTACTGCACTACGATATGGCGACCGGAACCGTGATCCCCGATGACGCCGTTCACGCGGTGTCGGCGCACACGCCCCCGGTGGTCGAGCACGCCGAACCACGTCTGATGCACGTGCACGAGGAGACCCTCGATCGCCCGGCACAGAACCTGCCGCCGGCAGACATCGCGACACAGCCCGTATCCACGCTGCTGGCGAAATGGCGTTGACCTGAGCGCCGCCAACCCTGTCGGCACCCGCGTCAGACCGGGTCCGGCGGGGGCAGAGTCACGCATACCGTGTCTGCGACGACTGTCAGCAGCAATGCCTCCAAGGCACCGCCGGCGCAGGGGCCACGCACGCAGTAGCCGTCTTCCGGTCGAAACAACGCACCGTGAATCGCGCACTGAATGAAACTGTTGTCCAGGTCGAGGAACTGGTCGGGTAGCCACTCGAGCGGAGCCCCGGTATGCGGGCAACTGTTGCGATAGGCCGCCAGGACCCCGTCTTTGCGCACCACGAACAACCGCACCGGAGGCGCCTCGTCTACCGGGATCTCGAAGCCGCGACTGCCCGGATCGGGGATCTCGGCGAGTGCGCACAACGCGTGTCGCGCCGGCGCGTCGCTCATCGACCGGCGAGGTTCAACAGTGTCGTGAACAATTCGCCAGGCCCATAGACGACACTGAGTACCTCGAGCGCACCCAATACCAAAGCGCCCCCGAGCAGACCGCTCACCCAACGCCCGGACCCGGCGACGCTGTCGATGCCGATCGCCCGACGGCTGGGCCGCAGGCGCTCGTCTCGCAGGTCGGTCACCTTGGCCTGTTCCGCATCTTCGTGCAGCTGGTAGAGGGCCTGCTGCAACTGATCGCGGGCGGTCTCCGCTTCGCGCCGGCTGAACACCGCTTCGTCGGCCTCCACCTGCGCCTTCTCCAGTTCACGACGCAGTTCGTCGAGCTGACGATCCCGGTCCTCCATCGCATCCTCGAGCATCTGGCGCGACTCCTCGGCTTCGCCGAGCAGCCGTTGGCGCTCGTTCAACGACGTCTCCAGGGCCTCGATGCGCTGACGCATCACCTCCAGCGAGACCGCTTCGCGTCCGTCCGCCTGTTGCAGGCGCCGCTTCTGCGATTCCGCCGCCGCGAGTTGCTCGCGCATCTGCGCGACATCGTGGATCGCCTGTTCACGCACCATGTCGAGTTCCGCGCGCAGCGCCGCGACCTCGTCGTGCGCACCGCCTTCCGCCTGGACCGCCTTGATCTGGTCGACATACTCCTCCAGCACGGCGCGCAGTTGCTCGACCTCCTTGTCACGCTGCGCGAGCTGGTCCAGCAGATCCTGGTGCTCGGCCCGCAACTGGCTGTCGCTCGCGGTGTGGTCCTCGTCCATGCTCGCCAACAGTGCCTTGAGCCGCCCCACCTCTTCTTCCAGCGCGCCACGCCGGTCGGTCTCTTCAGCGAGCCGCTCGGTCAAGCGGCGTTGTTCCTGCTCGTGCGCGAGTACCTCGCTCTGCTGCACGCGCAGCGCCTCGCTTATCTGGTTTTCCAGATCGACCAGGCGTGCCTGCTCATCCTGCTTGTCGCTGACGACCAGCTGCAGCGCCTCGCGCTCCGCGCTGGCGGTATTCAACGCCTCGATCAGTTCGGCCTGTTCTTCGCGCGCGGCGAGCAACGCCATCTTGCGTTCCTCGACCTGGTGCCTCAGCTCATCGAGCTCACGGCGTGACTGCTCTGCCACTGCGTTCGCCGCCGCCTGGCTTTCGGTCAGGCGCTGCTCGGCAGACTCGCGCGCGGCGCGCAACCGCTCGATCTCCGCCTGAAGCCCGGAGGTCTCACCAACGCGCTGTTCGAGTTCGGCCAGCTGCCGCTGCATCTCGGCCTGCTCGTCACCGGCGGATTTCTGTGCCGCCGCCAACTGCGCCTCGAGCGACTGCTTGTCCTCGCCCAGCTGTTCGACCTGCGCGTGCAGATCAGTGGATTGCGCCTGTTCCTTCTGCAGCTCCGCAAGCGTCGCCTCGGCAGTCGCCAGCTGGGCCTTCGTCGCCTCGAGTTCGGCGGCACGTGCGCCGCTTTGTTCCTGTTCCTGTTGCAGCGCGGATTGCGCCTGGGCGAGCTGTTCGGCGGACGCATCACCCTGCTCGTCGAGCCGGGTACGCAGCGCATCCAGATCGGCCGTCGCGCGTTGCTCCGCAGCAGTCGCAGCATCGAGCTGCTCCTTCAGTTGTGCGGTCTCTTGCTGCGCGGCGGCCTCGCGCTCGGCCATCTGCCTTTCCAGCTCGGTGACACGCGCCTGCGCCTGCGTGGACGCCTCGGCGACCTGCTCGTCACTCACCTCCAACCGCGCCTGCAACGCCGCGTTGGCATCGCGAAGCGCTGTCAATTCGGTTTCGGCGGCGGCATTCGCGGCGCGCAGCGCCTCGCTGACCCGTTCCTGCTCGGCGCGCGCCTCGGCCAGGGCGGTCGCCTCGTTGTCGCGCTCCGTCGTGCGCTGCTGCAACTGCGCATTCAGCGCGTCCAACGCCTCCTGTCTGGCGGTGAGCTCACGCTCCGCCTGCCCGGCGGTCTCGTCCAGGCGCGCCTGGAGCGCCTCGATCTCGCCCCGCGCCTGCTGCAAGGCCGCATCGACCTGCTCGCTGCCCGATGCAATCTCGCTGTGCAGCGCTTCGCGCTCGGCACGCAGTTGTTCGAGATCGGCCTGCAACCGCGCCGTCTCATCCATCGCCTGCTGCTGCGCTGCACGCAGCGTTTCGAGTTCGCCGGCCTGCTGCTCACCGATCGACCGGGCTTCGGCCGCACCGGTCTCGGCCGACGCCAGAGACGCACGCACCGCGTCAATCTCGCCCTGCAGCGCTTCCGCGAGCTGCTGCAGTGCCGCACGATCCTGTTCACTGTCGGTACGCTGCGCGTTCAGGCCATCGATCTGCTCCTGCAGCGCGTCGCGCTCCGCACGCAAGGCGTCGGCCTCTTCAACCGTCGACGACAGGCGGTGTTCGAGCTCGGCCTGCGCCGCCTGTTCGCTGTCGCCACTGGCCTGCTTTTCGGCAAGCTTGCCGCTCAGTTCCTCGATATCGAGTTGCGCCTGCTCCAGCTCCATGTGCAGCGCCGTCATTTCCTCCTTGAGCTCGCCGCGTTCGCGGTCGTGCTGCTCGCGCTCCTGTTCACGTGACTCGAGTACCTCCGAGAGGCGCTCGGACAGGTCCTCGAGGCTGCTGGTCGCCGATTCGGCCCGCTCACGCTCGCCGATCAGTTCACGCTCGGCCTTCCCCAACCTGGACTGAAGCTGCTTGTCGAGACCCTCGATCTCCGACATCCGATCGAGCAGCGAGGATCGTTCCGTCTGCAGCTCCTCGAGGCTGCTGGTCAGCTGCCCCATCTCGGCATAGGCCTTTTCCTGGGCCGCCTGCGCATCGAGCTTCTGCTGTTCGGTCTCGACCAGCTTGCGACGCGCCTGTTCGACCGCCTGGCGTACCTGTTCGAGGTGTTGCTGACGCTCCTCGGCGACCGCTTCCTGATCGCGTTGCGCCGCCTCGAGGCGCTGCTCCAGCTCCTTGGCGCGGGCCTCCGCGTCGCGCACCCGGGCCTGCATCGCCGCATCGTCGATCGTATCGGCCTGGTCCGACGCAGGGGCTGCCGGCTCCGGCTGGGAATCCGGCGGCGGGACCTGCAGGATGCCACCCTCCAGCACCGAGACCTCGAGCCCCCGTTCGGTGAGCAGGAAAGCCCCGGCCATCGCCCGGGTACCGGTGTTGCTGCACAACACGTAGTGGGTATCGGCGTCGAGGCTTGAGGCCTGGTACCGCAGTGTTTCGAACGGGATGTTGATCGCCCCCGGGAGTTGCGATTCCGCAAACTCGTCCGCACTGCGGAGGTCCAGCCAGACGGCACCGTTTTCGACCGTGGCCTGCGCCGCCTGCATGTCGACCCGGCGGACCAGCGGGTTGTGGATCAGTCGCAGGAAATGTTCCTTGCTGAGTCGCAGGATCTCGCCGTCGTCGAGCATCGTAACGGTGGAGTTACGTGGCACGTCCGAGAGCAGCGCCTCCTCGCCAAAGGCGTCACCGGCCTTCAGGCGAACGATCTCGCACGGACCCTTTCCGTCACCTGCATCACGCGTGACCACGGCCTGGCCTTTGGTCAGCATGTAGTAGTAGTCGCCCGGGTCACCCTGGCAGACGAGGTTTTCGCCGGCGGCGACCTCCACCTGCTCGACATTCATCATCACCTGCTGAATGTTTGCAGGCGGGACCTGTTGCAGCACGGGTGACTGCAGCAGCATGCTCATCCAGTCGTCGTCGGAGGCCTCGTCGAGGACGGACACCTGGTAGTCGACTTTCTGCAGCCGCGCCAGCATGTCGCTGAGTCGACGACTGTCGATGCGTATCACGCGCACACGCGATTCGGCGCGCGCCGCCTGCTGGCGCGGCAGTTGGTGGGCCAGCGGGAAGCGCGCGGTGTCACTCCCCGCCTTGACCCGGTCGACGACCGTCTTGTTCGCCAGCAGGGCCACGGTCCCGTCCAGCAGATAGACGTGCTGTGGCTCGGTATCGCCCTGCTTAAACAGCAACTTACCTTTCGAGACCGAGTCGATCGCCGCACTCTCGATCAGTTCGCCGAAGGCGTCATCCGGCAAGGTGTGCAGTGGCACCAGGGCGCGCAGGCGCGCCATTTCCTCGCTGGACGACGTTTCTGACATGCGGGAAGCAGTATCCATTCTCAAATGCTGAATTGATCGGGTCCGCGATCGCCCGCGGCCCTCAGTCCTTATCGACCCCGACCAAGGCGTTCTTGAGCGACTCGCTGGCCGGATCGTGACCGAGCCAAACCGCCAGCAGCGCGGCATTGAAGTCGCCGCCGGGCACCATACCGCGCGACTGGCCATTGATGCTCACCTCGGTGCCGCGGCCCGGTACGTAGTCGAGCCAGACCTCGTCACCGGCATGCATCTCGCGGAACAGATCGACGAAATCGTCCAGCCGCCCGGCGACAGCGGCCAGCTGCGCCGCATCCAGATTGTTTTCGAATCCCTCGCGCCACGTCTCGTCGAGCTGGCGTTTGCTCACCTTGCTGTATACGAAATGCATCGACACACGATTCGCCGGCGGCGCGGACAACAGCCCGCCCACACCGACCTGGCGCTGCGGCAGATACAGCGCGCCCGCATACACACTGATAAACAGCTTCTTGCGCATGCCCGCACCATTCAATACCAACGGCTCATCGAAACCGTTGATACGCACCTCGTCCGGTAACGCCGTGTCACCGACCTCGACTCCATACAGAGGTCCGCACAGCAACAACCACAGGATCAATAAACGGCTCGCGCTTTGGGTCACTGCATTCCCCTTGGATCATTCAGTAGCATTGTTAGCACATCCGGCCGGGCTTTTTGCGATCGAGACGTTAAAACACGGCATTTTTGTACATTGCATCGAGTTTTCTATGCTATGTTTCCTGCGGTTTTCCCCACCAACGAGTAGGAGTCTTAGATGGCAGTCAAGAAGAAGGCCGCGAAGAAGACTGCGGCAAAGAAAACGGCCGCAGCTGCCCCGGCAGTCAAGGCGATCCCGACCAAGCAGACAAAGACCCAGATCATCGCGGCGCTCGCCGAGACGACCGGCCTGTCGAAGAAAGACATCGGCGGCGTTCTCGCTGCACTTGGCGGCATGATCGAGGGCCACATGAAGAAGCGTGGCTCGGGTGAGTTCTCGATCCCCGACACCGGCGTAAAGATCCGGCGCGTGAAAAAGCCGGCCCGCAAGGCACGCATGGGCCGCAACCCGGCGACCGGCGAACCGATGAAGATTGCGGCCAAGCCGGCGTCCACCGTGGTTCGGGTCAGTGCGCTGAAATCGCTGAAGGACACGATCAGCCGCTAGATCGCGACCTGCGCGTGCGCACGAAAACGCCGCCATGTGCGGCGTTTTTTTGTTGATGGCTCAGCGTGGGAGGTGCAGCACCAGCTGCCCATCGCGCTGCGCAAATTCCAGTCGCCGAAGGAAACTCATCCCCAGCAACACCGGGTCACGCGCCGCCATCGAAGGCACGATCGACGCGCGCACGTCGCGCAGCTCGATGTCGCCGAGTCGCACCCGGCCAAGCACCGTCTGCCAGACTGCCACCGGTCCGTTCGCGGTCTGGCTGATGCCGCCACCGACACGATCCAGTCGCAACCGGTCGGCCAGCGCTTCGGGGATCGCGACGTCGGTCGCACCGGTGTCGACCAGGAAGGTGACCGGCAGGCCGTTGATCTGGCCGCCTGCGACATAGTGGCCCTGCGCGTTGCGCTCCAACACCACCTCGACCTGGCCGTCGTGCCCGACCTGCACCAGCGGTTTCGCATTGGGATTGAATCGCTCCTCCAGCAGATCCTGGAACAGCACCGTCAGCAGCGCGAGACCGGCAACCCAGGCAAAGATCAGCATCATGCGTCCGGTACGTTGAGAGCTGTCTTCAGGTGGCGAAGGTCGGTTCATCGTGCTGCACTGCAATACCCGTATGCTATTCATTTGAACCCAGGCCGCCGACCGAGTTCAAACCAGCTATGCCTTACATCCAAGACGACAGCCGAAAGACCCAACTGGTCTACGTACATGACCCGATGTGCAGTTGGTGTTGGGGCTTCCGCCCGGTACTCGATGAACTGCTCGGGCGCCTGCCACCGACGATCGGCGTGACCCGCCTGCTCGGCGGCCTGGCGCCCGACAGCGACCAGCCGATGCCGGCGGCGCTGCAGACGCAGCTGCAACAGACCTGGCGCAGGATCCAGCAGCGTATCCCGGGTACGCGGTTCAATTTCGATTTCTGGCGAACCTGCCAGCCCCGCCGCAGTACCTGGCCGGCATGCCGGGCGGTGATCGCCGCGCGGTCGATCGACGCGCACAGCGAACCGGCGATGATCCTCGCGATCCAACATGCCTACTACCGTGACGCGCGTAATCCGTCGGATGCGTCGACACTGGTCGCGCTGGCCGGGGAGGTCGGGCTCGACGAGCGGCGCTTTGCAACGCTGCTCGATGCCCCGCAGACGCATGCGATGCTGAATGAGGAGATCACGCAGTCGCGGGCGCTCGGCGTGGACAGCTTTCCCAGTCTGCGCCTGCAGACAGACACCGGTCGTTGGCCGGTACCGATCGACTATCGGGACAGCACCCCGATGCTGGATACGATCGGTGCCCTCTTGGGTTGATCCGCAAAAAAAGAAACCGGGCGAATGCCCGGTTCTTGGCAACTGGCCGAACAGGCCTCAGCGTATCGGCGCGCGCCCCACAGCATAGGGCGGCATCGGCGGCCGCATCGGCGCCATCTGTCGCATCTGCTGCATGCGCTGTTCCTGCATCTGACGCATCAGCTGGGTGCGATAGTGCACGATGGCGCTCTGCCCATTCGCCGCGACGTCGTACACCAGCCATTTGTCGCCTGAGCGGTACATACGGAAATCCAGGCGCGCCGGATAGCTGCCGGGATTGAGGACCGCGACGCTGACCTGCGCGGTACGCCCGTTGTTGCCGCGTGGCGGCAGGAAGCGCACCTGCTGCTGCTCGTAGGCGCCGAGCTTCTCCGCCATCTTGCCCAGGAACGAGTGCTTGATGTCCTCGACCATGGACTGTTGTTGCGCCTCATCGAGTTGTTCGAACAGGCGCCCCCCGGCCGATTGGGCCATGTAGTCGAAATCGAAGAACGGCGCGATCTCGCTGTCGAGAAAGCCGGTCAGTGCGTCGTCGCTGGGACGCTGGTCGCCGTCGAGAAAATTCAACAGCTTGTCCATGCCGGCACGCAAAGCGAGCGCCGGGGTGTTCATTTGCGCCGCCCCTGCCGGGCCGCGCATGAAGGCGCCGGGCCCGGGTCCGATGCCGGGTCCATAGTGCGGTACTGCCTGCACGCCACCCGCCAACAAGATGCCGGCGAGCAGCCAATAACGTGATTTCATCGATGTCCCCCTGTCAGTTATAAGAATCCAGGCGCCTGGTGACCGCCACGGCGTGCTGGGCAGACACCGCAACGCGATGCAGGCGTCTGCGCCGCGCCGGTGTGCCGCGGCTGCCGAGAGGTTGCCAAGCCGCGCCGGCGATTGCAATGCGGAGAATCCCGGTCAGCTCGTGATCCGCCGGTAGATATCGGAGATCTTGGTCGGCAGCTTGGCGACGTCGTCCAGGACGGTGTAGTTCGCCGGCCCATACATGTGCGGCAGGTAGCCCTGGCCCTCCCGATCGATCGTGATGCAGTACGCATGCACGCCGTCGCGGCGGGCCTCGAACAACGCCTGGCGGGTGTCCTCGATGCCGTACTCGCCACGGTATTCCAGGTCGTAGTCATCCGGCTTACCGTCGGACAGCGTCACCAGCAACTTGGTACGCGCCTCGACCGAACGCAGTTTGTGCACCAGATGCCGGATCGGCGCGCCCATCCGCGTGTAGTCCTTGGGCTCGATGCCGCATACCCGGCCAATCACGTCGCCGTCCCAGGGGTCATCGAAGTCCTTGATGCGAAACGCCTCGCAGCGCTTGCGCGTCCAGCCGGAGAACCCGTAGATCGCATACCGGTCGCCGAGTGTGTTCAGCGCTTCGGCCAGCAGGATCAGCGCCTCGCGCTCGGCATCGTTGATCCAGCCGCGCGTCGACCCCGACATGTCGACCATGAACATCACCGCGATGTTGCGTTCGTCGCGATGCATCCGGGTGAACAGCCGATTGGTCATCTCGAGTCCCATGTGCACGTCGCCCCAGGCCTCGACCAGCGCATCGATATCGACGTCCTCACCATCGGTCTGGCGCCTCAGCAGGCGGTCCTCGCCACGCAGGATCTCGAAGGTGCGCCGCAGCGAGCGCACGAACCCCGCATATTTGGTCATGGTCGCGCGGTAGAAACCCGGGTCGCCGGGCGGCACCTCGATCTCGCGCAACACGCACCAGTTCTTCTTGTGCGCCTGGCGCGCGTGGTCCCATTCGTTGTACAGATACGCGCCTTCTTCGTGGTAGGTCCCGGCCCAGACGTCTTCCGGGTTCAGCGCGGCCTCTTCGAACAGCCCCGGATCGTATTCCCCCTCGCCGGCCGGTACCAGGTATTCCGGCGGGATCTCGCCGAGGTCGAGCAGGATCGACACCAGCTGCTGTCGCACCCGGTCCGGGATCGGCAGCGGCTGCTCCGCGAGCATCACCTCGAGTTGCAGGGGCACCGACGGCTGCTCGTCCTGCGGCTGCTGGACCTCGAAGCGCTCGGGTGGCGCACGGTCGGCACGGCCCTCGGCGATCTCGTTCGCGATCACGCGCAGGCTCTCGCGCAGCCGTGCCTTGTCGCGTTCCAGCCGTCGCTGGCGCGCGTCCCAGGCCGCCTGCGGGTTCAATTGCCCCTGGTAGCAGCGCTGCGGCGGGGACGCGCCGGCGTACAGCCCGCCGAGCAGCTCCAGACTCGACTCGACGGTGGCGTCCGGCCGGTCCAGGCGCACGGCGGCCCGCCGCCAGTCCGGCGAGTCCGACGGCGTGTCCAGCACCTGGCTGAGCGCCCGCATGCGCCGGTGCAGGCCGGGCAGCTCGACCGCGATACGCGCATCCAGACGCAGCGTCTCGAGTGCATGAAACACCGCCTGAGCATGGGCCGGCGACGGATACGCGGCAAAATGGCTGGCGAGGTCCAGGTTCAGGGTGCCGTAGCGGGTCTGTGCCCAGAGGTGGGCGACGATCGCCTTGAATAACTGGAAGTTGTCGGTGCGGTTGTCGAGATGCGCGACGATCTCGGGCAGGTACAACACCTCGCCATCGGTCCAGGCGAAGTCGCCCGGTTCGATCTTCAGGCGCCGGCCCTCGAGCCCCTGCACGAACGGCAACAAGACCGGAACGGCCTCTTCGAAAGGTGATCCCGCTGCACGCTGGTGACCATCGGCGAGGAAACCGTCGAGATCGCGGATCACCGCCATTGCGACCTGCAGTCCGGCCTTGTCGTAGCTGTCCATCGCGTGCAGACACCAGGCCGAGACGACGTCCGGCTCCACTTCGCGCAATGCCTCCTTGGCCCGATTGGCGAACTGGAAAGCCAGCTCGGTGTTGGTCGCCGCAGCACGGCGTGTCCATTCGAGGACGAAGTCCTGGCGTTCACGCGACATCGCGGCGAGCACCGCGGCCAGTTCGTCGGTATGGATGAACGTGAACTCGACCTCGAGGTATTCGTCGAGGCGCGCAACGATCGCAGCGATATCGAGTGGTGAACGGCTCAAGCGGGGTCTTCCGGCGTGACCGCCGCACGCCCGGGGGCGACGGTGGCTGGGTCCTGTCCGACGACGCTAAACGCCGTGGGGCGACGAATCAACCGCGTGGATTGCGCCGGATTGGGCGTTGCCGCGACGCTCCCTCAGGCGCGGCGGTCGCCGGGAAACTGCGCGACATTGTCGAACGCGACCCGGGTCAATCCGGCCTTTTCGGTCGGCATGCCCATCAGATAGCCCTGGCCACGCTGGAAACCGGCTGCCCGCACCGCGGCCAGCGTCGCGGCATCCTCGATGCCTTCGGCGACCAGTTCGTGGCCGGCCTCGAGGATGATCTGTGCGAGGTGGGTCACCATGTTGCCATGGCTGCGATCCTCCAGGCCCTGCACCAGGCTGATGTCGAACTTGACCACGTCGACCGGCATGCTGGTCAGATAGCGCACCGACGAATAACCGCTGCCGAAGTCGTCCAGAGCCACCTCGAAACCGCGCTGCCGCAGCCGCGTAAGGTTGTCGTTGGCCAGGCCGATCTGGGTGATCAACGCGGTCTCGGTGACCTCGATCATCACCCGGAAGTCTTTCAGGAAGGGCGCAAACTCGCCGAGCCAGGTGCATACCTGATCGTGGATCAGGGTCGGTCCGGACAGGTTGATCGCCACACCGGTACCCGGACGGACCTTGCCGGCGGCGAGGTCGGAGAGCACGCAACGTAGCACCGCACGGTCGAGTTCGACCTCGAGACGCCGCGCCTCGACGACCGGGAAGATGTTCGATGGATGGATCAGCTCACCGTCCTGGGCGATGCGCACCAGGGCCTCGTAGTGGCAGACCTTGCCATCGGCGAGGTCGACGATCGGCTGGTAGTGCATCAGCAGACCCTTGCCGTAGATGACCGCGTCATACACCGCGGTGTTCACCCAGCTCGAGAACAGGCCGGCCGAGTCGCGCGCCAGCGCCTCGCTGAACATCACCACGTTCGCGTGCCCCGGGCGCTTCGCACGGTACATCGCGACATCCGCCTTCCACTGCAGCGTCTGCAGGTCGTCGAGGTCGTCGATGCGTGCATTCGCCAGGCCGGCGCTGATGCGCAGCGGCTCGCGGATGCCCAGCTTGCTGAAGTCGTACCCGACGATCTTTTCATGGCAGCGTTCGGCGATGCGCAGCGCCGACGACTCGTCACAGTCGAGCAACACCACCGCAAACTCGTCACCACCGATACGGAACAGTTCCTCGCCCCGCCGCAGCACCGAGCTGATGCGACCGGCGATCACCTTGAGCACCTGGTCGCCGATGCTGTGACCGTAGGTGTCGTTGATCGCCTTGAAATGATTGACGTCGAACAGCGCGAAACACACGCCCACATCGCGCTCACCCAGGGCCTGCGGGAGATTGTGCATGAACTCGTCGAAGGCGCGCCGGTTCCTGGCGCCGGTCAGCGCATCGTGGTGCGCCATCTCCCACAGTTCCTGGCTCTTCTCCTCGAGGCTGCTGTGCACGTCGAGCAGCTGGCTCTGGTAGGCATTCAGCGACGCACGGATCTTTTCGGTCTCGGCGATCGGCAGGATACCCGCGAGGTTTTCGAGTATCAGCCCCCCGGGGCTGTCCTTGAGACGGTCGATGTGCGTCGAGATGGCCCGCAACGGACGAACGATCAGGTACACCAGGGTCGGGAACAGCGTCAGCGAGAAGATGCCGAGCATGATGCTGAGGTTCAGGATCGCACCCGACAGCAGATCGGACACCACGTCACCCATCGGGTTCTCGCGCAGCGAGAACTGCAGGTGCTCGCGCAGATCACTCCACGTCAGCGTGCGCGCCTCCGTCTGGGTGAACCCGATGCTCTGCGCATTCGCGTAGCGATAGGCGAAGCCGTCACGCAGGCGCTGCAGGAACTCGACACGCAGGCCGACGAAACCGCGCGGCGCCGCATCCGCTTCGGCCCCCGGCACCGGGCGGTAGATCAGCAACGTCGGTGCGACGGTCGAATAATCGACATAGCTGGGCGGTGGGGGGATCGCGACCCGCGCCGGCAGACTGCCATCGGTCAGCTGTGCGAGCACCTCGCCGCTGCCGTCGTAGATCTCCGCACCGACCACCGTTGCCGGCAGATAGCTCGAATTGAGCATGCGGTTGTTGCGCCAGTAGGCGTAGTAGCGCGACACGCGCAACTGCTGGCCCACCTCCTCCCAGGCGGCGAAACGCTCCGCGGTCTCCTCGGCCTCGCGCAGCAGCTGGTCCATCGCGACCAGGATCTCGTCGCGCGCGGCCGCATGGCTGGTGGCCTGCATGTCGGCCTTGACCCGCTGAAACTCGCTGTAGGTGAACACCGCGTAGCTGCCGAGCGCGGCCAGCACCAGCAACACCATGATCAGTGCATAGGCGCCGATCGACAGCCCGTGACGCCCTTCAGCCATGGGCTACCTCCGACAATGCGTCCAGCACCTCGTCCAGGAGGTCGAACTCATACGTTGACGAGAAGAAATGGTCGGCACCGGAGACCGCCCGCAGGGCGACACCGGCGTCGCCCAACGACGCCAGCCAGGCCGCGTCGATGCGATCGTCCGACAGACCGAAGATCACCGTCACCGGTTGATTCAGACGCAACAGCACGTCCTGCAGGCGCGCGCTGTCCCACGCGAGATAGGACAGCAGGCCGGCCGGGGTGGTCACGTAGCGTTTGCAATAGCTCAGCGCATACGCGGCCACGGCGTTCGGGTCGCGGGCGAGATCGGCCGTCGCACGCGCACGCAGACTGGCCAGTTGCTCAGGATTCTGTTCGGCATCGAATTCCGCGAGGCTGATCAGGATCAGCCCGGCGAACTGCAGCTCGCGATGGGTATCGAGCAGCGCCGTCAGTTGCACGCCCCCGACGCTGTGCCCGATCAGCACCGGCGGCTTGCCGGCACGCTCGACCAGCCAGCGGCTCCAGGCCGCCAGCTCCGCGACATCCGCCTCCAGGGAGTGCAGGTGGATCGCCTCGCAGGGCAGGCTCTGACGGCGACGATCGACGCCCAGGCTGAGAGTGGGCAACAGGACGTTGTAACCCTCGTCGGCCAGCGCCTCCGCGAGTCGGCGGACCGTCGGAAAATCGTGGGTCTGCAGGAAGCCATGTAGCACGAGGATCGCGGCGCGATCGGCGCTGCCGGGCCAGTATTCGGCCTCGGCGACCACGCCGGGGGCGACGTCGAGGTGCATACGCGCACTGCCCGCAACGGCCGGCTGCACCGCTAGTTGCAATAGCAGCCCGAAAATCAGCGCATTTATCGCCACCAGTTCCCCTGGTTTTTTAGGAGTATTTTCTAAGTCACCAAAAGATAGCCTAATTTTGAAAATTGGACACGGGTCAGAATCCCGATCAAGCCATCTTTGCGAAATACGATCCTAACGCGATCCGTACGAAGGGTGTTCGTGGCAACGGACGGGAGGGGTTGTCAGGACGCCCGCCGCACCGGCCGCGGGCCTCGTGTCAGTCCTTGGTGACGTCGTCGGCCGGGTCGCCGGCATCCGGGCCCTGGCTGAACAGGACATAGACCTGCGTCGCGGCGTCGGGCCGCTGGTAGCGGTAGATCCGACCCCAGGGGTCGTTCCACGCGGTGGCGCCGGCCGGTGCCGCGGCGGCCAGTGCGAGCGCGCCCCCGGCCTGCTGATAGACACCGAGTTCGGCGGTGTTGTCGCCATCCAGCCGCGCGAGGTTACGATCGATCGCGAGGTCGTCGAGGATCAACTGCATCTGGCGGATATCCTCGATCGCGGTGCCATATCGCGCCTCGCCGACGAAGCCCCGATAGATGGGAATCGCGATCGCCGCAAGGATCGAGAGGATCGCGACTGCCAGCATCAGTTCGATCAGCGTGAACCCGCGTTGTGTCATGCGTACCATGCGTTGCTTCTCCCGGGAGGGCCGTCGCGGACGACGGCGCCGTTTTCCTTAGCCAACATATCCTTTCAAACGCGCCTTCACCACAAGTTGAGCGGCCCACCCGCCCGAATCTTTGCACCGCGATGCGTGCACGGTTCACACACCGGCCGCTTCAGGCATGGGCTGCCTAGTGGGGGCAGCGGACCATTGTCCACCTGGCCCACTAGCCCCCGGCGAGCGCCGAGGCGCCGCGCCCCCGAAGCACCTGTTCGGCGAGCACCTTTTCCCGGAATGCATCGGCCGGCAGCGCCTTGTCGAACAGGAAACCCTGCAGGAATGGCACGCCCGCTTCGAACAGGCACTCGGCCTGGGCCTCGGTCTCGATGCCCTCGGCGACCAGTTTCAAGTTGGCCGCGCGCGCCAGGCTGACGACCGCGGTGACGATCGCCTCGTCCGGCGCGCTCTCCGGCAGGTCCTTGACGAACAGGCGGTCGATCTTGAGGCCGTCGACCGGCAGCATCTTGAGGTACTTGAGCGAGGCGTAGCCGGTCCCGAAATCGTCGATCAGCACGCGCACGCCGAGCCCGCGCAGGCGCCGCAGGCGCTCGACGCCCGCGTCGAACTGGCCGATCAGCGCGGTCTCGGTGACCTCCAGCGTGAGTCGCTCGGGCGGCAGGCCGTTGTCGCGCAGCGCCTTCGCCACCTGTTGTTCGATGTCGTCGCTGGACAGCTGCAGGCTGGAGACGTTCACCGTGATGGTGTCCACCTGCAGCCCCAGGTCGAGCCATTCGCGCGTCTGCCGGCAGACCTCGTTGATCGCCCAGGCGCCCATGCCGGCGATCAGCCCGCTCTGTTCGGCGACCTCGATGAAGCCGCCGGGCATCACCAGCCCCACGCCGGGTCGCTGCCAGCGCATCAGCGCCTCGGCGCTGCGCACACGCCGTCGGTGCGCATCCACGACCGGCTGGTAGTGCAGCACCAGTTCACCGTTGTCGATCGCCCCCTTGAGCGCCTGCTCGACCTCCATACGACCGGCGATCGCGTCGCGCATCTCGGGCGAGAAGAACAACAGCCGCCCGCGGCGTGCATTCTTCGCCGCGTAGCGCGCGGCGTCCAGGCTCTGCAGCATCCCATCGAAGTTGGCGCCGTCGCGTGGAAAGACCGCCGCACTCATGGTCGCCGTCAGGCGCACGTCGCGCAGACCGGTGACGAAGGGCCGATCGAGTTCTCGCGTGACCACCTCGGCCTGGGTGTGCAGGCGCTTCAGCAGGTCGGTCAGGTCGTTGCCGCTCAGCATCACCAGGAACTGGTCGCCTTCGAGACGACCAACCACGCACGGCGGCGGCAGCATCTCGCGCAGCCGCGCCCCGAGCTCGGTGAGCAACTGGTCGCCTCCCGAGTGACCGAGCGAGTCGTTGATCTGCTTGAAGCGGTCGACCCCGACCGCCAGCAGGCCGATCGGCTGTTGCCCGGTCTGGTTCGCGGCCACCCACTCGTCGAACAACGCCTCGAGGCGCTGCCGGTTGGGCAGGCCGCTCAACCAGTCGTGGTTCGCCTGGTGGTACAGGCGTCGCTCGAGTACCAGCTTGCCCAGGGTGATGCCGAGTATGTCGGCCACGCGGCCGACCTGCATCGCATCGTCGGAACCCTGCCCGCGCACGATGATCTTCGCCGCGACGTTGTCCGAGGACGTGACCGGAAACAGGCGCAGGTCGGCCCCGCCCAGGGCGCCAAAGCGCTGGCGTATGAAGTCGTTGAATGCCGTGGCGAGGTCGGCCGATGCACTGCGCGCATCGCCGGCCAGATCGACCGGGGCCTCGCAGGCCTCGACCGCGGTGTGATCGCCGAAGTCCCGGCACCACAGGGTGCCGGCGGCGTGCCAGCGTTCCTGGCAGACGAAGGCACCGCGTCCCGGACCGATCAACTCGCCGAGACACTCGGCGGCGACGTCCAGGGCGGCCTCGACGGTCGGTGCGCCCTGCAGTTCGCGATCGAGCCGTTCAAGGATGGTCAGTTCGGTGAACTGGGCGCCGATCTGACCGGCCATGTTGTCGAATGCATCGCCCAGGTGCTGGAACTCGTCGCCCGAGTTCAGTTGTACGCGGTGCGCGAACTGCCCGTTGGCCAGCTCCCTGGTCGCGCTTGTCAGGCGCGCCAGCGGTTCCAGGTTGCCGCGCACCATACGGCTGCCGAGGATGAATGCCAGCGCCAACGCGACCAGCGCGGCGCCGAAGAATATCCGGTCGAACATCACCACCGAGGCCAGCGCGATCGATTCGGGCACCCCGGAGACGACACTCCAGCGTTCGAGTTGGTAGTGGGGCTTGAGAAACAACGACCAGACCGCGGTCATCACCGGCTCGCTCCGCGCGGGATGCAGTGCCCGCGGGCGGCCGCGCTCGGCAATCAGGCCGTGTGCCTGTTCGAGCCAGGCGGCATAACCGGCCCGGTTGCAGTACACCGGCAACTGCTGCGGACCGAGCACACAGACCGACTCGGCGCGCCCGGCGACACCGGTGGTATCCCACAGATGCTGCATCCTCAACTCGGCGCCGATCCATGCCGGGTCACCGCGCCGGTCACTCGTCGCGACCAGCAGCAGCGCGCGTTGCCGGGCCGGCTCACCGATCGTCAGCAGCAGTGGTAGCGCACGGTCGGCGGTCGCGACCGCACGTGTGATCGTCGTGCGCTCGACCTCGGTGACCGGCAGGGCGCCGGTGACCACGCCGTTCGGGCTCGCCCGAAAGAACCCCAGCACGCGGTCTTCGAGGTCGAGTCGGCCGACGTCCGGTACGATCGCCGAGGCGTCGGCATACAGGGGGCCAAGGATCTGCAGCTCGTCGGAGACGAAACGCAGGCGGTCATAGATCGACATGCCGACGTCGCGCGCCAGGCGGTGGGCGTCGCGCAGCGCGCGCTCCTGCAGCTGGTCGACGACCATCAGGTAGGCGCTGCCGGCGAGCACCGTCAGCGGGATCGCGGCGGCGATGACGAACGACAGCAGGATGCGCCGCGCAACGCTCGACCGCCAGACATCGACCAGTCGCCCCAGCATGCCGCTAGTGGTCCTCGGCGAGGCCGACGAAGTCGCCGTCGTTGGCGCGCACGATGTCGTCGCGAGCCTTCTTTCCGGTGAATTGCGGCGAGGTCTCGCCGTCGGCGCCCATGCTGTACAGGTCGTAGTCGGAGTTCACCGGGTTCATCGACTTGTCGCGCCGGCGCTTGCCGTTCAGTCCCGGTGCCGGGTTGTTGCGGATCCACAGATACTGGTACGGGTTGCCCCAGGGGTCGGCCATGTTGATACCGGCCGCGGCCAGCGTCGCCGGCGGCCGGTTGTCGAGGTACAGGTCGGTGAGGATCAGCTCGATCTGGCGGATGTCCTGGATGGCCGTGCCGATATGCCCCTCGTTCACGTAGCCACGGTAGAAGGGGATCGCGATCGCCGAGAGAATTGCGAGGATCGCGACCGCGAGCATCAGCTCGATCAGGGTGAACCCGGTCTGTCGGTGTCGGAACATGCGAGGGTATCCGTGGCTCGTGCGCAAACGCCCCGCCTGCCGGCGACGCCGCCAGGAATCGAAATCCTGTCGAGCGACCGCGGCAGGGCACGGCATATAGCTCGGCTATCGGCCCCGGCCACGGGTTTCTGAAGGGTATCCGGCGACAGGGCGCCGCCGTGACGGGGCGTCGCTCAGAACAGCGACGCGGACAGTTCGTTGACCGCGGTCAGCATGTCGCGGTCGTCGGTCAGCGCCTGCGCAACCGCGGCGCGGCACGCGACCACCGGATCGACCCCGGCGTGGATCAGCTTGGCGGCGTGCACCAGCAGGCGGGTCGAGGCCCCCTCGTCGAGCCCCTGGCCCTTGAGATTGCGGGTCATGTGGGCGAATTTGACCAGCCGCGCCGCCTGCTCGGCATCGATCGACGCCTCGCGCTGGATGATCTGCTGTTCGAGCCGCACCTCGGGGTAGTCGAACTCCAGCGCGACGAAGCGCTGCCGGGTCGATTGCTTGAGGTCCTTGAGCACCGACTGGTAGCCGGGGTTGTAGGACATCGCCAGCGCGAATCCCGGCGCGGCCCGGAGCAGTTCGCCGGTCTTCTCCATCGGCAGCTCCCGCCGGTCGTCGGCCAGCGGATGGATCACGACCGTGGTGTCCTTGCGCGCCTCGACCACCTCGTCGAGGTAACAGATCGCGCCGGTTCGCACCGCGCGTGCCAGCGGCCCGTCGACCCAGGTTGTCTCGCCGCCCTTCACGAGAAAACGCCCGACCAGGTCGGACGCGGTCAGGTCGTCGTGGCAGGAGACGGTGATCAGCGGGCGCTGCAGGCGCCACGCCATGTGCTCCATGAAGCGCGTCTTGCCGCAGCCGGTCGGCCCCTTGAGCAACACCGGCAACTGGTTGCGGTAGGCGGCATCGAACACCGCGATCTCGTCGCCGACCGGCTCGTAGTAGGGTTCCTCGGTGATGAAATTTTCTTCGGTTTTCAATGCGCTGGCGTTCCCGATCGAGGCAGTTTGCGGCGCCCGGCATGGCCCGGCCACGAGCGCGCAGGCTACCAGCCTTTGCGGCCCGCGCAACCCCGCGGCGGCTGGGGGCGTCGCACCGCCGGACGCGGTCGGCAGGGCACGCGTGGCCGCGAACCTTATTTATTAGTGCATCGGAAAATTCGATTGTTTGTGCATAGCGATAGTCAGGCAACGGGAGTATCGTTGTCGGTCCCTGAAATCGGCCTAGCGCGGAGGCTTGCGCGCGGGCCGTCGAGACGAATTCCCGGCCCCACGGGGCCTTCTGCCGCAGGCGCCCATCCGGTGCCTGCGGACGAACGAGATTCATCACTATCCGCGACGGAGGACTATCCATGACGGAAGTCGTAGCCACCAACGAGACCATTCTCGTCGTCGGTGGCGGCATCAGCGGCATGACTGCCGCACTCGAGGCCGCCGAGACCGGGAAAAAGGTCGTGCTGGTCGAAAAGCGTCCCTACCTGGGAGGGCGCGTCAGCCAGCTGTACAAGTACTTCCCGAAACTGTGCCACCCGACCTGCGGGCTGGAGATCAACCAGCGCCGCGCCAAGATGAACCCGAACCTGACCATCCTGACGATGGCCGAGGTGACCGGCATCGAGGGTGAGGCCGGCGCCTATACCGCGACCGTCAAGCTGTCCCCGCGCTATGTCAACGACAACTGCACCGGCTGCGGCGACTGCGCCAAGGTCGTCGAGGCCGAGTTCGACGACGAGTACAACTACGGCATGTCGAAGCGCAAGGGCGCCTACCTGCCGCACGTGATGGCGCACCCGATGCAGTACGTGATCGACCCGCGCATCATCGGCACGGACGACGCGCAGAAGGCCAAGGACGCCTGCAAATACAACGCCGTCGACCTCGACATGCAGGAGCGCGAGATCAAGTTCCCGGCGGGCGCGGTGATCTGGGCGACCGGCTGGAAGCCCTACGACGCGGCGAAGATCCAGCCGTACGGCTACGACCGCTTCCCGAACGTGATCACCAACGTCGAATTCGAGCGCATGGCCGACCCCAAGGGGCCGACCGGCGGCAAGATCCTGCGCCCCAGCGACGGCAAGGAGGCGAAGAACGTCGCCTTCATCCAGTGCGCCGGTTCGCGTGACCGCAACCACCTGTACCACTGCTCGCGCATCTGCTGCATGGCCTCGCTGAAGCAGACCCACTACGTGGTCGATGCCTACGACGACGCGAAGGTCACCATTTATTACATCGACATCCGCGCGATCGACCGTTTCGAGGATTTCTATGCGCGCGTGCGTGCGATGGACAACGTCTCGTTCGTCAAGTCGAAGGTCGCGAACATCATCGCCGACAAGGAAGACAACCCGGTGTGCCACGGTGTCGACACCGAGGGTTATCACCGCTACGCCAACCCGCACGACCTGGTCGTGCTCGCGACCGGCATGGAGCCGTCGGTCGCCAAAGGCGATTTCCCGGTCGAGATCGTGATCAACCGCGAGGGCTTCATCGAGCCCGACGCCGCCAACGGCGGTGTGTTCGCCGCGGGTTCGGCATCCGATGCCCTGGATGTGAACCGCGCAGTACAGCACGCAACCGGTGCCGCCCTGAAGGCCATTCAGGTCGTCAACCGCGTTGCCAGAGCGGAGGCTTAACCCATGGCAGACGACAAGAAATTCGCCGGCTTCATCTGCACCGGCTGCGGCATTGGCGAGCGTCTCGACGCCGCCCAGCTGGAATCCACCGCGAAGCGTGACGGCAAGATGGCCACCTGCCAGCAGCACGAGATGCTGTGCAGCAAGGAAGGCGTGCAGATGATCCGTGACGCGATCGACAACGACGGCGCCACCCACATCATGATCGCCGCCTGCTCGCGGCGCGCCAAGGTCGAGGCGTTCAGCTTCCCCGACGTCGCGATGTCGCGCGCGAACCTGCGCGAGGGCGTGATCTGGTCACGCCCGGATTCCGACGAGCACCAGGAGACCACGCAGGAGATGGCGGACGACTACATCCGCATGGCCTGCGCCGAGGTCAAGTACATGAACAAGCCGTCGATGTCGGGTGAGCAGCCGCTCAACAAGCACATCCTGGTCGTCGGCGGTGGCGTGACCGGCATGACCGCCGCACTGGAGTCCGCTGCGGCCGGCTTCCCGGTGCACATCGTCGAGAAGACCGGCGCGCTCGGCGGCTGGGCCGCGCAGTGGCACAAGCGCATCCCGTACCGTGCCGCGGCCGCGGGCGTAACGAACGGCACCAATGTCGACCTGCCGCTGCCGCTCGACAACGATGTAGACCAGATGATCGCGGCGGTCGAGGCCAACGAGCTGATCACGGTTCACCTGAACAGCACCGTCACCAAGACTTCCGGCGCGCCGGGCCGCTTCTCGGCGGACATCACCACCGAGTCCGGCGGTACGTCCACCGAGAACTTCGGCGCCGTGATCCAGGCCTCCGGCTGGAAGGCGTTCGATCCTTCCGGGCTCGCGTACCTGGGCTCGGGCAATGCCGATGTCGTGACCAACGTCGAACTCGAGGCGCTGGCCAAGGCGGCCGGCGACGGCCCGATCAAGCGCCCGTCGGATGGCAAAGAGGTCAAGTCGGTGGTGTTCGTGCAGAACGCCGGCCAGGCGTCGACCGCCGAGGGTCACCTGCCCTACCACTCCGGGATCGGCGACCTCATCTCGATCAAGCAGGCGATGTACTTCAAGGCGCAGAACGGCAAGGACTGCGATACCACGGTGTTGTTCGACAACCTACGCACCCCGGGTGCCGCCGGCGAGGACTTCTACCGCTCCGGTCAGCAACAGATGGTGATCTTCTCCAAGGGCAAGGTGAACGAGGTGACCAGCGCCGGCAACGGTGCGACGGTCAACTTCAAGGACCTGATCCTGGACGAGGACGTCAATCTCGAAGCCGACCTGGTGGTACTCGACCTCGGCATGGTGCCGAACTCCGGGCCGGACCCGTATGCCACCAGCGAATCGCAGGAAGGCATGAGCGACGAGGAGAAGGCGGCCGACAACAGTGCACGCGAGACCGCGGTCAGCGTCGACTCGATCCTCAACCTGGATTACCGCCAGGGTACCGATCTGCCGCAGCTGAAGTGGGGCTTCACCGATTCGCACTTCATCTGCTTCCCGTACGAGACGCGTCGTACCGGCATCTACGCCGCCGGCCCGGTGCGTCGCCCGATGGACATCAGGCAGGCCCAGGACGATGCGACCGGTGCCGCGATGAAGGCGATCCAGGCGGCGGTCAACGCCGGACAGGGTTCGGCCGCACATCCGCGTGTCGGCGACCTGTCGTACCCGAAGTTCCGCAAAGAGGGCTGCACCCAGTGCAAACGCTGCACCGTGGAATGCCCCTTCGGCGCGATCAACGAGGACGAGCAGCGTTATCCGATGTTCAACGAGTCGCGCTGCCGTCGCTGCGGCACCTGCATGGGCGCCTGCCCGGTGCGCGTGATCTCGTTCGAGAACTACTCGATCGACTCGGTCGGCCAGCAGATCAAGAACGTCGATATCCCGGACGAGTTCTCCGAGAAGCCCCGCATCCTGGTCATGGCCTGCGAGAACGATGCCTATCCGGCACTCGACCAGGCCGCGATGAGTGGCCAGGAGATCAGCCCCTGGGCGCGCGTGATCCCGGTCCGCTGTCTCGGCTCGGTCTCGCTGTCATGGGTCACCGACGCGATGAACAGCGGTTACGACGGCATCGTGATGATGGGCTGCCAGCGCGGCGACGACTACCAGTGTCACTTCGTGCGCGGCTCGACCATGGCGGCGGAACGCATGGCCAAGGTCGGCGATACCCTGTCGACGCTGAACCTCGAACCCGAGCGCGTGGTCGTGCACGAGGTCGCCATCACCGATATCGAGCGCGCACCGCGCCTGATCAAGGAGATGGAAGAGGTCGTCGAGAAAGTGGGCATGAGCCCGTTCAAGTTCTAAGCGAGGTCCGTCATGAGCGATATGAACACCGCGATGATCGAAAAATATCGCAACAGCTTCCTCGGGGAGGTTGAGGCGAACGTCGAAGAAGGCGAATGGGTCAAGATGTGCATGCAGTGCGGCGTGTGCGCCGGCTCCTGCCCGCTGGGCAACGCCTGGGAACACACACCGCAGAAGATCTTCATGATGATCCGCGCCGGCAAGCGTGACGAGGTGCTGACCTCGGACTCGATGTGGATGTGCACCTCCTGCTACAACTGCATCGTGCGCTGCCCGCGCGAACTGCCGATCACCCACATCATGCATGGCCTGGCGCACTACGCGAAACGCCTGGGGATAGTGCCGAAGGAACAGCCGACGGCGAAATTCGCCCAGCTGTTCTGGGACAACCTGATGAAGAAGGGTCGTGTGAACGAGCTCAAGCTCGGGATCGACCTGTACTTCAAGGTTGGCGAAGGCATGAAGACCGCACTGAAGAACAAAGACATCGGGCTGGCAATGTGGAAGGCCAAGCGCCTCAACCCGATGGAGTTTTTCGGCGGTCACTCGGTCAAAGACGTCTCCGGCCTGCAGAAGATGATCCAGAAGGCCCAGGAACTCGAAGACGCCCGTATCGCCAAGCACGGCGGTTGAGAGGAGTAGGTATCCATGGCAAAACGTGAATATTCTTTTTACCCCGGATGCTCCTCTCAGAAGGGTGCATCCTCATCGAACTACCTGGTCTCGGTGCAGACCATGTGCGAGGAGCTGGACATCCAGCTGAACGAGATCCCGGACTGGAACTGCTGTTCGGCATCGATCGGCTATGCCGGTGGCGGCGAGCTGCCGCGCCTGGCGTTGTCGGCGCGCAATATCGCGCTGTCTGAAGAACACAACCCGGGCCAGGAGATCGTGGCGACCTGCGCCGCCTGCTGGCTCGCCACGCGCGAGACCCAGGAGCGTCTGCAGCACGACCAGGGCCTGCTCGCCGAGGCCAACACGGCGCTCGCCGAGGCCGGCCTGAAACTCAAGAACGAGACCCCGATCAAGCACATGGCGGAAGTCCTTATCGAGGACATCGGCTATGACGCTATCGGCGCCAAGGTCAAGAAACCGCTCGAAGGCATCAAGATCGCCGGCTATGTCGGCTGTCAGACCAACCGGCCGTTCGGCATCTCCGGCGAGAGCTACGAGAACCCGAAGTATCTCGACAAGCTGGTCGAGACGCTCGGCGGCGATTCGGTCCCGACCTACGAGAAGAAGGTGCAATGCTGCGGCGGCGCGCTGGCATTCTCGGAGCCGGAGAAGTCGCAGGCGATGATCAAAGGCATCATTGAGGCGGCCTACGACCATGGCGCCGACATGATCGTCACGCCCTGCCCGGTCTGCCAGATGAACGTCGAGGTCTATCAGGACCAGATCAACGCCACCTACGGTACCAAGTTCAAGATGCCGGTGGTGTACTACTCGACGTTGATGTCGGTGGCCTATGGCCGCTCGGCCAAGGATGCGGCGCTGGACGGGCAGGTGATCCCGGCGAAACAGCTCGAGGAACTCGCGGCGAAGTAAAATCTCCCGGAATCGATGCCGAACGAACTGCCCGACCCTTCGGGGTCGGGTGTCCGAAGAAGAAGCCACGTCGAGTGGCTTTTTCTTTGCCCGGTCCACGCCGCCCCCACGGCAGGGCCGGGACACCCGCCCCGCGACCCGGCCACCCTGCCCCCAGCGGTCCACCGGACTGCGCATCGCATGCTTCTGCCAACTGCGTCACAGTCGGGTATCCGGTCCCAAAAAATCGACCTAAATTTTGGCGTTTCTACGCCGATGGGATACATTCGGGCGGCTGGGACACTGGGGTCTGCGGCGCGTCTCTTCGCACTGACCAAGGGGGCCTGACATGAACAGATTCGCTTTCTGGCTCGGCATCCTGATGCTGTCCTGTGTCGTTCGCACCGGCGCAGCGGCCACTGCGCCCCTGGTCTGGGCCGGCTGCGGCATCACGAAAAAGGCCTTCATGGCCGAGTTGGCGGCGGAGTACCAGCGCAAATATGGCGTCGAGGTCATACTCGAGGGCGGCGGCGCGACAAAGGGTATTCGACGCATTAGCGACAAAACTGTCGACATGGGCGGCACCTGTCGGCCAAAGCTGTTCGACAGTACCGAGGAGTCGACGGCCCAGCTGGTTCCGGTTGCCTGGGACGCCCTCGTGGTGATCGTCCACCCGGACAACCCGGTCAAGGACATCACGCTGGAGCAGATCCGAGACATCTACGACGGCAGGATTGCGAACTGGCGCGAGCTGGGCGGCCCCGACCGCCGTATCGAAGTGATGGTGCGCAAGGGCAAGATCTCGGGTGTGGGCCTGACGCTCCGCGAGCTGGTGTTCGCCGATGCGAATCACGAGTTCGCCGCGACCAAGGTGTTTCCTTCGACGGGCCCGCTGGAGAAGGCGGTCGAGCAGAACGTCGCGGCCATCGGCGTCACCGGCATCAGCAGCGCGAGGAAACGCAATGTGCGCATGCTGAATCTCGAGGGCAAGGAGCCGAACTACGACACGGTACGCAGCGGCGAGTACCTGCTGTACCGCCCCCTCTACATCGCCGTCAATCCAACCGGCGAGCGCAGTGCCGAGGTGAAGCGGTTTGTCGACTTCGCGCATTCGAGGGCCGGCCGGGAGATCATCCGCAACCAGGGCAGCGTGCCCTACCTGGAGGCGCTGCGCCTGGTCCACAAGCAACGCGAACAGCGGCGCGCGGCGCGCACGGCGGCCAACCCCTGACACCGGGGCGATGGCCCGTCCGGGGCGGCACACCGGGCGTTTTCGGCCTGGAGCGGCCTTCGAGAAATGCCGTCCATGGCATTTTTCTTTGCGGCGATCCGGCAACGCCGGCCTCGACCGCCCTCGTTTGCGGTCTATGCCCGCGATCCAAATTGGCGGCGCCCTCCTGCACTGCGTTGGCGCGGCGATGTTTCGAAATGCCCTCTAGTTGACGTCTCTCAAACAGCCGGACGCGAAGTTTAGGTAAAAAGTAAATTAGCCTATACTTATATTGTTGGCACAGAAGGGAGAGGATCATGAACAGAAAGACCCTGCTCGCGCTGTTGGCTGGCGTTCTGCTGGCCGCAGCAGGCAACGCGTCCGCCTGGTGGGGCGGCGGCTGGAATCCGTACGACCCCTGGGACCCGCGCTACTGGATGGAAGAATTCTTCGGTGGCAACGGCTGGGGTGGCGGCGGCCCCTGGGGCTACGGCGGTTACCCCTACTACGGTGGCTGGGGCGGCGGCCCCTGGGGCTATGGCGGGGGCTATCCCTATTACGGCGGCTGGGGCGGCCGTCCGTGGGGCTATGGCGGCGGCTATCCCTACTATGGCGGCTGGGGCGGACGTCCCTATTACGGCGGTTGGGGCTACGCGCCGCGCGCGGTCGCTCCGACCACGTCCAGCAAGACCGAAACCAAGAAGTGATCGCGTTTCTGTCCACCCCGCGCCCGGGGTGGGCATGATCGCCTGACTCCGCATCCCTCCCGGGGGTGCGGGGTCTTTGTGTCATCATCGGGCCCGGATGACCGACCCTGCCGCAGGATCTCGCGTGGACGACATCATTGTCTGGATCATCATCGCCGCGTTCTATGCGCCGCTGCACTATCTGCTGCCGGTGCTGGTGCTGTTCATCACCGGACGGGAACCGGAAGCCGTGCGCCGCCGGATGATTCGCCAGGCGCTGATCGACTCGACCTGGTCGATGCTGGCGGCCTTCGCGATCGTGATCTCGCTGGTGAGCCAGGGTCGGCTGTCACTGGCGATGCTGGTGCTGCTGCTGTCGATCGGCGCCCCGTTCATCCGCATCTGGCGGCATCGACGCGAGATCACGAATACCTGAACATCCCGGATCGCACACGGCTCCGGGAGACCCGGGCGGATGCCGGACACAAAAAAACCGCGGCCGTGACCGCGGTCGTTGAGTCCGGAACGGCAGGCGGGCGTCAGGTCTCGTCGCGCATCTGATCCTCGAGCTTGGCATTGCGTGCCTCGATCTCGGCCTTGGCACGCGCCTCCCAGACCTCTTTCCGCTCCTCGACGCGCTTGTCCCAGGCGCCGGCGTTCTCCGGTATGGTCTTTTCACCGAACAAGGCCTGACGCATCAGGCGATTCCCGAGCTTCATCAATGCGATGTCGTCTTCGGCAACCTCGGCGTAGGTCTCGGCGGGCAGATTGTAGGTCGCCTTGAAATTGTCACTGAGGACGAAGCGCCGCAGCATGTCGAAATTGAACGAGGCCATGAAAAACAGCTGCAGGCTCATCTCGTTCGGCTTGCCGACACCGGGACCGCCGGACTTCTTCTTCAGGATCAGTTCGTACCAACTCTTGTTCAACGCGTCGTATTCCTCGACGCCCTGTTCCTTGCGGTATTCGCCGACCGTTATCTCGCGCGCCTCTTCGTGCCCCTTGCAGTGCGCCTCACGGATCAGCGAGTACTGCTGCTTGGCCTCGTAGGTGTCTTTCTCGCGCATGTTCAGCAACGCGACCGGATAGTAGCGACACACGGTCGGGCGGTCCTCATACACGCTGCAGCCGTTGTCGCCATCGAGGAACAGGCAGGCGCCGTCGTTGTCGGTGCGCAGTTTCACGCCCGGTACGCC
The DNA here is from genome assembly GCA_024235395.1 of Chromatiaceae bacterium. Classification (NCBI taxonomy): domain Bacteria; kingdom Pseudomonadati; phylum Pseudomonadota; class Gammaproteobacteria; order Chromatiales; family Chromatiaceae; species Chromatiaceae bacterium. Next base: position 215,964 of record JACKMK010000003.1, read on the forward strand.
GTCGGCGTCGAGCTGGAAGGGTACCGTGTGCGCCTTGAGGAACTCCTCGGAATTCATGCCGAGGCGCTTCTGCAGCCGCAGCACGTCGTAGGGCGCGAGGGTCACGTCTGCGTGTCTGCAGCAGGCATTGAAACACGAGATGCCCTTGTAGCACCTGAACTGGATGACGCTGTCTTCGGTCAGTACCGCCGGTATGGCGGGACTGGCGAACTGGTCGGGAATGTCGAATTTCTCGTCGCTCATGGCATCTGTCCTCGGCGCGCAACGCCGTATCTTCTGGCCCACCCTGGAACGTTAGCGCAGGGCCCCGGGGCGCAAGGGGCGGTGATTATAAGGTTTTTCTGATCTTCTTGCAGACAGAGCGGCGCGTCGGCGATGGTCGGCGGTACGGCGCCGCAGTCCACCCGCCGGAGGCGGGCCCGAAAACGAAAAAGCCGGGCACCTTGCGGTGCCCGGCCAATCAGTCATCAGACTGTCAAGCGATGATTACTTGAACAGCTTCGACTTGTCGACCAGATCCTTGTGGGCGCGCTTGAAGCAGGTCCACTGCTTCGACTCTTTGTCGTAGACGGAGTTCACGAAGCAGTGCCAGTTTTCTTCGTCGACGAAGTTTTTGTCCATGCGGTAGTAGAAGCCCGGGTAGCGGGATTCTTCACGGAACTGGATGTGCTTCATGTGAGCTTCCGCGGTCAGGATGCGGTGATAGTTCTCCCACGCGCGCAGCAGCTCGTGGAGGTCCTTCGCACGCATCTTGAGGGCGTCTTCCTTCAGCATTTCCAGCTTCTGCTCCGCCAGTGCGAGCATGTGCTCGTTGGTGGTGTAGTAGGTGGCAACGCCGGCTACATACTCGTCCATGATCTTCTGCAGACGGAACTGCAGCATGCGCGGAGTGATGTAGTTCGGGTTGACGTCGATCGCGGTGGTGTAGTCCTTGTGCTCAAGGAAGTTACGGACCGGACGGTAGATCTCTTCGATCAGGGTGTCGACGTCGGTGTCGAGCTCCGGTTTCCAATCCTTGTTGTCCATGACGAACTTGACCATGGACTTGGCACACATACGGCCTTCGGCGTGCGAACCGGACGAGAACTTGTGGCCGGACGCGCCCACGCCGTCACCGGCGGTGAACAGACCCTGGACGGTGGTCATGCCACGGTAGCCCCAGTTCCAGCCTTCCGGCAGGTGACCCGGGATCTTGTCCTTTTCCGGATGCTCTTCGCTGGTCGGAGCGCCGACGTCGGTCGGGCCCGATGCCCAGATGCCGCAGCAGCCCGAGTGCGAACCCAGCAGGTACGGCTCGGTCGGCATCAGCTCGGAGTTCTTCTTCTCCGGCTCGATGTTCTCACCCGCCCAGATACCGCACTGGCCGATACACATGTCGAGGAAGTCTTCCCATGCCTCGGCTTCGAGGTGCTTGACCTCACGCGGCGACAGGGTTTCACGCAGATTCGCCAGAGCGGTGACGGTGTCCATCCAGATCGGACCGCGACCTTCACGCATCTCTTTCAGCATCAGGTGGTTACGCAGGCAGGAAGCCGGAACCTTGGCCAGACCATACGGAGGATAGTCTTCCAGCATCTCCTTGTTGCGCTGCATGTAGACTTCGCCGAAGGCGTTGGTGGCCTGCGATTTGAACAGCAGGAACCATGCGCCGACCGGACCGTAGCCGTCTTTGAAACGGGTCGGTACGAAGCGGTTTTCCATCATGGTCAGCTCGGCGCCGGCTTCTGCGGCCATCGCGTAGGTCGAGCCTGCGTTCCACACCGGGTACCAGGCACGGCCCTGGCCTTCACCGACCGAACGCGGACGGAAGATGTTCACACAGCCACCGGCGACCAGCAGGGCAGCCTTGCACTTGTAGACGAACAGCTTGTGGTCGCGGGTCGAGAAGCCGACAGCACCGGCGATGCGGTTCTTGTCGTTCTTGTCGTTGACCAGCTTGACGATGAAGACGCGCTCCTGGATACGGTCGGTACCCAGTGCCTTCTTCGCGGCCTCGGCGACGATCCACTTGTAGGATTCGCCGTTGATCATGATCTGCCACTTGCCCGAGCGGACCGGCTTGCCGCCGTCCTTCAGCGGGGTCATGCCCTTCGAACCGTCGTGACGCTCACCGTTCTCGTCGGTCTTCCAGATCGGCAGGCCCCACTCTTCGAACAGGTGCACCGACTCGTCGACGTGACGGCCCAGGTCGTAGGCCAGGTCGTCGCGGGTGATACCCATCAGGTCGTTCGAGACCATGCGGGCGTAGTCCGCCGGGTCCTGCTCCGAACCGATGTAGGTGTTGATTGCGGAAAGACCCTGGGCGACGGCGCCCGAGCGGTCCATAGCGGCCTTGTCGACCAGCTTGACTTTGATGTCGACGCCCTGCGCCTTGGCAGCGTCGAGCCACGGACCGATCTCGTAACCGGTACCGCACGCAGCCATGCCACCGCCGATGATGAGGATGTCTACCTCTTCTTCGACGACGTCTGGTTTACCAAATTCAGCCATTGTTTATACCTCTTTACCTAAATCTCTTGATTCCGTGCGGAGCGCGATTACTTCGCGATCAGTTCGCTCGGATCGCCAGCGCGGTAGCCGTTTGCTTCGACGAAAAACTTGTTTTCACCGATCTTGCTGATGTCAGCGGCCGGCTTGCCACCGTAAGGATCGATGGAGCCTTCCGGGGTGGTGCGGATCGGGAACTTGAAGCGCTTCATGGTGCCGTTGCGGAACTTGATGGTCCACATGATCGAGTCGGTACCACGCAGCGGCTGCACAGAGGCACCCAGCGGCACGATGTCTGCGTACGGACGCGCTTCGATGGCGTTCTGCGGGCAGATCTTGATGCAGGAGTAGCACTCCCAGCACTGCTCCGGCTCCTGGTTGTACGACTTCATGGCATGGCCGGTCTCAGAACCGTCCTTGTCCAGTTTCATCAGATCGTGCGGGCAGATATACATGCACGCCGTCTTGTCCTGGCCCTTACAGCCATCGCACTTATCGGTACGTACGAATGTAGGCATCGATGGTTTCTCCTGAGGTTTACACTGCAGTGTTGACGCCGCCCGGGGGCGACAAATTTCTCTAAGAAGTGATCCGGAAGCGGTCCACCGGACTCACCCGAAAACTTCTGTCGGTTCGGCCCTGCTGTCTGGCAACCCGGCTTCCGGATAGCCGATGACTTGCCAGGTCAGGTACGTGCTCGTCTTCACGCGCAGGCGCCCGGCCGGGCCTCGGGGTGGGTAAACATAGTGAGCGCAGGGAAAAAAGGCCAAACAGTTTTACGGCCGGCAGGCATAAATTAGCCTTATTTCTTTTTCTAATACAGCTAATTAACCGACTGTTTCTACTTCGTTTTTTATCGCCGACCCCGGGGCTGAGCGGGCCAGCTTGGCGCGATCGACGCCGTATCAGTGTGACACAATGCAGGATCGTCAGAGGGAGTCTTCAGTGGTCTCAGAACAAGCGCCTGATGCCGAACTCATGCTTGCCACCGGTTGCGCGCATTGCCCGGCGGTACTGGCCGCGCTCGCCGAACTGGTCAAACAGGGGCGCATCGGCCGTCTCGAGGTGACCAACATCGCCCGTCACCCGGAGGCCGCGGAGGCGCGTGGCGTACGGGGCGTGCCCTGGATCCGGATAGGCCCGTTCGAACTGAACGGCGCCTATACGCAGCAGGAGCTCGCCGGTTGGGCCACGCGCGCGACCAGCGAGGACGGCATGCGCGACTACCTGCTGGAGGCGCTCGCCGGCGGCCAGCTGGACAGCGTGATCAACGCCTGCCGGCGTAGCCCGCATCTGCTGGTGCCGCTGGTCCGTCTGGCCGGTGATCTGGACACCCCGTACGCGGTACGCATCGGGATCGGCGCGGTACTCGAGGAGCTGGCGGCCGAAGGGCTGCCGCCGTCGCTGGTCGTGGATCTCGCCACGTTGGCGGAGAGCCCCCACGCACAGCTGCGCGCCGACGCCGCCCATTTCCTCGGCCTGACCGGCGGCGCCGAGGCGCGCGCGGTGCTCGACCGGCTGAGCGGGGACGCCGACGCCGACGTCCGCGAGATCGCCGAGGAATCGCTGGCTGCCGGCACGTCGCCCGATCCTTGAGCGGGACGCGCAGCGGTGGTCGTCGCGGGTGGGTGGCGTCGGATAGACTGCGCAGACCGGCAACTGGATCCCCCGTCGACCATGCAGTTACCCGAGCGAGACCAACAGATCGTGCAGGCACATGCCGGCTTTATCTGCGAAGCCGTCCGCCTGCTGCAGCAGACGGATGGCGGCCCGCGGCTCGACGCATTGTTGCGCGGCGCCGCCGAGCAGGGTTGGCACGCCCTGGTCGCAGCGATCCGGCGCATGGCCGACGGCCAACGCGACCTGCGCGGTCTCGATGCGCTGGACGATGAAGACCGCGTGATCGCGACGGCGATACTCAGCGGCCTGCAGGATCCGCGCAGTCTGCCGGACCCGACCCGGTCGGCCGACCCGACCCTGGCGGCGCCCGGACTCGCCCACATGATCCATGCGGCCGCCCGTGGCGACGTGCAGGCCCTGACGCTGATCAGCCAGATGGCAGAACAGATGAGCCGGGCGGGTGGAGACCTGAGCCGCCTCGCGGCAGTGATCCGCCCGATGATCAATGGCGAGCGCGATGCCGATCGCCTCGCCGAACGACTCGACACACGAGGCCGGCAATTGCTTCTGCAGATCCTCGAAGAACTCGGCAGACTCGAGCTCCATTGATGAACGCATCCCGCCAATTCATCTTCATCGGCGCGCTGTGTGGACTGTTCGCGGTCGCATTCGGCGCCTTTGCCGCACACGCACTCAAAGGCCTGCTCAGCGTCGGTCTGCTCGACGCATTCCGCACCGGCGTCGAATACCAGTCCATACACGCGCTGGCGCTGCTGGCGGTCGGCATACTGGCCGACCGCGGCCGACCGAGCCGCGCGCTCGACCTGGCAGGCTGGTCGTTCGCGGTCGGCATCCTGCTGTTTTCCGGCAGCCTGTACCTGATGGCGCTCACCGACATCCGGCTGCTGGGGGCCGTCACGCCGTTCGGCGGGACGGCGTTCCTGGTCGGATGGGTGGCGCTCGCCTGGCATGCGTTTCGCGCCGCGCCGTGATAGACCCGCAGGCGCTCGCCAACCGGGTGCTGAAGAACCAGCGCGCACTGGCCCGTTGGGCGAAACGCGAAGGCATCGAGGCCTATCGGCTCTACGACCGTGACATGCCGGAGTTTCCGCTGGCGATCGACCGCTATGCGGACTGGCTCCATGTCCAGGTCTACGAACGCAAGCGCCCGTTGACCGATCCCGAACTGGCGGCGATTCGCGAGACCTTGTCGGCGACCCTCGCGGTACCGGCGCCACAGGTGGTGATCAAACACCGCCGCCGGCAGCGCGGCACGGAACAATACCAACGCTCTGCGGCACGGGCACCGTCCTTCCGGGTCGCCGAACGCGGCCTGCGCTTCGAAGTCAATCTGATGCGCTACCTCGATACCGGCCTTTTTCTGGACCATCGCGACACCCGGCAGATGGTCGGCCAGCGGGCCGGTGACGCCGTTTTCCTGAACCTGTTCGCCTACACCGGCAGTTTCACCGTGTACGCGGCCGCGGGAGGTGCACGCCGCAGCGTCACGGTCGACATGTCAGCGACCTATCAGGCCTGGAGCCGGCGCAACCTGCTGCACAATGGCCTCGACGACCCGCAGCGCCACAGCTTCGTTCAGGCGGACGTGCTGGCGTTCATCGAACGCATGCGTGCGGCGCGCGCACGCTTCGACCTGATCATGCTCGACCCGCCGAGCTTTTCGAATTCCAAACGCATGCAGGCCACGTTCGACGTGCAGCGCGATCATGTCGGGCTGTTGCGCGCGACCCTGGAGCTGCTCACGCCCCGCGGCGAGCTGTTTTTTTCGAACAATCGGCAGGGGTTTCATCTCGACGATGCGGTCGCACAGCTCGCCACCGTGACCGAGATCACCGGGCAGACGGTGCCGATCGACTTTCGCCGCCACACTCCGCACCGTTGCTGGATCCTGCGGCGCGGCTGACCGGCGCGTACGCGACCTGCAATACCGACAGCGGGTGTATCGATCGGGCTGGCTGCGACACGCAGGCCGACAAAGACGGCCGGGTTCAGACGATCACGACCCGATTGCGTCCGGCGCGCTTCGCCTCGTAAACGGCGGCATCGGCCTCCGACAGCATCTGGTCGATCGAGGCATGCAGTCTCGTGGTCGCACCGATACTGGCGGTAATGGGCACGCGTGCACCATCGAGTCGGAAGTCGATCGCCTCGATCCGCCGACGGAGATCCTCGAGGCACTCGTCGGGTTCCGCGCCACAGTTCAACAGGTGCAGACAGACGAACTCCTCGCCGCCGAAGCGCGCGACCAGGCCCCTACCGTCCATGCGGTCCCGCAGTACCGTGGCCATCTCGACCAGCGCCTGGTCGCCGGCCTGGTGACCGAAGTTGTCGTTGATTTGCTTGAAGTGGTCGGCGTCCACCACCGCGAGCATGAGCTGCATCTCACCCGACTTCGCGCGTTGGTGCAGGCGTCTGGCGTGCTCGAAAAAGTAGCGTCGGTTGTACAGGCGGGTGAGGAAGTCGCGGTTCGCGACATCCCGCGCATTGCGGATCACGCGCAGCATGTCGATATTCTGATCGACCCGGCAGTACAGCTCTTCCACGGAAAAGGGCTTGTGCAGGAAATCGGTCGCACCGCCCTTGAGAAAACTGGCCAGCACGTCCTGTCCCGCCGAGTCGGATACACCGATGATCGCGAGTTCTTCGTGGCTGCGGATCTTGCGGATCTCCGAGACCATCGCCAGACCATTCATGCGCGGCATGTTGTAGTCGGTGATCACCAGCCGGATATCGGGTTCGTCATTCAGCGCCTGCAACCCCTCCACCCCGTCACAGGCGCTGATCACCGCGTAGCCATGCTGCTGCAGCAGGCTGCCGAGGTAATCGCGAAACGCCCGCGAATCGTCGACCAGCAATATCTTGGTCCCGCGGTTGTGCAGAAGCCGGCTCACCAGGCGCGCGACATAATCGATGCCGACCATATTGTCTTTGATCACGTAGTCCGCGACCCCGGCGGCGAACATCGCGTCACGCCGCTGCGCATCGATCCGCCCGGTCAATGCGATCACCGGAATGCCCGCCTGCTGCGCGCGCCCCAACAGCGGCCGGTCGGACAGGTCGGGGACGTCGAGGTCGAGCACCACCACGAAGTAACGGGTCGCGTGTTGCTCCAGATGGACCAGCGCCTGTGCCGCGTCGGTCGCAATATCGCAGACCGTTGCATCGTGGACACTGATTCGCGCAGCCAGGATCGTTGCGATCGACCGACTGTTTTCAATCAACAAGACGCGTTCGCCACAAACGTCGGTGGAAGGATGCAGCGTTTGCGGCTCTGCAAGCGGGATGTCCACGGTTGCTGAGGCCCCGATTGGCGAGGGTGCGGATTGGGACTCTAGATCGGCCGGCGAGACAGTATCTTTAACGAAAGCGCCCCGCGAGGTACCGCGTTCGAGGCCACGGCACTAATATGCCGTGATCATGGCCCGCGTATTGATCATCGACGACGACAGCGCACTGCGGCAGATGTTGGCGCTGCATTTCGAGGAGCAGGGGTTCGAGGCGGTATGCGCGGTCGACTGCAGCGACGGCCTGTCGCAGTTCCGCGATTCCGACGCGGACATCGTGCTACTCGACCAGCAGCTGCCGGACGGCCTGGGTATCGAGCTGCTGCCCCGCTTGCTCGAGGTGCGATCCGATGCCGCAGTGGTGATGATGACCGGCCAGCACGACCTGGAACTGGCGATCCGGGCGATCAAAGCGGGGGCGCTCGACTTCGTACACAAGCCGATCAAGACCGCGACGCTGCAGGCGACCGTGGACAAGGTGCTGGCCGGACGCAGGGCACGGCGTCCGGCTTCGGCGGCCCGGCCCGCGCCGGCAGGCGAACTGATCGGGCGCAGCGATGCCATGCTCGAGGTCAGCAAACAGATCGCACTGTGCGCAGGCAATGTGGCGACCGTGCTGATCAGCGGCGAATCGGGCACCGGCAAGGAGATCGTCGCGCGCCTGATCCACGATCACAGTGGACGTAGCGGCCCGTTCGTCGCGGTCAACTGTGCGGCGATCGTCGACACCCTCCTCGAGAGCGAACTGTTCGGTCACGAAAAGGGGGCGTTCACCGGCGCCGACCGCAGCAAACCGGGACGCTTCGAGCTGGCCGGGGACGGCACCCTGTTTCTCGACGAGGTCGCGGAACTCGCGGCGCCGCTGCAGGCGAAACTGCTGCGCGCCTTGCAGGAACGCACCTTCGAGCGGGTCGGCGGCACCCGCAGCATCGCGGTGCGGGCGCGGATCATCGCTGCGACCCATCGCGACCTGTTCGCACGGGTGCGCGAGGGGGCCTTCCGCGAGGACCTGGCCTACCGGCTGAACGTCATCAACATCGCGTTGCCGCCGCTGCGCGATCGGCGCGACGATATCCCGCTGCTGGCCGCGGCGTTGCTCGACAAGACGGCGCGTCAGCACCATCAGGCGGTGCCGGCGCTGAGTGACGAGGCCCTCGCCATGCTGTTGGACCACGACTGGCCGGGCAACGTGCGCGAACTGGAAAACGTCCTGACCCAGGCGATGGTGTTGTCACGCGGTGGACCGATCACGCGCGAGCACGTCCGCCTGCAGGCACCAGCGGACGATCGGCGTGCGCCTCAGGGCGATCCCGCATCGCCATTGCAGTCGCTCGATGAGATCGAGGCGGCACATATCCAACGGGTCCTCGACCATACCGGCGGACACAAGGGCCGCTCCTGCGAGATCCTCGGCATCTCCCGCCCGGCACTGGACCGCAAGATCCAGAAATACCGCCTCCGCCTGCCGGCGCGCGACGCCTAGGCACCGCGCCGGCGGTGATGGATTTTAACGTTTCGTTACAACGGAACGTTCAGCCAGATACCCCTGTTGACGAAATAAATCATTCAATAACAACTAGTTACAAGTTGGCACGTCCGCTGCAAACAGTCTGTCATCCGATATCCACGAGGAACCGACATGACTGCCATCGCCTGCGCCGACCTGTGCACCCCCAGCACCGACCGCGACCAAACCGAGACCCGCGAGCGTCGCTTCGATCGCCTGGTGACGACCCACACGCGCGACCTGTATCGATACGCCCGCTGGTTGTGCGGCGATGCCTCGCTCGCCGAAGACCTGCTGCAGGAAAGCCTGCTGCGCGCCTGGCGTTCACTCGACAGCCTGCAGGACGATGCCGCCGCCAAGGGCTGGCTGCTGACCATACTGCGGCGCGAGAATGCTCGCCGTTTTGAGCGTAAACGCCTGCCGGAGAGCGACGTCCCGACCGATCAGCTGGCCGCGCAGCACCGGGACTACGACACATCGACCGACGCGTTCGTCTTGCGCAACGCACTCGAGCGGCTCCCGGAGGACTACCGGGAACCGTTGCTGATGCAGGTGATCTACGGATACTCCCAACGCGAGATTGCCGAACACCTGGGGATCTCCGTCGCTGGTGCCGGCACGCGGCTGTTCCGCGCGCGCGAAAAGCTGCGCGGCATGCTCGAAGGCAATACCTGATCGCCAAAATCTGGGGAAAACCGGGCCGGGCGGCCGCAGGCGCGACGTGCCCTGCGGCACGCTCAGCCGGGAGCGGAAAGCTGTGCCTGCGAGCGCTTGCGGAATACGCCCATCTCTTTTGCCGCCTGAACGTCGCCGCGCCGTTCCGCAACCGCGATGCCGTGTCCCAATACATCCACTGCCTCGGCGTGCGCGCCGGTGCTCGCCAGCGCCTTGCCGAGCATCTTCCACGCAGCCGAGTATTCGGCATCGTGTTCCAGCGCCGCCCTCAGGTGCATGATCGCCAGATCGGCATCACCGACCTTGAGGAACTCGCTGCCCAGGGAATACCGCAGCAGTGCGCCGTCGATCCCGCGCTCGAGCATGCCATGCAGGTTTTCAATGATTGTCATCTGTGAGCCTCCTCACCGGTACGCCCCGACATTATTTTTGGCGTTATAGACGCACCGTAGCAGATTATTCCGTTCTACCGTCGGCGTGCAAGCACCCGCCTCGTGAATAGATCACTCGTCAACATTGAAAAACGCCCGATAGCGGGTATCGAAGATGGCCGGCATCGAATCAGCTGCGCAGATAGGTGTAACCATGCAGCCCGGCCTTGAGCTCCCGGTAGTAGCTGTCGATGTAGGCCTCGCCGACCCCCTGTTCACGCAGCCGGCGCAGATAGGCCTCGAGCATCACCGCAGGATCGAAATGCAGGTAGCGCAACAGCTCATCGACCGAATCACCCCGTTCGGGCTCTGCGAGCCGGTAGCGACCCTCACTGTCCAGGACAATGTTCACCGCATCGGTGTCGCCGAACAGGTTGTGCATGTCACCGAGGATCTCCTGATAGGCGCCGACCAGGAAGATCCCCAGCAGATAGTGCTGACCCGGCCTGGGTGCGTGCAACATCAGGGTGCTCTCGACACCGTCCTGGTCGACGTAGCTGTCGATGCAGCCGTCGGAGTCGCAGGTCAGATCGTGGATCAACGCCGCCTGGTCCGGGCGCTCGTCCAGGCGATGCAGCGGCATTACCGGAAAGATCTGGTCGATCGCCCAGATGTCCGGCAACGACTGGAACAACGAGAAATTGCCGAAAACGCGGTCGGCGAGCATCTCGTTGAGCTCCTCCAGCAGTTCGCGGTGACGCCGCGACTCCAGGCGCAGCGCACCCTTCACTGCGCGTGCGATCGCGTAGAACAGGGTCTCGGCCGAGGCACGCTGCGCCAGCCCCATGGTGCCCTGGCCGAAGCGCTCATTGGCCTCGGCCATCAGGTGGCGGGCATTCTGCAGGCTGTGCGGCGCGTCGGCGCTGTTCACTGCGCCGAGCAGATCATGCAGACGCTGCAGCAGATCGTCGCCGGCGGGCGTGCGATCGGCCGGCTCCACGAACGGTGGCTCGCGCTCGATCACGTCGGTGACCAGCACCGCATGGTGCGCGGTCATTGCGCGTCCCGACTCGGAGAAGACCATCGGCTGCGGCAGCTGGTGCTCGGCACAGACCCGCGCGATCGGCCGCAATACCTCTTCGGCGTACGCAGCAAGGTCGTAATTCACCGAGCAGTAGTGCTGCGACCGGCTGCCCTCGTAGTCGATCCCCAGGCCGCCACCGACATCGATCACCTCGATCGTCGCGCCCAGGCGATGCAGCTCCACGTAGAACCGCGTCGCCTCGCTGATGCCACGATGGATGTCGCGCAGGTCGGGAATCTGAGAACCGATATGCGAATGCAGCAGGACCAGCCAGTGCAGACGGTCGTGCGCGCGCAGACGTTCGACCAGGGTCAGGACCTGGGCGGCCGAGAGGCCGAACTTCGATTTCGCACCACCGGAGTTCTGCCACTTGCCGGTGGCGACTGCCGCCAGCCGTACGCGCACGCCCAGCAACGGCTCTATGTCGAGATCCGCGGCCTCGGCAAACACCAGCTCGAGCTCACTGGGCTTCTCGATCACGATGTATACCGCGAATCCGAGTCGGCGACCGATCAGTGCCAGGCGGATGTACTCGCGGTCCTTGTAGCCGTTGCACACGATCACGCCACCACGCGGGGCGGTCGCCAGCACCGCCATCAGTTCCGGCTTGCTGCCGGCTTCGAGGCCTACGCAGTCACCGCCGCCAGCGACGATCTGCTCGACGACGCTGCGCTGCTGGTTGACCTTGATCGGGTAGACCGCGCGGTAGCCTCCCCGGTAGCCGATCGCCTCCGCGGCCCCGTGGAAGGCGCCACACAGGTCCCGCACACGGTGGCGCAGGATATCGTTGAAGCGCACCAGCACCGGCAGGCGCAGACCGCTCGCGGTCAGGCTGCAGGCCAGTTCGTAGAGATCGATCTCTGCGTCGAGTTCGGGCCTCGGGCGGACCGTCGCGTGGCCATCGGCGTTGATACCGAAGTAACCCTCGCCCCAGCGTGCAACTCCGTAAGTCTGGGGGACCGACGCAACCTTTGCAGACATGACCGACCCTCTGTACGTGAAGCGTCGATTATCGTGGAATTCATCGGCGCACGCATGCCCGGTGCGCCGGCACACGGAGTGGTTGCCGGACAACTTGTGGGCCGCTAAGGTGCGCGCCATCGCACAACTGTCAAACGCGGAGAGCGGGATGGGCCTGGACGACGATTGGGTCACGGAGATCTGTGAGGACGGCGGATCGGCGTTCGCGCTGCGGGCCGGTCGGAAGGTGTTCGAACAGCAGTCGGACTACCAGAAGGTCGAGGTATTCGAGACGGACACCTACGGCAAGCTGATGCTGATCGACGGTTGCACCATGGTCAGCACGCGCGACAACTTCCTGTATCACGAGATGATGAGTCATCCGGTACTGTACAGCCACCGCGCACCGCGGCGGGTCGCGATCATCGGCGGCGGCGACTGTGGCACCCTGCGCGAGGTGCTCAAACACCCCGAGGTCGAACACGCGGTGCAGATCGACATCGACGAGGTGGTGACCCGTGCGGCGGAACTGCATTTCCCCGAGCTGTGCGCCTCCAACCAGGATCCGCGTGCGGAGTTGCTGTTCATCGATGGAATCCAATGGATGAAAGACGCGGCACCGGGGTCGCTTGACGTCATCATCGTCGACTCGACCGACCCGATCGGTCCCGGCGAGGTGTTGTTCAGCGCCGATTTTTACAGCGCCTGTCACCGCGCGCTCGACAGCGGCGGCCTGATCGTCCAGCAGAGCGAATCGCCGCTGATCCACATGCCGATACTCGAACGCATCTACCGCAGCCTGCGCACCGCGGGCTTCGTCGACGGCCGTACGCTGTTCTTCCCGCAGCCGATCTATCCGACCGGCTGGTGGTCGGCGACCATCGGCGCCAAAGACGAACCGTTGCAGGGTTTTCGCGACGCGGATGCCGCAGCACGGCCGTTCGATACCCAGTATTACAACGTCGACATCCACCGCGCGGCCTTCGCCGAGCCGGAGTTCTTCAGGCGCGCACGCACAACGTGGCGCTGACGCCGGTCGCTGCACACCATTAAAGACCGATCACGCGGGGTCGATCTAGAGGCAAGCCCGGTTGACGACCGAGTTGCAGCGGAGACCCGCCGCACGATCTGCCGGGGCGGGTGATGACGGTTTGCCAGCGGGCATCTCGACACCCTGTGCTACGCTTTCGAACGCATCGCGGACGCCGCCTCCGGACGCGTCCCGACACCGGGAGTACCCCATGCATCTGCCGCACAATATGCTGTATGCCCTGTTGGCCGGGCTGCTGTGTGCCGGATCGGTTGGCGCAGACCAGGCGGAAACGGCAGGTCGCGCGCTCGCCCAAGCCGTGTATGACGCCCCCAACGGCGACGACTTCGCGTCGCGCGCGATGATGACGCTGGTCGAAAAGGGTCGCGCGCCGCGCGAACGCGAAATGTACACGCTGGCGATCGACAAGGGCCCCGGCGAACGCTGGTCATTGACGCGCTTTACCAGCCCTGCGGACATCCAGGGCGTCGGCCTGCTGACCAAAGACTATCCCGGCGACAACAACGATCAGTGGCTCTATCTGCCGGCGCTGGATCGGGTACGGCGCGTCTCGTCGGCGCGCAAGGGCGGCCGATTCGTCGGATCTGATCTGTTCTTCGAAGACCTGCGTGACCGCGAAGTGTCCATGGACCGTCATCGCCTGGTCGGCGAAGAGCATCTCGGCAAGTTGTTGTGCAAGGTACTGGTCAGCGAACCGGTTGACCCGGACAACTCCGTCTATACCAAGCGGGTGAGTTGGGTACACCCGCAGACGCTGTTGGTGCTGCGCGCCGAGCTCTACCAGGCCCATTCCGACAAACCGATCAAGCGACTGACCGCAAAACGCATCAAGCGCATCCAGGGCTACTGGACCGTCATGGAGAGCCAGGTCGAGGATCTGGAGAGCGGACATGTGACGCGGATCTCACAATCGGCGGTAAAATACGACCAGAAAATCCCGGATCGCCTGTTTTCCAGCCAATCCCTGTCCAACGACAGCGCTGAAATTCCCTACCGGCCGTAGACCGAGCGATCGACTTGCAATAACCAAGGGCCGCCGACCATGCCAGATTTCCCGTCACGCTCGATCCACCTGCTGCCGCTGTTGTCCTGTATCGCGCTGAGCGGTGCATTCGCCGCCGACCCACAGATGGACGAGATCGTGATCGAGGTCGATGGGCTGCCCGGTGGCGCCGACGAGATCCTGATCGAAGACACCACCGGCCAGACGCCCGCGGTCGACGAGATCGTCATCGACGCCGGCCCTGCGGACGCACCGGACGAGATCGTCATCGACACCGGCCCTGCGGAAGCATCGCCCGCAGCATCCGCAGCCGTCGCCGACACTGCCCAGCCTGCGGCCAATGATTGGCCTGTCACGCTGCGCATCGAAGACGTGCGGGCCGAATACGGCGCGTTCACCGACGCAGACTCCGAAGCCGACAGCGCCCTGTACGGCAAGATCGAGGTGTCGGCCAACTGGCGTGCCAACCCGCAGTGGGAGCTACAGCTCGCTGCGCGCGCCGATGCCCACGACCAGCATGGTGACAATGATTTCTCGACGCTCGGTGCAGACTACGGCGAGAGCTATGTGCGCCTGCATGGCGAGCGTACCCGTCTGACGCTCGGGACCCAGACCGTCATCTGGGGACGTCTCGACGAGTTGCCGTTGGCCGACCGGGTGAGCACCGCCGACCTGACCCGCGGAGTGCTCGACGACCTCGCGGACCGGCGCCGCGCCAACCCGGTGCTGCGCGCTGAGACGCTGGTCGGCGGCGGCAAGCTCGACCTCGTCTGGCTGGTCGATTTCCGCGCCGCGGAGCTACCGGACAAAGACAGCGTCTGGTATCCGATCAACGGCACCACCGGACGGATTCTCGGCATCGATCCCGACGACCTCCCGCCGGCAGCGGTACAGGGTGCCCGGATCGATGCCCGCGCACCCGGTGGCGACGGCGGATTCGGCATGCGCTTCACGCGCACGCATTCGTTCGCGGATATCGGCATGACACTCGCCAACACCCGCCAGTCGACGCCGTACTTCCGCGCCGCGGGACCGGGCAGGTTCGAGGCGGTGTACCCGCGCTCCTGGGCCTACGGGCTCGACGCGGCGATCGACGCGGCGGGCGCGACCTGGCGCGTCGAGGCGCTGTACAGCAGCGACAACCCGGTGACGCGCAGCGACCTTTCCTATACCACCACACCGGCCGTCGCCTGGGGTGGAGGCGTCGAATTCCACCCTGGCGACGGGGATACGCGGGTCAACCTGCAGTTGATGGGCATGCAGCTGATCGACGCCCCACGGATCCTCGATCGCGAGGAGATCTACAACGTCAACGGCGAGATCGACATTCCATTCGACCGGCAACGCTGGCGCGCAAGTCTGGACTTTTACGTCGGCCTCGACCAGAAGGACATCTACCTGAATCCGGAGATCGCATTCCTCGGTGCCGAGCCGCACGAGTTCTACCTGGCGGCGCACTATTTCGACGGCGACGACCAGACGCTGAGCGGATTCCATGAGGACCACTCGTCGATCAACCTGGGTTGGCGGGCCAAGTTTTGACGCTCGCGGGTTTTCCGTGTGACTGAAGAAGCAACGCCCCGGCCGCCCCAGCTGGAAAACTCGCCGCGCGCCGCCGCGATCGTCCACGAGGGATTCTTCGTCTACGCGAACCCGGTATTCCTGGCGCGCGTGGGCTACAAGTCGCTCGACGAACTGCAGGCGATCCCGTTGCTCGACCTGGTCGAGGAACGCGATCACGAGCTTCTGCGCGAACACCTCGATGCGGCCAAGCGGGCCGCGGGAACCGACAAGGCGCCACCGCGAGCGCGCCTGGTGCTTCGACGCGCGGACGACCTGCCGCTGGTGGCCGAATGCACGGCATTCCGAACCCGTTATGCCGGCGAGGACTGCGTTCAGCTCAATCTCGTCACCGCGAAGGATTCGTCGCTGACCGGTCGCCTGCAGGCATTGCCCTGGCGCCACTATCTCAGCCTGCTTTTCCTGATCCTGTTCACCGTGCTGCCGTCCACGCTGTTGTTGAAACTCAACATCAACAATGCGCCGGAGGTGTATTTCCCGGACGACGAGCCGGCCGTGGTCATCGATCGTGAACTGCGCACACGCTTTCCGAATGACCAGGTGTTCGTATTGCTGTTCGAGGGCGTCGCGTTGTACTCGGACGGTTTTCTCAACGCCTATGACGAACTCGGTCGCCGGTTGCTGAAGCTGGAACGTATCGACGACGTGGTCTCTGTCACCAACCAGGACCACATCAGCGGGACACAGGACGACTTCATCGTGGAGCCGTTGATCGATATCTCGCGACTCGACGAAACGCGTCCGGCCGAACGCCTCGCCCGCGTGGTCGCGGATCACCTGAGCCGCGGCGCATTGGCGGCGCTCGACGGCTCGGCGATCGCGATGGTGGCGATCCCGCACAAGGCCGACAACAGTGTCGAACGTCTCGCGCTCGAGGAACAGATCCTCGCCACGGTCGACGAGGTAAAGCTCAGGGGATACCTGACCGCGGTGGCCGGCCAGATCCCGGTCGATGTCGCCGAGCTACGCTCCATGCTGCGCGACAACATGATCTTCATACCGGCTACCGTGACCGTCGGAATGCTATTGATCTGGTGGCTGTTCCGGCGCTGGCTCGCGGTGATGCTTGCCGGCGTCGCGATCGGCGTCGTGGTCAATTCCACGGTCGCCATCTATGTGTTGTTCGACCAGCCGTTCACGTTGGTATCGAGCATCATCCCTCCATTGCTCTCGGCATTGACCGTCGCCGCCCTGGTGCATCTGTTCAATGCGCTGCTGCACGCGTCCAAACGCGGCCTCAGTGGAACCGAACGCGTCACCCGCGCCGTATCCGAGGTCGATCGCCCGGCGCTGTTCGCTGCACTGACCACCGCCGGCGGTCTGGCATCGCTGGCCACCAGCCCGATCGTGCCGATCAGGATGTTCGGCCTGATCTCGGCGGCCGGCACACTGCTGGTCTACCTGGTGGTGTACCGGATCCTGCCCAACATCGTTGCACGCTGGGACAAACGTCACTGGGCGCACACACGCGGTGGTGCGCGACTGGTCGACCAGATCGTCGGCGCACTGTACCGCACCGGCATCCGACACCCGGTCCTGGTGACCGTGACCGTTCTGGCCGCGCTCGCCGCCGGCGCCCCGCAGATCGGCAAGGTCGTGGTCGAGACCAACCTGCAGGAGTTCTTCGACTTCGATCACCCAATCCGCCGGGACACCCGCTATATCGACGCCAAGCTGGTCGGCACCACCACGGTTTCGGTGCTGTTCGACAGCGACGGACGCGACGGGCTGAAGGACCCCGCGGCGTTGCGCACCATGCGCGACTTCCAGACCTGGGCGGAGGCCCAGCCCGAGGTGGACCGGAGTTTCGGCCTGCCGGATTTCGTCGAGGAGATGAACTGGGGCTTTCATGCCGAAGATCCGAACAAGCGCGTCCTGCCGGATGATGCGCGCCTGATCACGCAATACCTGTTGATCTATGACGGCGAGGACATCTACGACTTCGTCGATCGCGATTTTCAGCATTCGCACATCGTCCTGAATCTCAACGTGCACAGCGCCAACGCGATTGCGCAGTTCCTCGAGCGCACGCGCACCTATCTCGGCGAGCACGTCACCGATCGCCTGCAGTGGGAGATCGCCGGAGACGGACGCCTGTTCGCCGACATGGAGGACCTGCTGGTATCTGGACAGGTGTACAGCCTGTGGGGTGCCTTGGTACTGATCTTCCTGTTCATGTTGTACTTCCTGCGATCTTTCGGTGCCGCGTTGTTGTGTATGCTTCCGAACCTGTCGCCGATCTATCTGGTGTTCGTGGTCATGGGGATCACCGGTATCTGGTTGGACATGGCCACCGCGATGATCGCCAGCGTCGCGATCGGCATCGCGGTCGACGATACGATCCACGTCTACCACGGCTTCAAGCGGCGCGTAGACGCCGGCATTTCGCCGGTCGTCGCATTGGCGCGCACCTACCGCAGTGCGGGCCGTGCAGTGGTGACGACGACGATCATTCTCAGTGCCCAGTTCATGATCCTGTTGTTGTCGGATTTCATTCCGACCCGCAACTTCGGACTGTTGACGACGATCGGGCTGGTGAGTGCGCTGTTGTTCGACCTGCTGCTGCTGCCGGGGCTGCTGGTCATTTTCTTCGACAAACGCAGCCGGCTGTCGACCCTGCTGGCGCGCTTGCGGCGTCGTCCGGCCCAGGCAGACGATGAGGGATCGCCGGACGATGCCGTGATCGACAAGGACTACTGGACCGTGGAGCGCAAGCTTGCAGTGATCAAGGAGGCATTGGCGGGCCGGATGAGCGCGGCTACGGCAGCGCGCGAGTACGCGATACCGGAAGCCGTCATCGAACAATGGCTCGACGCGGCGGAACAGGGCATCGTCGATGCGCTGGCTGGAAAATCGCGTACGCTACCCGACGATCCCGCAAAGGTGCGCGCACTCGCCCGGGCCTACAAGAAGCTGCAGGACGAAAACCGCGAACTCAAGGCGCAACGCGCCGACTGACCGCAGGCTCACCCCGTCGTTGAAGGGTGACGAAACTGTAGGCATGCGGGTTGCGCTCGTCTGCCGCGTGGGGCTCGCGCGCGATCTCGCGCCATTCACACGCGGGATATTCGGGAAAGTAGGTGTCGCCGGCAACGCGTTCGTGGACCAGCGTCAGGTACATTCTCGACGCGATCGGCACGGCCTGGGTATACAGCTGGGCACCGCCGACCACCATCAGTTCGTCGGCGTCGCCTGCGACCGCAATCGCCTGCTCGAGCGAATGCACCACCAGGGCGCCTTGTGCCACGTAGTCGGGGTCCCGGGTCACGACGATATGCGTCCGATGCGGCAGCAGTCCCGGCAGCGATTCCCAGGTGCGCCGGCCCATCAGGATGGGCTTGCCGATCGTCAGACGCTTGAAGTGAGCCAGATCGGCCGGCAGCCGCCAAGGCAGCTGATTGTCGCGGCCAATCACGCGGTTCTCTGAGAGCGCCGCGATGATCGATAGATTGGGTAGAACAGACATCGGCCGATGGTATCAGCTAAGACACCGCGGCCGCGTTCAAAGGCCCGCCGCGCCCGGCACGGCGGGCCGAAGCCGAGAGGTTATTCCTCTTCGTCGTCGTCCGCGAACAGTTCCTCGTCGGCATCGATCATCATCTCGATGATCGCTTCGACCTGATCGGGGGCCTCTTCCGACAGGGCCAGGAGCTCGCGGCCATCAACCTGCAATTCGCCACTCATCGCCAGATCCTCTAAACAAGTATTTTGTTAACTACTTATATACTGAATCTGTCCCAAAATACAAGTCGGTGGTGGCGAATGATTTGATCTGCGTCAGAAAAAATGCTGCATTGCAACACGGCCCGTCAGACGGCGATCGGCGCCTTGATGTGAGGGTGACACTGGTAGTTCGACAGCGCGATGTCTTCGTAACGGAACGCGAACAGGTCCCGGATATCCGGATTCAGCGACAGGCTGGGCAGTTCGTAGGGCGTGCGACGCAGCTGCTCGTCGGCCTGCTCGAGGTGGTTGGTGTACAGGTGGGCGTCACCGAGCGTGTGGATGAACTCGCCCAGTTCGAGCCCGCATACCTGCGCGATCATCATCGTCAACAGCGCATAGCTGGCGATATTGAAGGGGACACCGAGGAAGATGTCGGCGCTGCGCTGGTAGAGATGGCAGGACAGCCGCCCGTCGCAGACGTAAAACTGAAAGAACGCATGACAAGGCGCCAGCGCCATGCGGCCGGCCGCGACATTGTCCTGCGGCGAGATGTGCTCGTCAGGCAGGTCGGCCGGGTTCCAGGCACTCACGATCATACGCCGCGAATTCGGATTGACCCTGATCTGTTCGACCACCTGGCTGATCTGGTCGATGTGGCGACCGTCCGGGGTCGGCCAGGAACGCCATTGGTAGCCGTACACCGGACCGAGTTCACCCTGCCCGTCGGCCCACTCGTCCCAGATACGCACGCCGTGATCCTGCAGGTAGCGCACATTGGTGTCGCCCTGGAGAAACCACAGCAATTCGTAGACCACGGACTTGAGGTGGATCTTTTTCGTCGTCACCAGCGGAAACCCCTGGCGCAGGTCGAATCGCATCTGGTGTCCGAACAGCGACCAGGTACCGGTACCGGTGCGGTCGCCCTTGAAGTCGCCGAACTGGCGAACGCGATACAACAGGTCGAGATACTGTTTCATGCCCTACTCTGGGTCGCATAGGCGAGATAGATCAGGACGCCGCCGGCGAGCAGCATCGGCGCAGACAGCAGCTGACCCATGGTAACCCATCCGAATGCGAGGTAGCCGAGGTGCGCATCCGGCATACGCACGAACTCCACGAGGAATCGGAACAGGCCGTAACCGATCAGAAAAAGGCCGGACACCGCCATCGTAGGCCGCGGCCGGGCACTGAACCACCACAGGATCGCGAATAGGGCGATACCTTCGAGTGCCACCTCGTACAGCTGCGTGGGATGCAGCGGCGGCGACAGAAGACTGCCCGGTGCCAGCGCCAGCTTGTCCCAGCACAGACCCGGATGGCTGACACAGGGCACCTGCATCGCCCAGGGTACGTCGCTCGGCGCGCCCCACAGTTCGCCATTGATGAAGTTGCCGAGACGCCCGGTGAAAAGGCCCAGGGGCACCAGCGGTGCGATGAAATCGGTCAGCGAGAAAAACCGGCGTCCGATGCGGCGCGCGTACAAGGCCACTGCCAGCAGCACGCCCAGCAAACCGCCATGAAACGACATCCCGCCTTCCCAGATGCGCAGGATCTGCAGCGGGTCGGCCAGCCAGTTGGAGAAGTCGTAGAACAGCGTGTAGCCGATGCGCCCGCCGAGGATGACTCCCAGTGCGGCATAGAACAGCAGGTCGTCGAACTGCGCGACATCGACCGGGGAATCGACACGACGCGCACGCCGCCGCCCCAGCCACCAGGCGGCGGCAAAACCAACAAGGTACATGAGCCCGTACCAGCGGATCGCCACCGGTCCGAGCTGCAGTGCGACGGGATCGAAGTCCGGGTAAACCATGGCGCGCGAGTGTATCAGCTGGCGGGCTCGACAACCCGGGGCGTCACTTTCGTGGACAGCCTGCGGCACCCTGAGTAGGCTTGTCCGGCCGCTGAGGAGTTATGTATGCGCGCACTGTCGAAGTTGTTGTCGCTGCTGGTGTTGTTGGGCGTGCTGGCAATCGCGGCGGTCGCCTGGTTGGTACTGGACCGGGTCCCGCTGGTCGACCGCGGACCCGCGCTGTCACACCATGAGTTGGCGCGCGCCGAAGCACTGCTGAAGGGCAGCGGGCAACAACGGCTGTCCGCCAGCGACGGCCATACGGTCGAGATCGCTGCTCGTGACCTCGACCTCGCGGTCGACTATCTGGTGCGTCGCTGGATCTCCGGTAACGCGCAACTAACCCTGTCCGCGGACCGCATCGACTTCTCGGTCAGCATCCCGGTGCCTCACGATCCCTGGCAGCATGTGCTGAACATCACTGGCGCAATCGATGCGGGCGGCAGTCCGCCGCGGGTCGACCGGTTGCGGATCGGTCGCGTCACCCTGCCGCCGGCGATGGCCGACCGGCTGGCGGCATACGGGCTGCGTGCTTTGCTCGCACGCACCGGTATCGAACCGGCCACCGCGGCGGTGCGCGGACTGCAGGTGACCACCGGGTATCTGCGCCTGGTATATGGCGATGACAGTGGCGCCGATGGTGAGGTACGCAATGCCCTGCTGACCGGCTCCGACCACGCCGCGCTGCGCCTCTATCACGATCTCCTGGTCGAACTGCAGGACCAGGGCTTCGGGCGCGATACCCCGCTGGTCGAGTGGCTGGTGCCGCTGTTCGCGCTGGCACAGGCGCGATCCTCCGATCGTGACCCGGTGGCGGAGAATGTCGCGTTGCTGACCGTGCTCGGCACCTGGGCGAGCCGGCGCGACCTGGCGCAGCTCGTTCCCGACGCGGCACGTAGACCACAACGTTTCCGGTCGAAACTGCAGGGGCGGCGGGATTTCGCCCAGCACTTCCTGACGTCCGCCGCGTTGGCTGCACGCAGCGACAGCACCTTGTCGGACGCGATAGGCCTGTTCAAAGAACTCGCCGACACCGACCGCGGATCCGGGTTCAGCTTCACCGACATAGCCGCCGACCGCGCGGGCACCCGCTTCGGCGCACTGGCGGCCGGTTCCACCGAGGATGCGCGCCGCGTGCAACGGCGGATCGCCAGCGGCGTGGTCGACGGCGACCTGATGCCGCCTGCCAAGGACCTGCCCGAGCACATGCGCAGCGAGGACTTCGCCGCGCGCTTCGAGCACGTCGGAAGCCCCGCCTACCAGCAGATGATGGCGGAAATCGAACGCCGGATCGATGCCTGCAGCCTGTACCAAGACTGACCGTGAATCGTCCGATTCGGGACAACCTGCCCTAAATTCCTGACTTTCTCCGAATTCTCAAGTTTCCACCGGCACCGCCGTTAGCAACTGCACAACACAATCCAACAACCCTGACAGGTGAGAGTTGGCTATGAGGCTCGTAGGCATGAATGGAACGAAGGTAATCCCGCATCATTTGCGTACGCTGGGTGAGCGACTACGCTACCGGCGCCGGCAGATGGGCTGGACCCAGGAACAACTGGCGGTCCAGGCGGGTACGAACCAGGCAGTGATCCAGAAGATCGAGAACGGCAAAAGCCTGCGCCCGCGCAAGATTGACGAGATCGCTGCAGTCCTCGACGTCAACCCTGCCTGGCTGATGTTCGGTGACGAAAAGGCCACGCCGTTGACCGACGACGCTCGCGAGGTAGCCGAGATCTGGATGACGCTGAGCGAAGGTGAACGTGAACGCGTGCGCAGCGAGATCCGCCTGCTCGCCAGCCGGCGCATGTCGTCCTGAACCGAGGCTTTCTGGCCGGCCGGGCCAGAAGGCGAATCAGAGCGTGGGTAGAACGCGCATGAAAAACGCCTTGAGGTAGGCCGTTTCCGGAATCGCGGGGTGGATGGGATGATCAAGACTCTGTTGACCTTGTTGCAGCAACTGAAGGCTGCGATCGCTATGCCTGGCCGCCTGCTGTATGGCCAGCAACAGCTGATCCCGGTGCATGTGAAAAGAACACGACGCCGTTACTAGAATTCCGTCCCGCGCGAGCAATCCAAGCGCCGCCTCGTTGAGCCGGCGATACGCCAGCACCCCCTGTTTCATATCCTTTTTGCGCTTGATGAACGCCGGCGGGTCGAGCACCACGACGTCGAATCGCTCGCGCTGCGTGCGCAGCTCGCGCAATACCTGAAACGCATCGCCACGCAGGCACCTCAGCCGGTCGTCTACGGCATTCAGACGCGCATTGTGCTCGGTCTGTTGTAGCGCGCTTTCCGAGACGTCGACCGCGGTGACCTGATCGGCACCGGACACGGCGGCACGCACCGACCAGGCACCGACATAACTGAACATGTCCAGCACGCGCCGACCTGCCACGTAGCGCACGAACTGGTCGCGGTTGGCCGCCTGATCGAAGAACCAACCGGTCTTCTGACCGGCCGTCAGCGAGACCTCGAATCGGCAACCACCCTCCTCGACCGGCACGGCATCCGGGACCACGCCATGTGCCACCTCGACGTAGCGCTCCAGACCTTCCAGTTCACGCACCGCCGAGTCGTTGCGCAAGGCGATGCCCGACGGCTTGAGCACCTCGATCAGGGCAGCGATCAGGCCTTCACGCTGCGCGTCCATGCCGGCGGTCGACAACTGCAACGCGAGATAGTCGCCATAGCGGTCCACCACCACGCCAGGCAGGCCATCGGCCTCGCCGAACACCAGGCGATAGAAGGGTGTGGCGTACATGCGTTCGCGCATCGAGAGCGCGACCTTGATCCGGTGGATGAACAGCGACACGTCGATGGCCACGGCGGCATCGCGGGTGACCAGGCGTCCACAGATCAGCGAATTCGGATTGACGTATCCCCGCCCCAGCCAGCGGCCGGCCGCGTTTTCGATGTCCACCACCTGTCCCGGCGCAAACGACTTGAGCGGCGTCGCATCGTTATCCACCTCGTTCGAATAGATCCACAGATGACCGGCACGCAGCCGTCGATCCTGGTTTTTCGCCAAGCGCAGCACTTCACTCATCGCGGTCGGTCCCGGTGGCCAGCCGATTGTTTCAAAGTGCCCCCGCGGCGAAGGTGTTGCACGCAGCGAGCGTGCCTTTTTCAAGCCCCGTCTTGAACCACTTCACGCGCTGCGCCGAGCTGCCATGCGTGAACGACTCCGGTGAGACGAAACCGCGTGACTGGCGCTGCAGCCGATCGTCACCGATCGCGCTGGCGGCGTTCAGGCCTTCTTCGATATCGCCCTTTTCGAGCAGCTGACGGGTGCGGCTCGCATGGTGACCCCAGATGCCGGCGAAACAGTCCGCCTGGAGTTCCTGCTTCACGGACAGCTGGTTGACCCCGGCCTCGTCCAGACCGCGCTTCGCCTTCTGCACCTCGCTCGATATGCCGAGCAATGTCTGCACATGGTGTCCGATCTCGTGGGCAATCACGTAGGCCTGTGCGAAGTCGCCAGGCGCATCATGGCGGCGCTTGAGATCGTCGAAGAAGCTCAGATCGAGGTAGACCTTCTGGTCACCGGGACAGTAGAACGGGCCCATCGCCGCCTGGCCGAGACCGCATGCCGAGTTCACCGCCCCGCGGTACAGCACCAGACGCGGTTCTCGATACTCCTCGCCACCGGCCTTGAACAGCGTGTTCCATGTCTCCTCGGTGTCCGCCAACACGACCGAGACGAACTCGACCAGTTCTTTTTCCTGAGCGGTCTGCTCGACCTCGCCCGACGGCGCACTCGACGAGGAGGCAGGCGCACCGGACTGCATGCCGCCGAGAAGATCGCCGAGGCCACCCCCGCTGTAGTAGCTGTAAGCGGCAAACGCCAACACCACGAAGATCGTGCCCTTGACGCCCAACAGGCGGAACACCGCGGGCAACAGTCGCAACAGCCCACCGCCCGACCCGCTCGAGCCGCCGAGCCCACCCAAGCCACCGAATCCGCCGGGCGAGCTCCCGCGCCGGTCCTCGATGTTGCCGCTCTGCCGTCTGCCTCTCCAACGCATACGCTCGTCTCCGCTAGGTCCCGACCCGGTACCGCCGCCTTGGCACCACCCCGGTCGCCAGGCACGCGCCGGGGCGTTGCTGACGACGACCGAGTGCGCAGTGTAAACCCTCCGCCAGCGTAGGTGCGCGGCACCTGTCGACTCCATGGCCCCGGCATGCGGGCGATCCCTGTTTCGCGGTAAAGTGCGCGCAAAACGACGGAGAGATCGATGGCGGACACCCATATCCTGCTCGGCGGCACGGGCGAAAAACAGGTACTGCTGGATGCCGGCATGGCCAACCGCCACGGCTTGATAACCGGGGCCACGGGTACCGGCAAGACGGTGACCCTGCAGGTGCTGGCGGAGTCCTTTTCACGGCTTGGCGTACCGGTGTTCACCGCGGACGTGAAGGGCGACCTTTCAGGCCTCGCCGGACCGGGCAAGGCGCACCCGAAGATCGACGAACGACTGAAGTTCATCGGCATCGACGCGCCGCCTTTCGAACCCAGTCCCACGATATTCTGGGACGTCTACGGTAAGCAGGGGCACCCGGTACGCACCACGGTGTCGGAGCTGGGACCGATCCTGCTCAGCAACCTGCTCGAACTCAACGAGACCCAGGAGGGCGTTCTTCAGGTCGCGTTCAGCGTCGCCGACGACCAGGGCCTGCTGTTGCTGGACATGAAGGATCTGCGCGCCATGCTCAACTGGGTGTCCGACCATGCGCGCGAACTCGAACGCGACTACGGACGCATCTCGAGTGCGAGTGTGACCGCCATCCTGCGCCGCCTGCTGGTGCTCGAGGAGGCCGGCGGCGAGGTGTTCTTCGGCGAACCGGCCATCCGTGTCGAGCACCTGATGCAGAGCGATTTCTCGGGCCGCGGCGTGATCAGCATCCTCGACGCGACGACCCTGTATCACTCGCCCCGCATCTACGCCACCTTCCTGCTCTGGCTGCTGTCCGAGCTGATGGAGGAACTCCCGGAGCGCGGCGATGCCGACCGTCCCCGGCTGGTGTTCTTCTTCGACGAGGCACATCTGCTGTTCGACAAGGCCCCGAAGGCGCTGCTCGAACGCATCACCCAGGTGGTCCGTTTGATACGCTCGAAGGGCGTCGGGGTGTTCTTCATCACCCAGTACCCGAGCGATGTCCCCGACGAGGTGATAGGCCAGCTGGGCAATCGCATCCAGCATGCGCTACGCGCCTATACCCCGAACGACCGCAAGTCACTGCGCGCCGCGGCCGAGACGTTTCGCGCGAATCCCGCGTTCGATACCGAAGAGGTGATCGGGCAACTGGGGGTCGGCGAGGCGCTGGTCTCGACCCTCGATGCGAAGGGCGTGCCGAGCATCGTCGAGCGCACGCTGATCGCGCCACCGCGCTCCCAGTTCGGTCCGATCGACAACATGCGCCGTGACGAGCTGATCAAACGCTCCCCGCTGTACAGCGCCTATGCACAACCGGTCGATCGCGAATCCGCCTACGAGATGTTGCAGAAACGTGAAGCGGAACTCGCCGCCCAAAGGCAGCGCGAAGCGGAAGCGGCGGAGCGCGCCAAGGCCGAAGAGGAGCGTCGTCGGCAGGCCGAGAAGGACGAGCAGGCGGAACGCCGGCGCAGCGGCAACCGGCAGAGCGTCGGCGAGGCGCTGGCCAAATCGATAGCGCGTTCGCTCGGCTCGACGCTCGGCCGGCAGATCATCCGCGGCATCCTCGGCTCTATCACCGGGCGCCGCTGAGCCGTGCGCCGACCGCGGCCGCGGGGCTCAGTTGGACAGCGCTGAGCAGGACGGCGTCTGGTCGGCGAATTCCTGGGTGCATTTGCGTACCCGGCCGGTGTGCGTATCGACCACCCAGACCGAGGTCGCGGAGCCGACCACCCCCTCGTAGCGGCCACGCTGGTCACCGGCCGGAGCGGCCGGTTCGGTCTGGGCGTACTGGGCGGCCGCGAATATCGAGATGCCGCCCAACAGGATCGCCAAGTGTCTCATTTGCTGATTCCTCAGGGTAAAGGTCTGACGATTCTGCCATGCCGGGCGTGTAACCCGGCTTGACCTCGGGCACAACATGGGAACCACCGACCCACCGACGGTATGCTCGGGGATCGAAAGCGCCCGAATCCAGGCGGGCGCCCGAATCGACCAGGGACCGCCATGAGCATCAATCGTCTGCACGATTCCACCAGCCCCTATCTGCAACAGCATGCCGCCAATCCGGTCGACTGGTGGCCGTGGTGTGACGAGGCACTCGAGCGCGCGCGGCGCGAAGACAGGCCGATTCTGTTGTCGATCGGCTATTCGGCGTGTCATTGGTGTCACGTGATGGCACACGAATCGTTCGAGGATCCCCAGACCGCGGAGGTGATGAACGCACTGTACGTGAACATCAAGGTCGACCGCGAGGAACGTCCCGATCTCGATCGGATCTACCAGACCGCACACCAGTTGCTGGCACGCCGCCCCGGCGGCTGGCCTCTGACCGTGTTCCTGTCGCCGGACGACCAGACGCCGTTCTTCGCCGGCACCTATTTCCCGCCGCAGCCGAGGCATGGCCTGCCGGCGTTCCGCGACCTGCTGCGCCAGGTGGAGGGCGCCTATCGCAGGCAACGCGACGCCATCGACGAGCAGAACCAGCACCTGCGCGAGGCGCTGCTGCAGATCGACGCCGTGCGGCCGGAAGGTGAACCGGACGCACGGCCGATCGCCACGGCGGTGCATCAACTCGCCGAACAATACGACGCCCGGCATGGCGGCTTCGGCGGCGCGCCGAAGTTTCCCCACCCGACCACGCTGCGCTTCCTGCTGCACCAGGGCGCCCGGCATGGTGAACAGGTGGCGCTGGATATGGCGCTGCACACGCTGCAGCGGATGGCCGAGGGCGGCATCAATGACCACCTCGGCGGCGGCTTCTTTCGCTATTCAGTCGACGAACAGTGGATGATCCCGCATTTCGAGAAGATGCTGTACGACAACGGCCAGTTGCTGGCCTTGTACGCCGAGGCATGGGCCGCGAGCGGTTGCCGCCCGCTGTTCAAACACGTCTGCGAGCGAACCGCGCAGTGGCTGATCGACGAGATGCAGTCGCCGCTGGGCGGTTACTACGCCAGCCTCGATGCCGACAGCGACGGCAGGGAGGGCCGCTACTACGTCTGGACCCCGGCCGAGGTCGTGGCGATCCTGGACGCGGACGAATACCGGGTGTTCGCAGCGCGCTTCGGGCTCGACCGCGCCGCGAACTTCGAGGGCCATTGGCACCTGCACACGTTCAGAGATACCGCGCAGATCGAACAAGCGACCGGGCTCGCCGCGCGCGATGTGGGCCGCCTGTTGCGCAGCGCACGGGACAAGCTGCTCGCGACCCGTGTCGAACGGGTCCGGCCCGGCTGTGACGAAAAGATCCTCACCAGCTGGAACGCCCTGGCGATCAAGGGCATGGCCGCAGCCGGGCGACGCCTCGAGCGACCGGACTGGATCGATTCCGCAGAACGCGCGCTCGGCTACCTGATGGCGCACCATTGGCGTGACGGGCGGCTCCTGGCGACCAGCCGCGACGGTCGCGCCCAGCTCAATGCCTATCTCGACGATCACGCCTACCTGATCGACGCGATTCTTGAATTGCTGCAGGTGCGCTGGAACAGCGACTGGCTCGCATTCGCGCTGCAGCTGGCGGATCGGTTGCGCAGGCATTTCGAGGACCTTGAGCAAGGGGGGTTCTTTTTTACTTCCGACGACCATGAACGCCTGGTGCACCGGCCGCGGCCGCTGTCCGACGACGCGACACCGAGCGGCAACGCGGTCGCGATCGAGGCCCTGCAGGGGCTGGCCGAGCTGTGTGGCGATCCCGCCCTGCAGCAAAGCGCCGATCGCGCGCTGCGCGCCGCTTGGTCGGTGGTGGAAGGCGCACCCTATGCGCACATCGGACTGCTCGGTGGGCTTCGGCACTACCTCGAACCGGGCGAACACTGGATCATCCGCGGCACGCCGGCAGACACCGAGACCTGGCATCGCGCTATCGCTGCCCGCTACGCCGCCCACCGTACCGCCTTTGTGGTCCCCGACGATGCCGGCGAACTGCCCGCCGGACTGGCGGCGAAACGGGCCCTTCCCGGACGGACGGTCGCCTATTGCTGCCGCGGCACCCGGTGCGAGACGCCGATCGACTCGATCGACGCGCTGCAGCGGCGGCTGGCCGATGAAACAGCGGGCGCGGAATAAACCCACGATGACCGCGTCTATCGGCACATGAGCGAGCACCAAGGCACCCTGTTCGGCGGTTTCGGTCGTCGGCGCAGACTGCGACGCCAGATCTGCGCCGAGCGCGAGCGTCTGTACAGGATCGCCTGGGCCTGGTGCCACGACCGCTACCTCGCGGACGACCTTGTCCAGGAGACCCTGACCAGGGCGTTGGCCGCCAGCGACCGGCTGCGCGACGAAGCCCGTCTTTCGGTCTGGTTGACGCAGATCCTGGCCAACCTCTACCGCGACCAGTTTCGCCGGGTTTCACCCGACACCGGTCTGGAGGCGGACACCCTGGCCGGCGAGGACAGCCCTGAGCACGCGGCCGACCGCCACCAGCTGATCGAGCGTACACGCGCAGCGATCGAGCAACTGAAGGACGAGCAGCGCCAGGTGCTGACCCTGGTCGACGTCGCGGAGTTCAGTTACGCGGATACCGCGGGAATTCTCGGCGTCCCGGTCGGCACGGTGATGAGTCGACTGTCGCGGGCGCGCGCCCGTCTTCGCGAGATCTTGGAACAGCAGGGCGTAGGACGTGCCGACGTAGTACCGCTGAGGAGGCCGCAATGAGAGGCACCGATGAACTGGAGTTGAACGCGTTTGTCGATGGTGAATTGAGCGCCGACCAGCAGGCCGAACTGTTGGATGCGCTACGCGCTGATCCCGAGCTGGCCCGCCAGGCATGCGAACTCGGCCAGTTGAAGGCCCAGCTGCGGCTCGCCTACGCCCATCCACCGACACCGCGCCGACGCGTGGCCGCCAAGACGCCAATGGGCTGGCCGGCGGTAGCCGCGGCGCTCGCCTTGCTGTGTGTTGGCACCATCAGCGGCTGGTTGCTGCACGATCGCCTGCCGGCCGCCCCGGATGCGGTGGAGCGTTTCGCGGTGCTCGACCCGGATGGTCGCGGCCAGGCGCCCGCTGTCGCCGTCAACGAAGAGACCCGCATCGTGTTTCACCTCACCAGTGCCGACCAGCTGGTCGCGGGTGAATTGCTCGACGAGGTCGAGCAGATGCTACTCGCCTATCAGCACGACGGGCGCGCGCTGCGCGTCGAGGTGGTCAGCCACAGCGACGGCCTGAATCTTTTGCGACAGCGCCTGTCGCAGCACCAGGAACGTGTACACGAATTGGCGCAGAAGTTCTCGAATCTGACGTTCGTCGCATGCAAGAACACGATCGACCGGCTGCGGGTGGAACAGGGAATCGAGGTACAGCTGGTACCGGATGCGGAGGTCATCGACTCCGGAGTCAGTCATGTCGTCAAACGGCAGCGCGAGGGCTGGTCGTACATCCGGGTATGACGATGACCATCGAACGCCGTCGCAGCTTGCGCGAAGCAAGGGTGAATATCGGCTGGACATTGCTGTTTGCAGGCTTGGTTGGCCTGACGGCGTGCCCCGGTGCTGCCACGGCAGCACCGGTAAGCACCCCGCAGCGCATCGTCTACCACATCAGCGAGGGCGAACCGGAACGGCAGTCTGCGGCATTGCGCAGCCTGCAGAACCTGATCAACGCGCTCGGCCCGGGCGACTGGGACCTGCGTGCGGTGGTGCACGGTGAAGGCGTCTCGTTGCTGCTCCTGCCAGAGGCGAAATCGAAGGTCAGCGGTCTGCGCTATGGGAATGCTGTTCCGGAGATGCGTGCACATATCGACCGCCTGCGCGCCCAGGGCGTACGCTTCGAGGTCTGCGGAAACACGCTGCGCCGCCACGCAATCGACCCGGACCGTCACCTCTACAGGGTCGATCCCGGGGACATCGTGCGCAGTGGCTTGATGCGGCTCGCCACCCTGCAGTCGCGCGGCTACGTGTACATCAAGCCCTGAGCCTCTGGGTCCGACGGCGGCGGCGCACCAGCCGACCACGGTCGCGAAATATTCCGCGTCGCCGTACGGTCTACTCGGGTGATGGCAAAGCTACGTTCAGAATTCGACACCCTGGTCGGTGCGCTGGCCCCGGAATTGTTTCGCTATGCAATGGGCCTGTGCCACAACCCGGACACCGCCGAGGACCTGGTACAGGAGACCCTGCTGCGAGGCTGGCGCTCGCAGGCGGATCTGCGCGACCAGCGTGCGGTGCGCGCCTGGTTCTACACGATATTGCGCAACGAGCACGCGCGGCTGTACGAACGCCAGCGACCGGAATTCCGCGATCCATTCACTCTTCCCGAGGTGGCGGTGCAAGGTTACGACACCAGTACCGAGGCATTTGCAATGCGCCGGGCGCTGGCGCGCCTGGATCCCGATTACCGCGACCCGCTGCTGTTGCAGGTGATTGGTGGCTTCAGCTGCAACGAGATCGGCAGCATGCTGGGGCTGAACACCAACACCGTGCTGACGCGCCTGTTCCGCGCCAGAAAGGCCCTGCGCGAGCGCCTCGGCGAACCGGCCAACGTGGAGGCAAGCCAATGAACTGCCTGGACTTCCGTCGCCAGCTGATGGCCGACCCGACGACCCACGACAGCGTGCTGCTGGATCACGAGGACAACTGTGCGGGGTGCGCGTCATTCGCCCGTGAGGTGCGCGCCCAGGAGGCCGCACTGCGCAGCGTGCTGCTCGAGCCGACGCCTCCCGCCGGGTTGGACGACCGCATCCGGCTCGCGGCGCGCCTTGAACGACGCAATGCCGCCAACAGTCGCTGGTGGTACGCGGCGGCGGCCAGCGTGCTGCTGCTGATCGGTGCGAGCATGGCATCCCTGTGGACCACCGCCGTACAGCGGAGCGATGAGAGCCTGGCCCAGGCGGTGCTCAATCACATCGATGACGAGGCCAGCCATCTGCGTACCGCGCACGCGGTTTCGCGCGAGCGGGTCAAGTGGGTATTCCAGCGCTTCGGTGCCGAGTTGGCCGGCGATATCGGTCAGGTCAATTTCGCCGCCGAGTGCCTGATGCGCCACCGCAACGGCGTACATCTGGTACTGCCCGGCCAGATGGGTCCGGTGACGGTATTCTTCATGCCGGGCGAGATGACCGACGACATCATTCAGGTGGAATCGACACGTTTCGTCGGGCAGGTCCTGCCGACCCACTGGGGCAGTATCGCGGTGGTGGGCGAACTCGGTGAACCCCTCGACGGCCTCGGCCAGCGTCTCGCGAGTGCGGTGCGGTGGCCGGACCCGGGACTCGCCTCAAGCGCCGTCAGCGGGCCCCTGATCGCCACTGTCGACGGTGCGCAGCAGGAGGATGGTTGAGCGGCACTGGCGACAGCGCATCAACTGGCTGCCCTTGAACAGGCGCATCCAGAAACTGCGCGGGTAGCGGGTCATATCGGTACCGCCACAGGTGCGGCAGACCTTCTTGCGGGTGATCCAGGCCATCTACTACTCCGGTCCGGCTGCTCGAATGCTATGCGGTCAAACCCCGGCAGCGATGCCTAACGGCGCTTCCAGCCGGCTGCCGCGTGCTCATCGCTGGCCCTGGCGTCGACCCATCGCGAATCTCCATCCGCCGTCTGCTCGCGCTTCCAGAACGGCGCGCGGGTCTTCAGATAGTCGATGACATATTCGCAGGCACGAAACGCCTCGCCGCGGTGCGCACTGGCGACACTGACCAAGACGATCGCGTCCTGGGGGTGGATCTCGCCGACCCTGTGGACCACCCTCACGGCCTCCAGGTCCCAACGTTTTGCGGCCTCGTCGACGATCGCGGCCAGCGCCTTTTCGGTCATCCCGGGGTAGTGCTCCAGGGTCATGCTGAGCACCTTGTCGCCCTGGTTGAAATCCCGCATCAGACCGATGAAGCTGACCACGCCACCGACCGTCGTTCGCCCGTGATACACCGGCGGGATCTCGGCGAGCGCATCCAACGGACCTTCCTGCACGCGTATCTCGATATCGATGCCCATGTCGCCTCCAGATCGCTCAACCGCCGGTGACCGGCGGAAAGAACCCCACCTCGTCGCCATCGCGCAGGCGCTGGCCGGCATCCGCCATCTCCTGGTTGACGGCCGCGAGCACGCGCTGGTCGGTGGCGAA
This sequence comes from Chromatiaceae bacterium, assembly GCA_024235395.1. Taxonomy (NCBI): domain Bacteria; kingdom Pseudomonadati; phylum Pseudomonadota; class Gammaproteobacteria; order Chromatiales; family Chromatiaceae; species Chromatiaceae bacterium. The sequence goes on from JACKMK010000003.1 coordinate 249,338, forward strand.
CACCTCGCTCCAGACGCCCCCGCGCGCGGCCAGCTCCGCGCGCAGGCCGGCAATATCCGCCGGGTGATCGGACAGCGTCTCGACACCCTGCCCAAGACGTTCGCGCAGGCTCGCGAAATACAAAACCCGAATCATGTCAGCAACTCGCAGAAGGGTAGAAAAGCGACCGTATCACCGCGCTGCAGTTTACGCCCTTCGGGGATCACAACCAGACCGTTGGCCCAGGTGACCGAACTCAGCACTCCCGACGAGCGACTCGGATGGACGGTCACGCGCGGCACGCCGTCGGCGTCGTGTGCCAGGCGCGCGCGTTGGAACTCGCGGCGCTTGTCCGGCTTCGGCCATTCGAAATCGGCGACCGCACGCAGCGGTTGCAGCTGCCAGTCCGATCGTCCCTGCATGCGCAGCAGGAAGGGCCGTACGAACAGCAGGAAGGTGACGAACATCGACACCGGATTGCCCGGCGAACCGATGAACGGGGTGCCGTCGACGTGACCGAACGCGACCGGCTTGCCGGGACGGATGGCGATCCGCCACATGTCCAGGCTACCGAGGGCCTCGACCGCGGGCTTGACATGATCCTCCTCTCCCACCGACACACCCCCCGAGGCCAGCACCAGATCGGCCTGCGCCGCGCCGGCGGCCAACGCGGCCTGAGTCGCGGCGAGGCTGTCCTCGACGATCCCCAGCTCGATCACCTCGCACCCCAGCGCCCGCAACAAGCCGCTCGCGGTGAACAGGTTGGAGTTGTAGATCTTGCCGGGAGGCAGGGGATCACCCGGCATCACCAACTCGTCGCCACTGGCGAACAGCGCCACCCGGGGGCCCTGCACCACGCTGAGTTCGGCCACGCCCAGCGATGCCGCCAGACCGATATGCTGCGGCTGCAGACGTGTTCCCGCCGGGATCAACTCGGCACCGGCGCGTACATCTTCGCCACGCCGCCGAATGTTTTCGCCGGGCGCGACGGGTACCTCGACGCGCACGCTGTCGCCCTGCGCCGTGCAGACCTCTTGCATCACCACCGCGTCGGCACCCGCCGGAATCGGCGCCCCGGTAAAGATGCGCGCCGCACTGCCCTGTTCGAGTGGCGGCGGCACCGTGCCGGCAGGGATGCGCTGCGAGACACGCAATCCGTCACCGGGTACGGCACACTCCGCGGTCCGCACCGCGTAGCCGTCCATTGCGCTGTAATCCCACCCCGGGACGTCGAACGAGCTGATCACCGGTTCGGCGAGCACCCTGCCCAACGCCTCGCGCAGGCCGACGACCTGCGTGCGTGCCACGGGCTTCGCGGCAGCGACCAGCCGCTCGACGGCCGCCTCGTAGCCCAACAGCTCATCCAAAGTCGGTGTGCAACTCGTCTGCGTCATACGACCTCTCCCGGTCAGCGGTGAGTCTTGCGTGCCATTCGAACGCGGTTTCTACAGCGAGAACCCGAAGGCCTCGCGGAAACGCGCATCGAAATCCGCGCGTTCGAACGCATGGTTCTGGGTCCCGGGATGCTCGATCTTGATCGCGCCCATCAGCGAAGCGATACGACCTGTGATCTCCCAGTCGAGATCGTTCTGCAGCCCGTACAGCAGGCCGCCGCGATAGGCATCGCCACAGCCGGTCGGGTCGAGCAGACGGTCCACCGGGGCGGACGGCACCTCGATCTCGCGCCCTTCGGCGTAGATCGTGGAACCCTTTCCGCCACGCGTCACGATCACAGCCGAAACCTCGCGCGCCAGCTGCTGTGGCGAGCGACCGGTGCGCTCCTGCATCAGCTTGGCTTCGTAGTCGTTGAACGCCAGCCAGGTGGCCTGCGCCACGAACCGGTTGAGATCGTCCGCATCGAACATCGGCATCCCCTGGCCCGGGTCGAACACGAACGGAATCCCGGCCTCGGCGAATTGCGTGGCGTGTTCGATCATCCCCTGCCGGCCGTCGGGGGAGACCATGCCCAGGGTGATCCCGTCGATGTCGGTCACCCGGTTTTGATGCGCGAAGTTCATCGCCCCGGGGTGAAATGCCGTGATCTGGTTGTCGTCCTGGTCGGTGGTGATGTAGGCCTGTGCGGTGTAGCTGTCGGCGACCTCCCGCAGCCCGTCGCGTCGGATGGCGTGGCGATCCAACCACTCGGCATAGGGTGCGAAATCGCTGCCCACGGTCCCCATTGGCAGCCCGTCACCACCGAGCATCTGCAGATTGAACGCGATGTTGCCAGCGCAGCCGCCGAAGTTGCGGCGCATCTCCGGGACCAGAAACGACACATTTAGGATATGGACCTGGTCGGGAAGGATGTGATTCTTGAACTGGTCCTGAAACACCATGATGGTGTCGAATGCGATCGAACCGCAGATCAGTGCTGACATCGATGGAAAACCTTATGTTTATTGCTGAAAACGCCCCTGGATCGGGAGGGGTAAATGGGCAGCGGCGCCTGGTGCACCGGATCCGCCGAGATGGTACCGTATGCAGGCTTCATCTGGCCAAGCCGCTACCCGGCAGGCCGGTCGCGGACCACCCACGGGTCCGCCGGATAGACAAAACGAAATAGAGAGGTGGAGGAACCCCATGTCGAAGAAAAGCATGATGTTGGGCGCGCTGATCGGTGCCCTGGCGCTGGCGGGAACCGCCTTCGCAGCGGACAAGGCGGGTGCCGAAGCGGCCATCGCTGCGGCCAAGGCTGCGCAGCAAGAGGCCAACGCGGTCGGCGGCGAGTGGCGCGACACCGGCAAGATCATCAAACAGGCCGAAGACGCGATTGCCGCCGGAAACTTCGGCAGCGCGATCGAGTTGGCGAACAAGGCCGAGGCACAGGGCAAGCTCGGCAAGGAGCAGGCGCTCGGACAGACCGGGACCGGCAACCCGAAGTACCTGTACAACTGAGCGTTTCGCCAAAGAGCAAGCAAACCCCGCTTCATACAGCGGGGTTTTTTGTCTAGGGATGGTCGGGCAGCAACACCAGCAGCCAGACCACGGCAGCGAGCACGATCGTCAACAACACCGCGGCCGAACCGATGTCCTTGGCACGCCCCGACAGTTCGTGATGATCAGGGCCGAACCGATCGACAGTCGCCTCGACCGCCGAATTGAGCAACTCTACGACCATCACCAGACACCAGCTGCCGACCAACAACGCACGTTCGCCGCCATCGCGGCCCAACCACAGACCGAGCGGGACGATCAACAACGCCGCCAGCACCTCCTGGCGGAACGCCGCTTCGTGCCGATAGCAGGCCCCGAGTCCCTGTAACGAATAGCGGAATGCCCGGACGATCCGGACCAGGCCGCTGGTCGTGTTAAACGCCGACACGGCGCAATCAGGTTCCCGCAGGCTGCCACCGCAGGTCCAGCTCACGCGCTGCGCGCACGTCGTCGAGCCGCCGCACGGGTAGCGTGTGTGGCGCGGACTTGACGACTTCCGGACTGTTCTCCGCTTCCGTCTGGATGCGCACCATGGCGTCGACGAAACCATCCAGCGCGTCCGGCGCCTCGGTCTCGGTGGGCTCGATCAGCAGGCATTCCGGGACCAGTAGCGGAAAGTACGTGGTGGGTGCGTGGTAGCCGAGGTCGAGCAGCCGTTTTGCGAAGTCCATCGCGCTGATATCCAGCTCCTTGGCCTGACGTCTCAACGTGACGATGAACTCGTGCGTTGCGCGGCGCTCCGGATAGGCCAGTTCAAAACCGGCGTCGCTGAGTCGCTTGGCCAGGTAGTTCGCGTTCAAGGTCGCGTACTCCGCGACCCTGGCCATCCCCTCCCGTCCGAGCATGCGCGCATACACGTAGGCGCGCAGCAACACCCCGGCATTGCCGGCAAACGCCGACAGCCGGCCGATACTCTGCGGACAGTCCCGCTCGGTCAGCCAGTGGTAGTCATGGCCGTCGAACCCGACCATCGGTACCGGCAGATACGGCACCAGGCGCTCGCTGACCCCGACCGGTCCGGCACCCGGTCCGCCGCCACCATGCGGCGTGGAGAACGTCTTGTGCAGGTTCATATGGATCACGTCGAATCCCATGTCGCCCGGACGCACCTTGCCGAGAATCGCGTTCAGGTTGGCACCGTCGTAGTACAGCAGGCCGCCCGCCGCATGCACCATCCGCGCGATCTCGGTGATCCGCCGCTCGAACACCCCGAGCGTGGACGGATTGGTCAGCATGATGCCGGCGGTCTGTGGCCCCAACGCGGCACCGAGTGCCTGCAGATCGACATCGCCGTCGTCGAGCGTTGGGATCTCACGCACCTTGTAACCGCACATCACCGCCGTCGCCGGGTTGGTACCGTGAGCGGCATCCGGCACTATGATCTCGCTGCGCGCACTGTCGCCGCGCGCCTCGTGATAGGCGCGAATCATCGCGACGCCGGCGAACTCGCCCTGCGCACCCGCGGCGGGCGACAGAGACACCGCCTTCATCCCGGTGACGTCTTTCAGGATCTCCTGCAGTTCGTGCATGCACGCAAGGAAACCCTGGCTGTGCGAATCCGGCGCGTGCGGGTGGCGTGCCAGCAGGCCGGGCAGCATCGCCAGTGAATTGCACGCACGCGGGTTGTACTTCATCGTGCACGATCCGAGCGGATAGAACTGGGTGTCGATCGAGAAGTTCTTCTGCGACAGGCGCGTGTAGTGGCGCACGGTCTGCATCTCCGACACCTCGGGCAGCGCCGGGACGGCACTGCGACGCAGCGTTTCGGGGATGCCTTCCAGTTCCGGCTTGTCCTTGGGCGCCTGTGCATAGGCACGCCGCCCGGGACGTGACTGTTCGTGGATCAGCATGTCAGCCGAGCGCGGCAATCGCGGCGTCGTAGTCCGGCTCGTCGCCGATCTCGCCGACCAGTTGCGCATAGACCACCTTGTTGTCGGCATCCAGCACCAGTGCGCCGCGCGCGGTGATGCCGGCCAGGGGCCCGTCCACCAGCAGAATGCCGTAGTCCTTGGCGAAATTGCGCGAGCGCATCATCGACAGGGTCTTGACGTCCGCGGTGCCCTCGGCCTGGCAGAAGCGGCCCTGCGCAAACGGCAGATCGGCCGACACGACCAGCACCACCACGTCGCTACGGCTGCCGAGACGCTGGTTGAACACCTTGGTCGAGGTCGCGCAGGTCGGCGTGTCCAGGCTCGGCACGATGCTGATCAGTTTCTTCTTACCTGCGAAATCGGCCAGGCTGACGTCATTCAGTGCCGCATCGACCAACTTGAAGTCCGGTGCGGTGCTACCGACCGCCGGCAGATCACCGTTGGTGTTGAACGGGGAGCCATGCAAGGTTACCTGTGCCATTCGTGTTCTCCTGTTGATTCGTGGATGCACCGCGCATATGCGGTGCACCGAAGTCGGTTCAGTTGAATTTTGGTTCCACCGGACACTTGGCCTGGGTGCGGGCCGCCATCACGCGGGTGAGCTTGGCCACGTACTCATCGATATCCGCCGCGGTGCGCGTCTCGGTCGCGCAGACCAGCAGCGCACTGCCGAGCTCCGGGTAGTCGTCGGCGAGCGGATAGCCGCCGAGTACATTGTGCGCAGCGAGCGATCGCAACACCTCGGCCACCGGGGCGGCGAGACGCAGCACGGTTTCGTGAAACACCGGACCCTCGAATACCGGCTCCACGCCATCGATCGCCAGCAGCCGCTCGCGCAACGCAAGGGTGTTGGCATGGCAGGCCGCCGCGACCCGCGCCAACCCCTCGCCACCCAGCAGCGCCATGTGAATGGTCGCCGCGGTGACCAGCAATCCCTGGTTGGTGCAGATGTTCGAGGTCGCCTTGGAACGCCGGATATGCTGTTCGCGTGCCTGCAACGTCAGCGTAAAGCCCTCTTTACCCTCCAGGTCGACGGTCTTGCCGATGATCCTCCCCGGCATCTGCCGCACCATCGCCTGCTTGCAGCACATGAAACCGAAGTAGGGGCCGCCGGATGACAACGGTACGCCGAGCGGCTGACCTTCGCCACAGGCGATATCCACACCATCGTCACCCCATTCTCCCGGTGGCTTGAGTACGGCCATTGCCAGTGGGTTCACGACCCCAACCGCCAAGATCCCGTTCGCGTGCGCGAAATTGGTCAATGCATCGACATCCTCCAGCGCGCCAAAAAAATTCGGCTGGGGGATCACCAGCGCAGCGAAATCCTCGCCGGCGTGTGCCGTCAACGCCGCCATGTCGGTCGTTCCGGTGACCGGATCAAACCCGACCTCGACCAACTCGATCTGTTGATTGCGCACGATAGTGTGCACCGTCTTCCGATACACCGGCGGCAGGGTGCGGGGCATCAATATGCGGTGCGACTTCGACTTCCGGTTCACCCGCACCGCCATCAGCACCGCCTCTGCCAATGCGGATGCACCGTCGTACAACGATGCATTCGAGACGTCCATCGCCATCAGACTGGTCATCATCGACTGGAATTCGTACAACAGCTGCAAGGTACCCTGGCTGGCCTCCGCCTGATAAGGGGTGTAAGCGCTGTAGAACTCGCCGCGTGTGGCAATCTGCCAGACCGCTGCGGGGATATGATGATCGTAGGCACCGGCACCGATGAAACACGCAGGCTGGCCGTCGGTGCGGGCGCGGGTGTGCATCAGTGCACTGACCTCCATCTCGGAAAGCCCTTCCGGAACATATCGCAGCGCCCCGGCACGCAGGTCTTCCGGGATCTCGTCGAACAACTGGTCGATGCTGTCGACGCCTATCGCGTCGAGCATGCGCCGGACATCGTCTTCGGTGTGGGGAATAAACGGCATGACAGGGATCCGTGATTTTTCGGGGAAGGACGGGACTGCGTCCTCAGTGTTCGTCGCTCTCGGCGTGCTCCGCGTAGCTGTCGGCATCCATCATCGCCTCCAGTTCAGCGGGATCGGCGATCCGCATACGAAAGATCCAGCCATCTTCGTAGGCGTCCTGGTTGATGGTCTCCGGCGCCTCGGCGAGCACCTCATTGACCTCGACGACCTCGCCGGTCAACGGGCTGTACACATCCGACGCCGCCTTGACCGACTCGACCACCGCGCACTCCGCGCCAGCTCCCAGTTCGCTACCCACCTCGGGCAATTCGACGAACACCAGATCGCCGAGCAATTCCTGCGCATGGTCGGTGATGCCGACGGTGGCGATGCCTTCGTCGTCCATGCGCACCCATTCGTGCGACTTGGTGTACTTGAGATCGGTCGGGACTTCGTTACTCATGATGCTCCCCCTCGGGTTTCATCCAATCACCGCCCTCAGGCGGCCTCACAGAATGCACACCGGGTGCACCCTCACAATTCGATACAGGCCTTGCCGTTGCGTGCGAACGGCATCTTCACGCGTCGCACCGGGAGCAATCTGCCGCGGATGTCGACGCTCAGGTCGTCACCCGCGTCGCGCGCGACGCGCGCCATCGCGATCGACCGCTGCAGCGTGGGGGAAAATCCGCCGGAGGTGATCTCACCGACTTCGCGATCCCCGTCGCGCAGCTTCTGATGGTCGCGCAACACACCCTTACCCTCGAGCACCAGACCGATGAACCGGGGCAGGTCGCCGGCGTGCTTCTGCCGCTCCAGCGCCGCACGCCCGATGAAATCGCGCCCGGGCGGATCGAACGCCACGGTCCAACCGAGGCCGGATACCAGCGGCGAATGCTGCTCGTCCATGTCGTTGCCGTACAGGTTCATCCCGGCCTCTAGGCGCAGCGTGTCGCGCGCACCCAGTCCACATGGACGCACACCCGCGCCCGCCAAGGCGCGCCAGAGATCCGCAACCTGACCCTCAGGCAGCATGATCTCGAATCCGTCCTCTCCCGTGTAGCCGGTCCTGCCGACGAACCATGCATCCTGGTACACCGCGTTGAACGGCTTCAGGCCCATCGCCGCAGCGCCGAGGCCCTCGGGCAACAACGCCTGCGCCTTGGCAGGCGCATTCGGCCCCTGCACCGCGATCATGCCGAGGTCGAAGCGCGCCTCGACCTCCACATCGAAGCCGGTGGCCTGCTCGGTGATCCAGGCGAGGTCCTTGTCCGTGGTCGCGGCATTCACCACCAGACGGAACCAGTCTTCAGTTAGAAAGTAGACGATCAGATCGTCGATCACGCCGCCGTCTGGACGGAGCATGCACGAGTACAACGCCCTGCCGGGTGACTGCAGCTTGCCGACATCGTTTGCCAGCAGCCGACTCAGGAAGGACCGCACGCCTGCACCGCGCAGGTCGACCACCGTCATGTGGCACACATCGAACATCCCGGCATCCTGACGCACCGCGTGGTGCTCCTCGATCTGCGAACCGTAATGCACCGGCATGTCCCAGCCGCCGAACGGCACCATGCGCGCACCCATTTCGCGGTGGATCTCGTTGAGTACCGTCTTCTTGTCCATCACCGACTCCGGTTGTTGCGACAAAACAAAGGGGCGGTATGGCATCCGCTGCCGCGAAGACCATACCGCCCCTCTGTCCAGATACCTGAGAGTTTGCGGGCGCCGCGCGCCCCCTGCCCCGTCGGTGGGCACCGTCTGCGGGTGCCGCTCTCCAGAGCCAATCCGAAACCACCCCTGCGGGTTTCGGTCCTGCGGTCCTTTTGCCTGAGCGATTCCGGGCGGGATTTGCGCCTTCGGCCCTGCCGGATCCGATCCAGATCGACGGCAGCCTCTCCCGCAGGACTTGGGATTGGATTGGCGACTATATATAGTGATGCCCGGCTTGCCAACTCAATCCCGGCGGCCCCTGGAACCTTATGGCATTCACGCACCCCGGCAGCCGCGGCCTGCGAACCTATCTGCTTCTGTCCGGCCTGGCGGCGCATGCTGCCGCCGCGGCGGTACTGCTCGCCTGGATGCTGCTGTTTCCGGATTACGGCCTCGGCGATCTGCTGCACAAGGCGAAACAGCGTTTCGGGGACAGCCATCCCACCGCGACGGCGTTGATCGACGCGACAATCCGTGTGACCGGCCTGCAGCCGGCCAGCCGCGCGGCCAAGCGGACCGTCACCCTGCCCGATTTCCCCGGACCGGACGAATGGCCGGCACAAGGTCCGCAGGCCGAGGGCTTCATGCGCGTGCCGTACGACGAGTTGGGTATCCCGCAGCAGGCCGCACAGGGTCCGTTCCTGCTGGGACCGGATGACGAACTGGTGCCCGTGCGTGACGCCAAGGGCCTGCTCAACGCGCTGAAGCGGGCAAAACCGGGCCAGATCATCACGCTCGCCCCGGGAACCTACCACGTCAGGCGGCGGGCCATCGGCCTCGGCAGCGCCGGCCTGCCCGGCCGGCCGATCGTGGTGCGCGCCGAACACCCGGGTGACGTGCGGATCGAACTGGACACCCTCGAGGGTTTCTACGTCGACCGCCCCTACTGGGTGTTTGAGAATCTCAGTATCCACGGCGCCTGTGGGAATGACTCACGCTGCGAGCACGCGTTCCATGTGGTCGGGGACGCCGTCGGCACGGTGCTGCGCAACAATGAGCTGGTCGATTTCAATGCCCCGCTCAAGGTCAACGGCCTGTTCGACGCCGAAGGTGACCGCTTCCCCGATTTTGGCCTGGTGCACAACAACAATGTCTACAACACCCGTGTGCGCAAGACCGGCAATCCGGTCACCCTGCTGAATATCAACGCCGGCAACGGGTGGGTGGTGAGCGCCAACTTCATCGCGGATTTCGCCAAGGGCCAGAGCAACCGCATCAGCTACGCGGCATTCATGAAATCCAACTCGAGCGACGGTGTATTCGAACGCAACCTCGTCGTGTGCCACTGGAGGCTGCCTCCGGAGGGCGGCGTGCGTGTCGGCTTGTCGTTCGGCGGCGGCGGATCCGGCGCGAACATCAGCCGCCAACGCAGCAACCGAACGGAACACACCGCCGGCATCATGCGCAACAACATCATTGCACGCTGCCCGCTGGACGTAGGCATCTACCTCAACAAGGCCGCACGGACACAGATCTACAACAACGCGTTGATCGGCACGACCGGTATCGATGTGCGTTTTGCAACCAGTACCGCGTCGATTCACAACAATATCCTGGACGGCCGCATCGCCGACCGTGATGGCGGCCACCACTCCGCGGACAACAACCTCGGTGCCCGGTCATGCAGCTGGTTTGCGCGCGTGTTCGGTGGCTGCAGCAGCGCCGACTATTACCAGGCGCCGCTGTCCGGCGACCTGAGGGTTACCGCGGTCGAACGGGTCATCGACCAGGGCAACAACGATCCGCGCAGGGAACTCGACTTCTGCGGGAACCCCCGCCACGCCCCGACCGACATCGGACCTATCGAGTACGGCGCCGGGCCGCTGTGTCTGCCGACGCTCTGATACGGCCACTCAGCGCTGGAGTCGCAGCGCCCACACCGCGACCGGATCACCCGGCAGATTCGCCACCAGCCACAACAGGTCGTGGCGCTGATCGTAGGCCATGTCGTAGTTCATACCGATATCGAAGGGTAGATCGGCGGCGCCTACTCGCGTCCATGCGTCCGCAGCGGTCGCGTACAACCACGTCTCGGTGCGCTTGGTGCGGCGGTTGACGACCAGCGCGACCACCTTCTGCAGGCCCGGGTGGTAGACGAGCGGTACCGATTCGCCGCCCGGTGGACGATCCCCCGGGGTGGGCATCTTGCGCGCCCGCTCTTCTCCACGCCGGTACTGCCAGACCGTGTTCGCACGCCGGTTGGTGCCGTACATGACGACCGCATCGAGGTCACTGTCAAAGGTGGCTGAGGTATGCCAGGCGTTGGGTGGTCCCTTGCCGATCGCCTGCCAGCGGGGCGGCAGTCCGCTCAGCGCATAAAAGGTGTTCTCGGTCACTCCGATCATCTCGTTGCGCCGCGGGTCGAACGCTGCGGCGTAGGGGAACAACAGCACCGCCTTCCCGGCCATCGGTTCCCAACGGTCCTCGCCAATATAGTAGAACCAGGTCGGGTGACGCTTGATCTGCCGCCAGAACGCCTTGTCGAAGCCCCACGGCTTGTCGGGTTTCATATGTGCCGGGTAGCTCGCGACGATCAGACGATCCATGAGCGGGTCGTATTCGACCGCATCGAAGGTGTGCATCGCCCAGGGATGCTCGTTGCCGCCGTCGCCGGCGACTGCCAGGCCGTCTGCGTTGACGCGATAGGTCGAGGGATCGTCGGCCGGGTAGGACTGCGACCAGCGTAGCGCCGAGACATCGAAGAAACGTACGCTGTTGTCCCAGTTCCGGCGGTGCGTATCGCTGCCGAACAGCGTGATCCTGCCACGCAGCGAATCGAACGCGGCGCCCCCGTGCGCCTGGCGCTCGAACGCGCCGGTCGAATTGAGCTTGTGCCAGACGCCGGCCGGCAGCTCCAACAGCGCAGGATTTACCGCGCCCGGTTCGCCGGGCGCCAGTTCGGTGACCTGTACACCGTCCAGGGACCCAAGCACGGCGCGGCGCGCTTCGTCGATGACACCGGACTCATCGACCTGGCCGTAGACCCACAACAGCACCACGCCGGCAAGCGCGATGTGCGCAAGCACACCGGTCAGGACCAGGTAGTTGGCGAACAGGCGACGCAGCATGTGCTGTAAATATTGGCCGAAGATTCCCGGCATGATACCGCCGATGACGCAACAATCGACCGGCCCAAAAGATCGACGACCCCCGGGCTGGTCCGTACGGGCACGCGGTGCGCCATAGAGGGCAGGCTATAATGCGGCGACCACTGGCTCGACCACCGGCGACATGAGTTTCTTCGTCCTTTTCAAGCACGACAGCCCCCCGGAAACGCTGGACGCATTCAATCACAACGCGCACAGGCATCACCTAGAGAACCGGCGCAGCGAGACCGTCGGCGCCTATCGCATCTGCTGGTACACCGATCTCCGTGGGGAGGAACCCGCGTCTTACTTCGCCGCAAACGGCGACTTCATCATCGTTCACGGCACATTGATCTACCGCGGTGAGGCCGCGCCGGCCTGCCTACCCGGGCTGCTCAACGACTTTCGCGTGGACAGTCACGACTGGGGAGGAATGGTCGGCATCCATACCGTCTGCATCTGCAAGGCCGGGCGCCTGTATCTGTTCGGCGATGGGCTTGGCGCGAGCAAGATGTACGTGAACAGAGACAGGACGCTGTGGTCGAACTCGTTCCTGGCGATGCTGGAGATGCGTCCGTCGAACAGGCTCGACACCCAGGCGTGCTACGAGTACGTCATCAATGGCTCGGTGTTCGGCAGCAGGACCTTGCTCGAAGACGTGAACACCTTGCCGGCGAACGCCGTGCTGGTGGTCTACCGGGAGGTGAACCGGATCGACCTCGCCAGCCCGATCGGCAATGAACCTGTCGGACCCGAGGTGCCGCTGGATCAAATCGCCGACACCTGCGTGCACCGGCTTGACCGGGTATTCGAGCCCATCGCACGACAGTTCGACGAACGCCTTCGCCTGTCGTTTTCAGGCGGCTTCGACTCGCGGCTGATGCTGGCGATGCTGATGAAACACGGTGCCCGGCCGACGCTGTTCGTGTACGGACACGCCAACGACGAAGACGTCGAGATCGCCCGCCTGATCGCACGCAACGAGAGCCTGCCACTCGAACACATCGACAAGAGCACTGCACCCGCGGTTTCGCCGGAGGACTTTCCCAAGGAGATGGAAAGCAACCTGTTCGCGTTCGATGGCTGGAAGATCGAGTCGGGATTGTTCGACTTCGGAGCAGACAGGCTGGACCGGCTCAAGCGGCACGCCGCCGGACAGGTGCCACTCAACGGCTCGCTGGGCGAGATCTACCGCAACTTCTTCTACATGCCGGACCGGCCGTCGAGTACCGCCGCCGTCGTCAACACCTTCTATTCGCGTTACGACCCGCGGGCCTTCACGGAACGCTTCGACGAATCGCGCTACGTCGCGGCCATGCAGGCGGCGATGCGTGAGGCAATCGGCGTGGATACCGACGCGCTCGACCGATCGCAGGTCGAACAACTGTATCCGAAGTTCCGCGGACGCTTCTGGACCGGCCGCGATGCCCAGCTAAACCAGCGATTCGGGCCGATGTTCTTTCCCTACCTGGAACACGCGGCGATCTCGAACACGTCCAAGATTCCGATTCGTTACAAGGATCTCGGTCGCCTGCAGGGGCGCATGATCGCGCGCGTCAATGCCCGCCTGGCCGCCTATCCCAGCGATTACGGTTTTGCGCTGGATGGGCCCCGCCCGTGGAAGTATCGCGCAAAGACGCTGCTGAGTACGCAGCGACCATCATTGGCGCGCAAGTACTCATTCCGCCTGACACATCGGACGATGCAACCGCGCTCCGGTGCACTGGCTGCCGGGTATCTGTCCCGGGTGATCGACGCCACCTTTCCGATCATGCGTTCGCTGTTCACGATCGATGCCATCGCGTCGGCGGAGCAATTCGGCCTGATCGCGACCCTGGAATATCTCGCCGAACGTTACGATCTGGACATACCGGACTGAGATCGCCATCGCCCGCGCACGGCTGACACGCTCAGCGGGCGGAACGACGCACCAGCAGTATGACCGGCAACAGCCCGACCGCCAGCAGCGCGACCGCCGGCAGTGCGGCCCGCTCCCATTCGCCTTCCGAGGTCAGTTCGTAGATGCGCACCGCGAGCGTGTCCCATCCGAACGGCCGCAGCAACAAGGTTGCGGGCATCTCCTTCATCACGTCGACCAGCACCAACAAACCCGCAGTCAGCAACCCGGGACGCAACATCGGCAGGTACACCCGTCGCACCGTCTCCCATTGCCCGGCGCCGAGGCTGCGTGCGGCGTCCCGAATGCTCGGCCGGATGCGCTCGAGACCGCTGTCGACCGGGCCATAGGCAACAGCGAGGAAGCGGGCGAAATAGGCCATCAACAGCGCAAGCACCGTCCCGGACAACATCAGGCCCGTCTCGGCACCGGTCAGCCACTCGACCGCGTCCGCGACACGGTGGTCGAACCAGGTCAGCGACAGCATCACGCCGACCGCGAGCACCGATCCCGGGAGTGCATACCCAAGGGTACCGATGCGCACGCTGAGCGCGGTGCTGGTGTCCGCGTGGTAACGATTGGCATAGGCCAGCACGAACGCGGCAAAGACTGTCAGTACACCCGCCATCGCACCGAGGAAGAAGGTATGCGTGAACAGGTCCAGATAACGCAGGTCGAGGTCGTCCAGCGCGCCCCAGGCCCAGCTGACCAGGCGCACGACCGGCGCGACGAACGCGACGAGAAAGATGCCCCAGGCGAACGCACTGGCCGATAGGGCCGCACCGCCGCGTAGAACGATGCGCCGATGTGACCCGCTGCGCGCGGTGTCGGTGAAACGTGCGCGGTATCGGTAACGACGCTCTACGACCAGCGCGGCCAGCACGATGAGCAGCAGGATCGAGGCAAGCTGGGCGGCGCTCTGCAGGTCGAAGAAACCGAACCAGGCCTTGTAGATCGCCGTGGTGAAGGTATCGAAGTTGAATACCGCGACGGCGCCGAAGTCGGCCAGGGCCTCCATCAGCGCGAGGCTCAGACCGGCGATGATCCCCGGGCGGGCCATCGGCAGCGACACCCGGAAGAATGCCCCCCAGGGCCCCAGCCCGAGACTGCGGGCCGCCTCGTAGGCACTCTGTCCCTGGCCCAGAAAAGAGACACGCGCGAGCATGTAGACATAGGGATACAGCACCAGCGTCATCACCAGGACGACGCCAAAGGTGGTGCGTACCTCGAACGACCAGGCCGGCGAGAGACCGAACAGGGCGCGCAGGCCGGACTGGACCGGCCCGGAGAAATCCATGACCCCGACGAACACGAACGCCAGCACGTAGGCAGGCAGTGCAAACGGCATCATCAATGCCCAATCGAGGATCCGGCGACCCGGAAACTCGCAGGCCGCGGTCAGCCACGCGAGCGAAACACCGAGCAACAAGGTACCGGTGGCCACCCCGACCAACAGAAGAAAGGTGTTGCCCAGCAACTGCGGCAGGATGGTGCCGCCGAGGTGCACCCAGATCTGCGGATCGAAATACAGCCAGGAGCCGAGTATCACCGCCAGCGGCACCAGCACCGACACCGCAAGCAGGCGGCTCGCCCAACGCCACGGCGCATCGGGAGCGCCACGCCAACGGGCGGACGCCCGTCGGTCGATGTCACTGGGCAAGGCGGTGTGAGCCATACGATCGTCTTGTCGCGAAACGCGACCGCTCAGCGATATCCGGCGCGGTCCATCAGCCGAATCGCATCCGCCTGCAGCCGTCCGGCCTCATTCACGTGCAGCGCGTCGGCCTTGAAGCTACCCCATGACGCGACCAGGGGGTCCACTGCGACCTTGGAATTGACCGGGTACTCCATGTTCAACCCGGCGAAATCCGCCTGCGCCTCTTCGGATGACAGCCACTCCAGTAGACGCCGCGCCTCGTCGGGGTGTTTTGCGTGCCGGGTCACACCGGCACCAGAGACATTGATGTGCACGCCACTGCTGTCCTGGTTGGGCCAGAATATCGCCAGCTTGATGTCCGGATTCTCCTTCTGCAGTCGGCCGAAGTAATAGGTGTTGACCACGGTGACATCGCACTGTCCGGCAGCGACCGCCTGCATCGCCTTGGTGTCGTTGGCAAACGGTGCGGTCGCGAGATTGGTGACCCAGCCACGCACGATCTGCTCGGCATTCTGCTCACCGAGGCGCGCGATCAGCGTGGCGACCAATGACTGGTTGTAGACCTTCTTCGATGTGCGCAGACACAGCCTCCCTTTCCACTTGGGGTCGGCCAGGTCCTCATAGCTGCTCAACATCCCCGGCTGGACCCGCTCGGTGCTGTAGACGATGGTGCGTGCACGCTCTGACAGGCCGAACCAGCGCCCCTTGGGATCGCGCAGATTGGACGGCACGTTCGCGTCGAGCACCGGCGAATCGATCTCGGCCAAGACGCCGGTCTCAGCCGCATGCCACAGGTTGCCGGCGTCGACGGTGATCAGCATGTCGGCCGGTGTGCGCGCACCCTCGGCCTTGAGACGCTGCAGCAGCGGTCCCTCCTTGTCGGTGATGAAGCGAATCGGTACACCGGTCTCCGCGGTGTAACGATCGAACAACGGCTTGATCAGGTGCTCATTGCGAGCCGAGTACACGACGACCTCGTCGGCCGCGGAAACGGGCAAGGCGACCGACAACGAGATCAACAGCAGTGGGAGCATACGACGCAGCATGACGAACCTCGATACATTCTGTAATGAGAATGATTCGTGATTTTATTCATGTTGTGACGCCTGTCAACCGGCATCGCTATCGACCCCGCGTCAGCGGGGCGGGAATCGGTGACGGGACGGACAGGTCGCGCGACGGCAGTCAGCCGGCCGGCCGGCACAATGACGGCAGCTCGAGTCCGTATCCCAACGCCACCCGTTCGAAGGTCCGGCGCAGTATCGGCACGCGCCCGGCGACACCGAGCCCCAGATTGCGGGCCAGCGCGAGCATCCCGGCATCGCTTCCGAACAGGTGCTTGAACCCATCCATAACCAGCTGCGTGGCGGTGTTGTGCCCCTTGCGGCCGCGCTCGTAGGCGCGCAGATCGCGCAGGGTACCCGGCCTGCGGCCGCGCGCACGGCCGACCTGCAACGCATCGACCAGGGAACCGGCGTCGAGAAAGCCGAGATTCACACCCTGACCGGCCAACGGGTGGATCACGTGCGCGGCATCGCCGACCAACGCGACGCCGGGCATCACGTACTGCTCGGCATGCTGCAGACGCAGAGGGAATGCCGCACGGCCACCGACGAGCTCGAGTCGGCCGAGACGCGCTTCACTGGCCTCGGTCAACTGTACAGCGAACGCCGTCTCGTCGACGGTGCACAATCGCGCCGCCTCATCGGGCATCGTCGACCAGACGATCGAGAACAGGTCGCGCTCGATCGGCAACAATGCTAGCGGCCCATCGCGCATGAACCGCTGCCACGCCGTCGCCTGGTTGCCGAACTCGGCACGCACGGTCGCAACCACCGCGTGTTGGTCGTAGGGCTCACTCCTTGACGCAATGCCGACCAGTTCGCGGATCTGAGAATGTGCGCCGTCTGCACCGACCAGCAGTCCGGCCTGCAGGCGCGTGCGGTCTTGCAGCTCGATCTCGCTGGCTTCGCTTCCAACATGAACGCTGCGCACGCGACCCGGCGCAATGATCTCCACCCCGGCATCGACCAATGCGAGCCACAGGGCACGCACGATCACCCGATTCTCGACGATGTGCCCGAGGTCGGGCTCACCCAGGTCGGCGGCATCGAAATGAATCTCGCCGAACCCCGCCCGGTCCCAGACCTGCATCGCATCGTAGGCGGTGCATCGATCGTCACGGATCGACGTCCAGACGCCGAGGTTGTCGAGCAATCGCTGGGAAGCGCGGGTGACCGCCGAGACACGGAGGTCGTAGGTCTGTGAATCCCAGCTGAGGTCGGGACGCCGCGCCTCGATCAGGCAGACGCCGAAATCGCGTTGCGCCAGCGCCAGCGCGAGTGCAGCGCCGACCATGCCGCCGCCGACCACGACGACCTCGTGCGCGTGTTCAGTCAAGCCGTACCCCCCGGGCGAGCCGCGGCTGGCGCCCCAGAATCCCCATAGCTCCACGTGCCAGTGGGTGCTTCAGGCCAGGCAGCAACTCCATCGCCAGCAATCCCAGATTGCGGCCCCAGCGGACCGCCGACAGCGGATTGCTGAACAAGCGTGCGAGCCCGTCGGTGGCCAGCGCGACATGGCGTTGCTCTGCATCCCGCCAACTCGCGTAGCGCTTCAGCACCGCCGGACTCCCGACGTCGCCCCCCGCCCGCTTCGCCGCATCGACCACCTCGGCCAATGCGGCGACATCACGGATCCCGAGATTGAAGCCCTGTCCGGCGATGGGATGCAGAGTGTGTGCCGCATTGCCGATCACCGCTACCCGTCCACGTACCGATCGCCGCGCCCGCAACAGCTGCAGAGGATACGCCGCGCGTCGCCCGACACGCCGAAAGCGTCCGAGGCGCTGCCCGAACCGCATCTGTAGGGCATCGAGAAACTGGCCATCATCGAGTGCCAATACCGCCTCGACATCCTCGTTGCGCACTGTCCACACCACTGCGCAGCGCTGCTCGGTCATCGGCAGCATAGCGAGCGGCCCGGTTTCGGTGAACCGTTCATAGGCCACATCGCCGTGTGCGCGGCCCGGCGTGACGTTGCTGACCACAGCCGACTGGCCATATTGCCAGCGCACGACCGGCAGCGCGAGCTGTTCCCGAATCATTGAATTGCCGCCATCGGCCGCGACCAACAGACCACACTCCAGTGTCCTGACCACGCCGCCGGTCTCTATCTCGACACTGACCTGCTCGCTGTGGTCCTCGAAACGGACGACTCGCGCCGGCGCGAATACCTCGAGCGCATCATCGAGGGCCAGGCGCTGCAGCAACACGCCGCCGAGTTCCCGCGCGGTCGCCACGTACCCGAGCGCCGGCACCCCCTCGTCGTCGGCATGCAGACGCGTGATGCCGAAGTGCCCGCGATCCGAGACATGGATGTGCCGGATCGCCTGAACCCGGTCATGCAGCGCCGGCCACACGTCGATCGCTTCGAAAATACGTCGCGTGCCGTAGGCAAGCGCAATCGCCCGATCGTCATAACAGGGCGGCGTGTCGCCGCCGAGCGCATGCGCCTCGATCAGCGCGACGCGCAGCCCGCGCCCGGCGAGCGCGATCGCCAGGCTGGCGCCTACCATGCCGCCACCCACGACGATCAGATCGTAACGCCGCGCGCCGCTCATTGGGCCATCATGGACTCTAACTGTTCGACCGATTTCGGCACATCACGGGTCAGGACGTCAGGGTCACCGGAGGTCACCAGGACATCGTCCTCGATGCGGATGCCGATTCCCTGCCATTTCTTTGCCACCCCCTTGCTGCCGTGGGGGATATACAGACCCGGCTCGATGGTCAGCACCATCCCGGGTTCAAGCTCGCGCCAGTGCCCGTCGACCTTGTAGTCACCCACATCGTGCACGTCCATGCCCAGCCAATGACCGGTCCGATGCATGTAGAAGCGCGTATACGCCTGCGCCTTCAGCGCCTTCGCCAGGGTGCCGCGCAGCAGGCCGAGCTTCAACAGACCCTTGGTGAGTACCCGTACCGCAGCCTGATGCGGATCGTTCCAATGATTGCCCGCACGTACCTTGTCGATCGCCGCGAGCTGCGCCTCGAGCACCAGCTCGTAGAGGCTGCGCTGCGCATCGCTGAAACGGCCGCTGACCGGAAAGGTCCGGGTGATGTCGGACGCGTAGCAATCCACCTCGCAACCGGCATCGATCAGCACCAGATCACCGGACTGCAAGGTGTCGCGGTTTTCGACGTAGTGCAGCACGCAGGCGTTGTTGCCGCCGCCGACGATCGACGGGTATGCCAGATGCGCCGCACCCGCCATCCGACAGTGGTGACTGAACAGCGCGGCCAGCTGATATTCGTACATGCCGGGCTGGCAGCGGCGCATCAGTTCACAGTGCGCCCCCGCCGATAGGCGGGCCGCACGGCGCATCGTCGCCACTTCGGAGCGACTCTTGTAGAGGCGCATATCGTGCAGAAAATGATCGAGCGCGAGGAACTCGATCGGACCATGGACCCCGGCACGCGCCCGCGCGCGCACCTGTCCGACCCAATCCGATACGCGTTTGTCGAGCCCTGGGTCGGATCCCATCTCAAAGAACACACGCTCGCGTTCTTCGAGCAGGCCCGGCAGGATGTCGTCCAGATCGGTGATCGGAAAGGCATCGTCGGCACCGTATTCGGCCACCGCCCCCTCCAGCCCGGCACGGTACCCGTCCCACAGTTCCTTGGTCGGATCCTTCTCGCGGCAAAACAGGATGAACTCGCCCTGCGGACGTCCGGGCACCAAGACGAGGACTGCTTCGGGTTCCGGAAAGCCGGTGAGATAGTAGAAATCGCTGTCCGGTCGGAATTCGTAGTGGACGTCCCGGTTGCGGATCACTTCGCGGGCGGTCGGCAGGATGGCCACGCTGTCGTTACCCATCATCCGCATCAGCTGCCGCCGCCGACGTTTGAATTCACTTGGGTTCATCGCCGCCCCGCTCGAGTTGCGTATCGTCCCGAATCAGCAAAACCGCCTCGCGCAGATACTCTTCGACCTCGATCAGTGATGCCTGGTCCTGTTCGCTGTTGTCGACATTCTCGGTATCAACCCGGGTGAATTCCGTGATGTCGTGCAGCAGTTCCTGGGTCTGCGCTGACAAACCGTGCCGCAGCCGCTCACCACCCAGCCCGAAGCCGTACAGAAAGCCCTGGCACCAGTCGCGCAGGGCACCCAACCGCACGCTGTTGACCTCGATGTCTCGTGGCAACAGCAGCGTGAGTTCGAAAGGCGTGTCCGATGTGTCCTGAAAAGCCGCGTCGAACACCCGGTCCAGGGCCCTGCGGCATTCTTCGGCAAGCACGTCGGCGGGATCCAGGTCAGAATACAGTTCCTCACGCCACACGCGTCGCGGTTCGCTCACCTGCCCACACTGCAGCCCGAGTGCGAATCCCTGCACTTCGGCGGGCCCCTGCGCAACGCCGCACCGGCGCAGCGCCGCCTGAAGGTCGAAGTACTCGGGAAGCCGTTCGTCGTCGATAGCCGACATTCGCCAGATCGCAGTTGATGTCCGAAAACAGGCGCATCCTATCATGCGCCACCATTGACCCGACTGAGCGCGCGAAACTATATTCAGTGCAGCTATGGCGACCAACGAAAAACAAGGTGTCCTCGAGCAGGATCTGCGTGCGCTCGAAGTGCGGGTCGAAGAGTTGATCCGCGCCTGCACGCACCTCAAGGACGAAAACAAGACGCTGCGTGCCCGTGAACAGGAACTGCTGGCCGAACGCGACCAGCTTGTGACCCGCAACGACCAGGCCAAACATCGCGTCGAGGACATGATCGAGCGCCTCAAGCGCCTGGAGGACGAGGCGTGAGCAATCCCAACCAGCCCGTGGCGGTGAGCATCCTCGGCAAGGAATACCGAATCGCGTGTGAACCCGGGACCGAAGACGAACTGATATCCGCAGCACGTTTTCTCGACACACGCATGCGCGAAGTCCGCGGCACGGGGAAGGTCATAGGTACGGACCGAATTGCGGTGATGGTCGCGCTGAACCTCGCACACGAACTCCTCCAGGAAAAATCCGAGCAGGATTCGGCCGCCAGCTCGTCCAACAAGCGCATCCGCGCCCTGCGCGAACGAATCGAGATCGCGCTCAACGACAGCACACAGCTGGAACTCTGACCGATTCGGGTTTAGTCTTTAGCCAGGCATCCCCTGTGGTGTTCGGCAGCCGGCCCGATGTTCCCTTGAGCCTATGCTTACGCACCCCGGGGCCGGGTTACGGCAGCCAGTGTGCATGTCCGCCTCGCAGCGGAAAGCCTGAGGCACCGCTTCGGTCCCACTTGAACCTCACGGTTCAAGGATTACGGCAGGCACCGGCACTTGCGGGGGATGCCGCTCCTACCGTCCTCCGCGCGACCGCCCTCTTTGCGATTCCGCTGTGATGCTTTCAGCAGGGACCGGCACCGTCTGCCGACTCGATACAATGAAAGCACCCCCGACCAATGACCGCCGCCCCATACAGAGGGTCGAAATCGAGCGAAATCATGGCCGACCAACACGCCCTGCGCCGGCGCCTGCGACAGCTGCGCCAAGCCATTTCCGAACAGACGCGCAGCGAAGCCACCTCGCGCGCACTGGATCGAATCGCCAGACACCCGGCGTTTCGGCGCGCCAAGCGCGTTGCGGCCTATGTCGGAAGCAAAGGCGAACTCGACCCGATGCCACTGCTACGCACCGCAGCACGTAAGGGGAAGCGCTGTTTCCTGCCGGTCCTGCACCCTTTCCTGTCGGGACGGCTGTGGTTCTGTCAGTGGCAACCCGGCGATCGACTGGTCCGTAACCGGTTCGACATACCCGAGCCCGGGCTGCGCCGCTGCCGACATCACAGCGCGCGGCAACTCGACCTGGTGATCGTTCCCTTGCTCGGCTTCGACGATCAATGCCACCGACTCGGCATGGGTGGCGGGTACTACGACCGCAGTTTTGCCTTCGTACGCCGCTTGCGTCACGTTCGGCGTCCCTATCTGCTGGGCTTGGCACTCGAACTTCAACGGGTCGATCGCATTCAGATCAACGCGTGGGATGTTCCGCTCGATGCGGTCGTCACTGAACGTTCGATTTACTCGGTCAACAAGGAAAGCCGAACGCTTTCTTGAAGCACCGAACGCAACTTCCATTCAATCAAACAGAACCAAGCAGTCGCTTGTAGAGACCCGGTTGGAAAACGTCGTCACATGCGTTTCACACGCTATACATCGTGCGAAACGCAATGCGCGATAAAGCGCAGAGCAAATATTTTTCTAAAGCCTTGAATGCAAACGTCGATACAGCCGTTGACAAACTAGTATTTTTGTTTTCCTTGTTTATACTCAAGCCATGGTCTATGGCACCTGTTCAACCGGAGGGGGTATATGGCAGTCAAGAAGAAGGCATCCGCCAAGAAGAAGTCCGTAGTTAAGAAGAAGACTACGGCAACCAGGAAGAAGGTCGCTGCGAAGAAGAAAGCAGCACCGAAGAAGAAGGCAGCTGCGAAGAAGAAGGCAGCTCCGAAGAAGAAGGCAGCTGCGAAGAAGAAGGCAGCTCCGAAGAAAAAGGCAGCTGCGAAGAAGAAGGCAGCTCCGAAGAAGAAGGCAGCCGCGAAGAAGAAAGCGGCGGCCAAGAAAAAGGCAGCGCCAAGGAAGAAAGCCGCTGCCAAGAAAAAGGCTGCACCCAGGAAGAAAGCCGCAGCAAAAAAGAAGGTAGCGGCGAGGCCCCGTAAGGTTACGCCGCGTAGGAAAGGTTGATTGATCGTCAACTGAACGAAAAGGCCCGACAATTCCGTCGGGCCTTTTCGTATTAGTGTGCTCCGCAGTCCCGCATCACACCGGCAATTACCTGCGGTCGACGACGCTATGGTGCGTCATCCGCCCTTCGCGAACAGCCTGTACGCGAGATTGTCGGTTTCCTCGCTGTAGGCATACCCGCTTGTCTGCAGATAGCTCCGGAACTCGCGAACCGCCTTGCTGCCCAACTGCAGCCCGACCAGGACCCTGCCGTATGCGGCACCGTGATTCCGGTAGTGGAACAGGCTGATATTCCAGCCGCGCGACAGGCCTTTGAGAAAATCCAGCAGCGCGCCCGGGCGTTCGGGGAACTCGAAACGGAACAGCTTCTCGTCTATCGCCTGAGGGGCATGGCCACCCACCATATAGCGGATGTGCAGCTTCGCGGTCTCGTTGTCGGTCAGATCGACGACCTCGAAGCCCCGTTCGACCAACTGTGCGAGCAGTTCTTTGCGCTCGGCCATACCATTGCGCAGTTCGACCCCGCAAAACACCTGCGCACGCTGCTGATCCGAGTACCGATAGTTGAACTCGGTGATACTGCGCTTACCCAGGGCCCGGCAAAAGGCAAGGAAGCTACCCGGCTTTTCGGGTATCTGGACCGCAAGCAACGCCTCGCGTTGCTCACCCACCTCCGCACGCTCGGCGATATGCCGTAGGCGATCGAAGTTTACGTTGGCGCCGCTGAGGATACCGATGAGCGTCTGTGCGGAAACACCTTCGCGCGCGACATATTTCTTGATGCCCGCAATCGCCAGCGCACCGGCCGGCTCGGCGACACTGCGGGTGTCGTCAAATACGTCCTTGATCGCCGCACAGATCTCGTCGGTGCTTACCAACAACACCTCGTCGACCAGCTTGCGCGCGATACGAAAGGTTTCACTACCGATCTGACGCACCGCGACACCGTCTGCAAAAAGGCCGACACGCGGCAATACCACACGCCTCCCCGCGGCCATCGCCCGCTCCAGAGTCGGCGCATCATCGGGCTCGACGCCGATCACCTTGATGTCGGGACGTACGTGTTTGATGTACGCCGCGACACCGGCGATCAGGCCGCCACCACCAACCGGTACGAAGACCGCATGGATCGGGTCGGCATGCTGGCGAAGGATCTCCATACCGATCGTGCCCTGGCCAGCAATCACGTCGGGATCATCAAACGGATGGATGAATGTCAGCTCACGCTCCTTCGAAAGATGCATAGCGTGTGCGTAGGCATCGTCGTAGGAATCTCCCTGCAGCACCGCCTTGCCACCGAGACGACGCACCGTTTCCACTTTGATCCCCGGCGTGGTCACTGGCATCACAATGGTGGTGCTGACGCCCAGGCGCTGACCGGCGAGGGCGACGCCTTGGGCATGATTGCCAGCCGATGCCGCCACCACGCCCCGAGTGCGCAGTTCCTCGGGAAGCTGGTAAATCTTGTTATAGGCGCCACGCAGTTTGAACGAGAACACCTGCTGCTCGTCCTCGCGCTTCAGCAACACCCGGTTGCCGGTCCGCGACGAAAGTCGCGTTGCCACCTGCAGGGGCGACTCGACCGCCACGTCGTAGACGCGCGCCCTGAGTATTCGTTCTATGTAGTTTCTTGACATGTTCGTTGTTGGGGGTCAGACGTGACGCCACGCGGCGACAACCGCCGGGTCGCGGTGTTCTCGCGCCAGTCGCGGTACGACCGGCACACCCTAGTGTATGTCAGTGCCGCATCGCGCGCTGCCTCACTTCGGGC
Source organism: Chromatiaceae bacterium (assembly GCA_024235395.1). NCBI lineage: Bacteria > Pseudomonadati > Pseudomonadota > Gammaproteobacteria > Chromatiales > Chromatiaceae > Chromatiaceae bacterium. Next base: position 273,893 of record JACKMK010000003.1, read on the forward strand.
CCGACAGCATCATGGTCCCGCACCCGACGTCGATATCGCAGTGGCCCGTCGTCGTGCTTCGGTGATAACGTCTGCCGCCGGCATGAAGCACAGGCAACCGGCCTGAATCGTGAGGAGACATATGAACGCAGACGAAATGAAACGACAGGCAGCCGAGGCGGCCATCCAATTCTTGCCCCAGGGCGGCATCATCGGTGTCGGCACCGGGTCGACGGTCAATCACTTTATCGACGCCTTCGCGGCGGTGAAAGGTCGCTTCGAAGGCGCCGTGTCGAGCTCCGAGGCCTCGACCGAACGCATGAAGAAACTTGGCATACCGGTTCTGGACCTGAACGCCACCGGCGGCCTGGAGGTCTATGTGGACGGCGCCGACGAGTCCAACCGACAACTCCAGCTCATCAAGGGCGGCGGTGGCGCATTGACCCGGGAGAAAATCGTCGCGGCGGCGAGTAAAAAGTTCGTATGCATTGCCGACGAAAGCAAGCTGGTCGACATCCTCGGAAAGTTTCCGTTGCCGGTAGAGGTGATACCAATGGCTCGCAGCTATGTCGCGCGCGAGTTGGTCGCACTCGGCGGCACGCCTGTGCTGCGCGAAGGTTTCGTGACCGACAACGGCAATCTCATCCTCGACGTGCACGACATGGAGATCATGGAGCCGATGAAGCTCGAGACCCAGATCAACCAGCTGGCCGGCGTCGTGACTGTCGGCATCTTTGCACACCGCCCGGCCGACGTCTTGATCCTCGGCACGCCCGACGGACCGCGCATCGTTCAGCCCTGAGCACTCGTCAGGCCCGATCGCGACTGGCGCGCGCCCAGTCGCGCAGTTCGCTGCCAGTTCGCCTGTCGAAACACCATCGCGGTACTAAGAAAAACGGGGCCCGAAGGCCCCGTTCCAGATCACTGCCGTCTGATTCGGAAATCAGAAGTCGTGGATCATACCCAGCGAGAAGACGTCGTCGTCGGTGCTGCTGCCACCTTCGTTGTCCTGCTCGGCCGACGCATAAGCCGCGTAGACTTTGGTACGCTTGCTGAAATTATGCTCTGCGGCCAAACCCCAACCACTGGTATCGTAGGTGTCTTCCATATCGGAGTCAGTGTACAGAACGCTCACAGCATTGTTACCGAAGGTGAACTTGCCGGTCACTGCCCACGCGTCATAATCGGTGCCATCGAGATCCGAGGTCTCGTACTGAGCTCCGATGCTAAAGGCATTCATGGTCATGCTCGCACCCACCTGCAGAACATCAACATCCGTCGCACCCGGCAGATCGTTGTAATCAGTGTAGCCGACGCTGGCCCTCAGGCCGTTGCTGCTGAACATGGCGCCAACAGAGTAGGCATCGTTCAGGTCGGCAGAGTCGCCGTCGGTAGCTTCACCCGGAACAACTGCACCTGCAACAGAGAAACCGCCGAAGCTCGGAGAAACATAGGCAATCGCGTTATCTGCGCGGCACTCGTGAAACACTCCGATCGGAGCACTGCCTTGGCGCGAGAAGTCGCAGTTCCTCAGGTTGAGGTCAACAATCGAGTCACCCAGACGCTCGTTGCCGGCGGCATAGAAGGCGACTTTCTGGGGGGTGTCGTGTTTGCCGACGAGGAAGGTACCCCAGTCGCCGGCCAGGCCGACGAAGGTATTGCGGCCGCCATTGATGCCCGCGTTGTCGTCAACGTCGATACCGAACTCGAACTGGTAGATAGCCTTGAGGCCGTTACCCAGATCTTCCGACCCCTTGAAGCCGAGGCGCGACGAACGGCTGTTGACTTCGTAGTTGTCTTTGTCACCAAAGCTTTCTTCGTCGTTCATATCGACGGACACGTGCGCGCGACCGTAGACGACTGAATCGGCGAAAGCAGCCGGGGCAGCCACGACAGCAGCGACGATGGCTGCAGCGATAAGCTTTTTGTTCATTGAGGACTCCCGTAAAGAGGTTTGGTTAAAAAGAAATAGCTGTGCAGGCAGAATACTAGTGGTTCCCATGCGACAAAGCAAGCAATTTTTGTAAAAAATCCACACCGGGAGACGTCGTTGCAAAAATGAAACACCTTCGATTTCTGCAAGTGACTGAAAAACAGAAACTTACGTTCTTGCTTACAGTTACGGTCGGATTCTAAAGGGCTTTAGCGATTGAGCCGCGGTCCATTGCGGATACCGCTGCCCCGCCATGGAGCAAACCCCAACCACAGCTCCGGCGGAGGGCTGGCAATGTGTCATTTCACCGAATGGCTGGGGCGCGAGGGGTCGAACCTCGAACCTACGGAGTCAGAGTCCGTCGCTCTGCCAATTGAGCTACGCCCCAATAGAAGCGGGGGCTCGGGGCCCCCGGGATCGATCTTCTCGCAGGCTGGATCAGCGCTTCGAGTATTGCGGACGCTTGCGCGCCTTATGCAGTCCGACCTTCTTACGCTCGACCATGCGCGCGTCGCGGGTCAGGAAGCCCGCCCGGCGCAACGGCGACCGCATGCTCTCGTCGTGTTCCGCCAGCGCGCGCGCGATGCCGTGACGGATCGCGCCAGCCTGGCCGGTGGTCCCACCGCCGGAAACCGTGACGTTGACATCGAACTTGTCGGCCATCTCGGTCACCACCAGTGGTTGGCGCACCACCATGCGGGCCGTCTCGCGACCGAAGAATTTGTCCAGCGGGCGCCCGTTGACGGTGATGTCGCCGTTGCCGCGGCTCAGAAATACACGAGCCGTCGAGGTCTTGCGTCGGCCGGTACCGTAATTCATCTGCTGTGCCATGTGTAGAATCGTCCTCAGATATCCAGCGGCTTCGGCTGCTGCGCCTGGTGCTTGTGCTCAGGCCCGCTAAAGATACGCAGTTTCTTCATCATTGCGCGCCCGAGCGGATTGCGCGGCAACATCCCGCGCACAGCGGTCTCGATGACACGCTCCGGTGCCTTCTGCAACTGTTTTTCCAGGCTGATCGACTTCAGGTTGCCGACGTAGCCGGTAACGTGATGGTACATCTTGTCTTTCAGCTTGTTACCGGTGACCGCGACCTTTTCCGCGTTGACCACCACGATGTAGTCGCCAGTGTCGACGTGCGGCGTGAAAATTGGCTTGTGTTTGCCTTTCAATCTGCGGGCGATCTCCGACGCGAGGCGACCGAGGGTCTTGCCTTCAGCATCGACGAGATACCATTCCCGGCGGACTTCGGCGGGCTTTGCGCTTACCGTGGTGCTCATTGAATCCTGCTCCGGACGAGGAGTTTACGCTGTGTCACGAAAGGGCGCGCATGTTACCGAGGAATCAACGACCAGGCAAGCGTTTCATTCCAAACGCAAAGCAAAAAAAAGCGCGACGGGGGATGTCGCGCTCAATAATAACCACCAAAGGAGGATGGAGGACAACCGATCCAATTGAATCGGTATGTGTGCATATTCGTATATAATGAAATGCATGTCAACCCCTCCACGGTGCTTTGATCGCATCCGTGGCCCAGGAACCACATTCAGGGGAGCGGCAAGGCGCCGAGTTGTAGGCGCTCGACAATCTCGCCATTCACCAAGTGCCGGTCGATGATCTCGTCCAGGTCCTGACGGTCCACATAGGTGTACCAGACCGCTTCGGGGTACACGACGATCACCGGCCCCAGCGCGCAGCGGTCGAGACATCCCGCATTGTTTATGCGCACCCTGCCCGGTCCGCTGATCCCGAGCTCCTTGCAACGTTGTTTGACGTAGTCGCGGGCCTCCTGGGCACCGCATTGAGTGCAACACTGGCTGCCGTCGTCGCGCTTGTTGGTGCAAAAGAACACGTGATGAGAGAAATAACTCATGCAAGAACCCAGACAAGGCCCAAATCGTGGTCGCATTATATAGGGCATGCCGAGACCTGAACCCGACCAACGACTCAAACTGGAACTGGATCGCTGCGTAAAGTGCGGCTTGTGTCTGCCGGAATGCCCAACCTACCGCCTGCGTACCAACGAAAACGAGTCTCCACGGGGCCGCATCGCATTGATCGAAGGACTGGTCGGTGGCCGCCTGAGCGCCGATGCACCGTTGATGCGCCACCTGGACAGCTGCCTGGCATGCCGACGCTGCGAACGGGTCTGCCCATCCAAGGTACGCTACGGCCACTTGATCGACACGGTGCGCGCCAGGACACCACATCAGGTCCCGTTTCCGTTGCGCTGGCTAGACCGTCCAGGCGTCATGCGGCTGGGAACCCGGCTGGCCCGGCTGTTGCCCCTTGGCCTGTCACGACCGTTCGGTGCGCTGCAGCGCATGCACCGCCTTGCCCGCGCTTTGCCCATTCGGGGGGCCGCACCGGCACCCGGCGACTACCCTCCCCTCGGTGAAGCCCGGCGCGGGAGGATCGCGCTGTTTGTCGGTTGCGCCGGTTCCGCGCAGCAGCCGGGTACGCTGGGCGCGGCGCTGACGCTTTTGCGACGCGTCGGATTCACCGTTTCCATCGTCACCGAGCCAGGGTGTTGCGGCGCCCTCGCTCAGCATGCCGGCGATACCCGACGCGCAGCACAACTCGCGGAACGCAATCGACGCGCCCTAGACGGCGGTTTCGATGCCATCGTGAGCGTCGCCAGCGGTTGTGGCATCCACCTCGACGACTACGCACCGGCGCTGCCGGCGCCGCACTACGACATCAACCGGTTCCTGATCGAGCAAGGCCGGCTCAGCGCAGACGACTTCCGGCCGAGCAATCGAAGCGTGGCCCTGCACACACCGTGCAGCGTTCAGAATGTCTACCGGGGTGAAAAATGGGCACGGGAGTTACTGGCATTGATTCCGCAACTCCGGGTCGAAGCGCTCGGCGAAGCAGGCCAGTGTTGCGGCGCCGCCGGAGACTACATGCTGAGGCATCCACATACCGCGCAACAGCTGCGCAAGCCGCTGCTTGCGCAGTTCGTCGCGCTCGGCAGCGAATCGTTGCTGACCAGCAATATCGGCTGCGCGATGCACCTGGCTGACGGACTGAGGGAAAACCCGTTGCCGGTTCACGTGCTGCACCCGGTCGAGCTGTTGGCCGAACAATTGAAATAGCCGTGCGGGTGCGATAGCGTCGCTTTCGATCCACGGTTGATTCAGGGCCCGACGCCCGCCCACCGACCGAACTCCCAAACCGAACGCCTGAGACCCATGCGATGCGCAGCAGAGAATACACGGCGACCGACAGCCTCCTGATCAACGTCGACCAGGCGCTGCGCACCCTGATGGGACGCCCATTGGTGACCGAGCGCCGCAACCCAAGTGACGGCGTCGCCGAGACCGAATTGACGGATGCCCAGCGCGATCACATCGCGCGCCTCATGCGCATCAATCATACCGGCGAGGTATGCGCCCAGGCACTCTATCAGGGACAGGCGCTGACCGCGCGAGACCCGGCGGTGCGCGACAGCATGCAACGTTCCGCCGCCGAAGAAAACGACCACCTCGACTGGTGCGAGCGGCGCGTCGATGAGCTGGGTGGACGCCTCAGCCTGCTCAATCCGCTGTGGTATGCCGGTTCGTTCGCGATCGGCGCGCTCGCCGGCATCGCCGGGGACAAGTGGAGCCTTGGGTTTGTTGCGGAGACCGAGAAACAGGTCGAGGGCCACCTGGACGAACACCTGAACGAGATCCCCGAAGGCGACCAGCGCACCCGCGCAGTACTCGAGCAGATGAAGGCCGATGAGATCGAGCACGGCCAGAAGGCCCGGCGTTTCGGTGGGATCGACCTCCCGACGCCGGTGCGGCGCCTGATGCAGGCGACGGCCAAGATCATGACGACGGCGGTGTACCGGATTTGACCCGTTCAGCGCAACGCAACGATCCCAACCGGCGCGAATGCCAACCCTGCACAGCCTGTTGCGACGGCTAGGTACAGATGGTGATCAACGGCCACGCGGTTTATCCCGGGCACCCCTGTCCACACAGCACCGGCCAAGGTTGCGACGACTATGCGAACCGTCCCCGTGATCCTTGTATCAATTTCAACTGTGGCTGGGTGGTGCCTGGCAGTCCGCTACCCGACTGGATGAAACCCGACCGTGCCAAGGTCATCGTGATCTTCAACCGGACGCGCTGGAACGGACTGCCGGTGGACGCCGCGGTACCGGTCGGACACCGCATACCACCACGCGCGCTCGACTGGCTCAAGCGCTTCGCACAACAACAGGGTAGGCCCCTGTTGTTTTCCGAACAGGTCAAGGAGCAGGGCGTCTACCAGCGCGAACAACTGTTCAGCGCCCACGGTCCGCCGGCTTTCCGCGAACACGTCGAACGACTGCTGGCCGCCGGCAAACCACTCTGGTGAGCCGGACCCAACATCCGCGCGGCTCAGGTGGCGGTGTGGTAGGGACGACTCTGTTCGTGCACGGCGTCGATCATCGCTGCCGCGTGTTCCGGGGGGATCGCCGGATGGATGCCGTGGCCCAGGTTGAACACGTGACCCGAACCGGCACCGTAGCTCGCCAGGATCTCGCCGACTGCACGTCGGATCGCATCCGGAGAGGCGTACAACGTACAGGGATCGAGATTGCCCTGCAGGGCGACCCGCCTGCCAACGCGTGCCCGCGCGTCGCCGATATCGAGCGTCCAGTCGAGGCCTAGCGCATCACTCCCGGTATCGGCCATCCATTCCAACCACTGGCCACCGCCCTTGGTGAACAGGATCACCGGCACCCTGCGGCCATCGGCTTCGCGGGTCAGCCCCTCGACGATGCGCTGCATGTAGGCCAGTGAAAAGCTGCGGTAGTCGCGCGGTGTCAGGGTCCCGCCCCAGGTATCGAAGATCATCACTGCCTGGGCACCGGCTGCGATCTGCGCATTGAGATACAGGATCACCGCGTCAGCCAGCTTCGCGAGCAGTTCGTGCATCAGGCCCGGCTCGTCGTACATCATCCCCTTGGAGCGGGCAAAGGTCTTGGTGCTGCCACCCTCGACCATGTAGGTCGCGAGCGTCCAGGGACTACCGGAGAAACCGATCAACGGCACCCGTCCGGCGAGCTCGCGCCGGATGGTGCGCACCGCATCGACCACGTAACCCAGGTCTTGTTCCGGATCCGGCACGCCGAGCGCACGGATCGCCGCCGCGTCACGCACCGGGCGCTCGAAGCGGGGACCTTCGCCCTCGGTAAAATACAGGCCCAGTCCCATCGCGTCGGGAATCGTCAGGATGTCGGAGAACAGGATCGCGGCATCCAGCGGAAAGCGGTCCAGCGGCTGCAGCGTCACCTCGCAGGCGAGCTCCGGATTCTTGCACAGGTCCATGAAGCTGCCCGCCTTCTCGCGCGTCGCGCGATACTCGGGCAGGTAACGACCGGCCTGGCGCATCATCCAGACAGGGGTCATATCGACGGGCTCGCGGAGCAACGCCCGCAGAAATCGATCGTTCTTCAATTCAGACATTCGGTGTCAACCGGGTGATAGGCAAACAGCGCCAAGGATATCAAGGGAGCGCGCGTTCATGCGAACGACGGCGCCTGCAAAGCCCGCTCGGCATCGCGCAGGCAACCGGTCGAATCGAATTCAGCGCGGCAGCGACGTCATCCCCATCAGGTATTCGTCGACGGCCCTGGCACACTGTCGACCCTCGCGAATCGCCCAGACCACCAGTGACTGACCGCGACGCATATCGCCGGCGGAAAATACGCCCTCGATCGACGTCTTGTAGGCGTCGGCGCCGTCGATCGCAGCCTGAACGTTGCCGCGCGGATCCAGCGCCACACCGAGATCTGCGAGCAGGCCCTCGTGCACCGGGTGGACGAATCCCATCGCCAGGGTGACCAGATCGGCCTTGAGTTCGAATTCGGAATCCGGCACCTCGGACATCTGCCAGCGCCCCTCGTCGTCCCGGTCCCAACGCACCAGGGCGCAACGCAGTGCGCGCAGATTGCCGTCCGCATCGCCGAGGAATGCCTTGGTCGTGACGTTCCACAGGCGTTCACAGCCCTCCTCCTGTGACGAGGAGGTACGCAATCTGTTCGGCCAGTCCGGCCAGGTCAGGCCCTTGTCCTCTTTGGCCGGTGGCTTGTCGAGGATCTCGATCTGGGTCACCGACGCCGCACCGTGACGGTTCGAGGTGCCGATGCAGTCCGATCCGGTGTCGCCACCACCGATCACAACGACGTGCTTGCCGGCCGCGTCGATCAACTGCTCCGCGGCACCCGGCACGCCCTGCACGACCCGGCTGTTGGCGCGCAGAAAATCCATCGCGAAATGGATACCGTTGAGGTCGCGCCCCGGTGCCGGCAGATCGCGCGGCTTTTCCGATCCGCCAGCAAGTACGACCGCGTCATATTCGTCGAGCAGACGCTGGGTCGGGAAATTGGGCCCACCGACGTGGATGTTCGCGTGGAACTTTACCCCTTCCGCCTTCATCTGCCCCATGCGCCGCTTGATCACCTGCTTGGCGAGCTTGAAATCCGGGATGCCGTACCGCAACAGGCCACCGATGCCGTCTTGCTTCTCGTAGACGGAGATCGAGTGGCCGGCACGTGCCAGCTGCTGTGCGGCCGCCATGCCCGCCGGACCCGAACCGACCACCGCGACGCGCTTACCGGTCTTGTGCGGTGCAATCTGCGGCTGGATCCAACCCTGCTCCCAGGCCTTCTCGACGATCGACAGCTCGATGTTCTTGATCGTCACCGGTGCATCGTCGATGTTCAACGTACACGAGGCTTCGCACGGGGCCGGACAGATACGACCGGTGAACTCCGGGAAATTGTTGGTCGAGTGCAACACCTCGATCGCCGCCCGCCAGTCACCCTGATAGACCAGGTCGTTCCAATCCGGGATCAGGTTGTCTACCGGGCAGCCTTCATGGCAGAACGGAATCCCGCAATCCATGCAACGCGCACCCTGCTGGCTGACTTGCTCTTCCGACAGTGCGATCGTGAACTCGTCGTAGTGGGTGATGCGGTCGGCGACCGGCGCATAACTGCGGTCCAGGCGCGCAATCTCTTTGAAGCCAGTTGGTTTGCCCATTTCTTCAGTTCTCCGACGAGGTGGACCTCGCTCCACCCCCTCTCGTTGCATCTCCCCCAGTCAAGCGACGCGGTGTCGTCCGCGCGTCACCCGGCGGGCCTACCGTGGCCCGTCGGACAATCACTGCGAAAGGGGGCTGTGTGTTCCGCTGGCACCCGGACACCGTGTTCCGGGCGTGCCTTTCCTCGTCACGCGGCGCTCTTGGCCTTCTGCTGCTGTTCCGCCTGCATTTCAGTCAGCGCGCGCCGGTAGTCGACCGGCATGACCTTCTTGAACCTGGGCAGACTGGCATCCCAGTCGGCCAGCAATCGTTGCGCGACGACCGATTTGGTATGTGCCAGGTGTGCCTCGACCAGTTGACGAAGCCGGATCGCATCGAAACGCGTCATGTCGTGCGACACGTCCACTCGACCATGGGCTTCCAGGTCGCCACCCTGGTGCGCCAACCGTTCCAGCGCTTCGTCCTCCGCCTTGATCGGCTCCAACTCGACCATTGCCAGGTTGCAGCGCTGCTCGAAGCTTTCGTCCTCGTCGAGCACGTAAGCGATCCCTCCCGACATACCGGCGGCGAAATTGCGGCCCGTTCTACCCAGAACCACCACGATGCCCCCGGTCATGTATTCACAACCGTGGTCGCCTACGCCCTCGACGATCGCGGTCGCCCCGGAATTGCGGACTGCGAAACGTTCGCCCGCGACTCCGCGGAAATAACATTCGCCCTTGATTGCCCCATACAGCACCGTGTTACCGACAATGATGTTCTCCTCGGCGCGCTCGATGCCGCACTCGTGTGGCGGGTAGATGATCAGCTTGCCGCCGGAGAGCCCCTTGCCGACGTAGTCGTTGCCCTCGCCGGCGAGTTCGATCGTCACGCCGTGCGCGAGCCAGGCGCCGAACGACTGCCCCGCGGTGCCTTTGGCGTTGATCTTGATCGTGTCCGCCGGCAGCCCGGCGAAACCATAGCGTTCAGCAACCCGCCCGGAGAGCATGGCGCCGAAGGTGCGGTTGACGTTCTGGATGTCGATATCGATCGTCACCTGCTCGCCCATTTCGAGGGCCGGGCTCGCGAGATCGATCAGGCGATTGTCGAGCGCCTTGTCGAGGCCGTGATCCTGTGTCTCCGAGCAGTACAGCGTATCGCCTTCTGCGGCCTGCGGCTTGGTCAGCAGCCGGCTGTAGTCGAGACCGTGCGCCTTCCAATGATTGACCGCCTTGCGCATGTCGAGGCGGTCCATCTGGCCGATCATGTCATTGACGGTGCGGAAGCCGAGCTGGGACATCAGCTGGCGGACCTCTTCGGCGACGAAGAAGAAATAGTTGATCACGTGTTCCGGCTTGCCGGTGAAGCGTTTGCGCAGCTCCGGATCCTGGGTCGCGACGCCGACCGGGCAGGTGTTCAGATGGCACTTGCGCATCATGATGCAGCCTTCGGCGATCAACGGCGCTGTCGCGAAACCGAATTCGTCGGCACCGAGCAGCGCGGCGATCACGACATCGCGCCCGGTGCGCATGCCGCCGTCGGCCTGTACCGCAATGCGGCTGCGCAGGCGGTTGAGCACGAGCGTCTGGTGGGTCTCGGCCAGGCCGATCTCCCATGGTGAGCCGGCATGCTTGATCGAGGTCAGCGGCGACGCCCCGGTGCCACCATCGTATCCAGCGATCGTCACGTGGTCCGCATGCGCCTTGGATACGCCGGCTGCGACCGTGCCCACCCCTACTTCCGATACAAGCTTGACCGATATGCGTGCGTTCGGATTCACGTTCTTGAGATCGTGAATCAGTTGCGCGAGGTCTTCGATCGAATAGATGTCATGGTGCGGCGGTGGCGAAATCAGCCCCACGCCCGGGGTCGAGTGGCGAACCCGCGCAATCTGCTGATTGACCTTGTGGCCCGGCAGCTGGCCGCCCTCGCCGGGCTTGGCGCCCTGCGCCATCTTGATCTGGATGTCGTCGGCATTGACCAGGTACTCATTGGTCACACCGAAGCGACCCGAGGCCACCTGCTTGATCGCCGAGCGTTCCGGATTCATCGAGCCGTCCGGCAACGGGTTGAAGCGTTCTGGTTCCTCGCCTCCTTCCCCGGTGTTCGACTTGCCGCCAATCGCGTTCATCGCCCTGGCCAGGGTCGAGTGGGCCTCGTACGAAATCGAACCGAAAGACATGGCCCCGGTGGCGAAGCGCTTGACGATATCCTTGGCCGGCTCGACCTCGTCGAGCGGTAACGGATCCTTGGCAAATCGGAACTCGAACAGCCCGCGCAGCGTCAGCAGACTTTCGCTCTGCTCGTTGACGATGCGCGAAAACTCCGCGAACGTCTTGGCATTGTTGCTGCGCACGGCGTGCTGCAACTTTCCGATCGTGTGCGGCGTCCAGACGTGGCCTTCACCGCGCAGGCGGAACGCATAGTCGCCGCCCACGTCGAGGTGGCGGCGATAGATCTGCGCATCGCCGTAGGCATCGCGGTGCCGGCGCACCGCCTCGGCCGCGACTTCTTCGAGCCCGATGCCCTCGATCGTGGTCGAGGTACCGGTGAAGTAACGGTCGACAAAGGTCGACGACAGGCCGACCGCATCGAAGATCTGCGCGCCGCAGTACGATTGGTAGGTCGAGATACCCATCTTCGACATCACCTTGAGCAGACCCTTGCCAACCGCCTTCACGTAGCGATAGCGCGCCTCCTCGAGGTCCGGCACGTCCTTGATGTCCGGAGCGTCGCGCAACGATGGCAATATCGCCTGTACCGTGTCGAACGCCAGGTAGGGGTTGATCGCCTCGGCGCCATAACCCGCCAGGGTCGCAAAATGATGCACCTCGATCGCCGCACCGGTCTCGACCACCAGCCCGGACTCGGTACGCAAGCCGTGACGGATCAGATGGTGGTGGACTGCCGAGGTCCCGAGCAGTGCCGGGATCGGCACATTGTCCGCGTCCACCGGGCGATCGGAAAGGATCAGGATGTTGAAGCCGTCGCGCACCGCCTGCTCGGCAGCGTGGCACAACTCATCCAGGGCGCACGCCAGGCCCGCCTCGCCTTCGTTCGCCGGGAACGTCAGGCGCAGCGTCTTGGTGCGGAACGCCCCATCCGAGCTGTCCTCGATATTGCGTATGCGCTCGAGGTCTTCGTTGGTCAGTACCGGTTGAGGGACCTCCAGCCGCATGTTTTCACCGCCGGAGTCCAGGCCCAGCAGATTGGGTCGCGGGCCGATCAGCGAAACCAGCGACATCACGATCTCTTCGCGGATCGGGTCGATCGGCGGATTGGTCACTTGCGCGAACAGCTGCTTGAAGTAGTTCGACAGGTGTTTCGGCTTGTTCGACAGCACGGCCGGCGGGTTATCGGCCCCCATCGATCCGATCGCCTCCTGGCCCGTGAGGATCATCGGGGTCAACAGGAACTTGACGTCTTCCTGGGAATAGCCGAACGCCTGCTGGCGATCGAGCAGGGTTTCCGGATCGGGCGACATCGCGCCGACCACGGAAGGCAGATCGTGGAGCGTGATATGGGTTTTGTCGATCCAGGCCTGATAAGGCTTGGCGGTCGCCAGACTCGCCTTGATCTCCTCGTCGTCAATGATCCGACCCTGCTCCATGTCGATCAGGAACATCTTGCCCGGCTGCAGACGCCACTTCTTGATGATCCGTTCCTCGGGGATCTGCAGCACGCCCATCTCGGACCCCATCACCACCAGATCGTCGTCGGTGACCAGGTACCGTGCAGGGCGCAACCCGTTACGGTCCAGGGTCGCGCCGATCTGCCGGCCGTCGGTGAACGCGACCGCGGCCGGTCCGTCCCAGGGCTCCATCAGCGTCGCATGGTATTGGTAGAACGCACGGCGATCCGGGTCCATCAGCGGATTGCCCGCCCAGGCCTCCGGGATCAGCATCATCATCGCGTGGGCCAGTGAGTAGCCCCCGGCGACCAGCAGTTCGAGGGCGTTGTCGAAACACGCCGAATCCGATTGGCCCTCCGGGATCAGCGGCCAGATCTTCTCCAGGTCTTTGCCGAGGATGTCCGATGCCATCGACTGGCGACGCGCCGCCATCCAGTTCACGTTGCCGCGCAGTGTATTGATCTCACCGTTGTGCGCGATCATGCGGAAAGGATGCGCCAGGTCCCAGGTCGGAAAGGTATTGGTCGAGAAGCGTTGATGCACCAGCGCCAGTGCCGAGACCATTCGTTCGTCGTTCAGATCGCGGTAGTACTCGCCAACCTGGCCGGCCAGCAGCATGCCCTTGTAGACCACGGTGCGCGACGAAAACGACGTGAAATAGAACGCCTCTCTACCGTCGAGCAGCGAATCGCGGATGCGATTCTCGATCTGTTTCCGGATCACGAACAGCTTCCGCTCGAACGCCTGCTGGTCATTGCAGCCATCGCCGCGGCCGACGAACACCTGGCGGATCACCGGTTCGGTCGGCAGCACGCTGTACCCCAACCCCTGATTGTCGACCGGAACATCCCGCCAGCCGAGCAGGCGCTGTCCTTCGAAGGCGACGTAGCCCTCTACGACTTTCTGCGCTTCGGAACGCGCGGCCACGTCACGCGGCAGGAACAGCATTCCCACCGCATAGTCGCCCTCTGGCGGCAACTCGAATCTGACAACGGCACGGAAGAACGCGTCCGGCAGTTGCAGCAGAAGCCCTGCACCATCACCGGCATGCGGGTCGGCGCCAACCGCACCACGATGGTGCAGACGCTCGAGAATCGTCAACCCCTGACGGACGATCCCATGGCGTTTCTCACCCTTGATATGCGCGACGAAACCGACGCCGCAGGCGTCATGTTCATGACCAGGGTCGTACAACCCGTGTTTCGGCGGCAAGGCACCGTAACTCATCGCACACCTCATCGTTTTTCTTTGCAGCCGGCGAGGCCCGACCACGATCAAACCACCCGGGAATCACCCGCTGCCGGGCCCGGATCCGATTCATTGCCTGACGCGGAGGCGATCGCTCCCCACGCAGCATTGGCCTGCATATTTCACGCCATGGATTTGGTCCACCGACCCTGCGTGCAGCTAGCTAACGCACGCCGGGAGGCAGCAGGCAGACAGGCCGGACCCGCTAGGATAATGGAATCAGAATATGCGAACCAGTATTTTGCTCGCCGCGATGGCCGCGATCACAGCGACCCCTGGATCGATTCGAAGGTACGGGGCCAGACCCCGGAGCGCGCCAGCCCGGGCGCCAGGCGCTCCCGCGCCGAGACCGCCGCGGCCCGATCCGGATAGTCACCGGCGACCAGCGAATACCACGGGCGGCCATCGAGCTGGCGCTCGAAGATCGCGTACGGCTGCCCGATTCCGAACCGGCGAATGAATTTCTCCACCGATGCGCGATCGCGCGCACCCACCAGCTGCAACGTGTAGTGCGCGGGCCGGCGACTGCGCAACCAGCCCATTCCGCCGGCTGGCGCAGGCGACGGCCGTTTCGCTGCGGTCGGTGGCGCGCTGGCCACAACGGGTTTCGACGCCGCCGGTTCAGGAGCGACAACCTTCCCGGCCGGAGCCGCGGCAGGCTTTTGCGGGGCCGATTGCGGGTCGGCAGTCTCCGGTGGCGGGCTTTCCGCGGGCGTCGGCCTGACTGTGGCGTATTCGGTCAGCGGGACCACCACCACGCCCTCCGATTCGGCCAGCGCAGCCGCCAACGGCGATACCGGGGGCGAATCAGGGGGCCCGCTGGCGGTATCGCCGGGCAGCTGCGGCCGGTCCGGCGATTCGATCGCCGGCATCGCGTTCGCCGCCCCCTCCTCGGGGCCCGCCGTCGTCGGCCCGACGGTCGCCAGGTCATCCGGCTCCGGCAGACCGGGCGCCGATGCCGGGTCGCGCGACGACGTGGCCGCCGCTGGATCGACCGGCGACGCTGTTTCAGGGTTTGTCGTCGGCACATCGGCCTGCGTGCTGCCGCCCGGCTTGCTCGGGCTTTCCGGCATCGATTCTTCCAAAGACGAAGGCTCGATCACTTCCGGTTGGGGACGACGCGAACTGAGTTCCGGCAGCGTAATCGGTGGCAACGGCGCCGGCACGGCGAGTGAGGCCGGCGGACGCGCCGAATCATCCTCGGCCGAGGAACCCGGTGACAGCATTGCCTCGCGCGTGTCGCCTGTCGCCTGCCGACCTTGTTCGAACAGCGCGTTGATCGGGTCCTGGAAAACCAACAGTGCGAGCAGAAGGACGACCACGACCCCGCCGGCGACCCACGGCCACCGCGAGCGGACGGCAGCCGGCGGCTCCGCCGCGCGATCGCCGGTCGTCTTGTTCGCGCGGCGCTTCATGACCTCGTTCAGACCGTCCAGCAGCGGGCCCGGCAGGCCGTGCGCAGCATGGTGCAAGGCCGCAGCAAGATCGTTGGTGACCGCCGCGGCGTCGCCGTCCGAGAAACTGCGCAGAAAGTCCATCGATTGGTCGGGATCGAACGCCGGAAGATCGACGTAGCGCAACTCCCAATCGACCTGCGGTTGCGCGAGTGCGCCGTGCCCGAGCAGCAATACCCGTCCCCCGCGCGCATGCAATGCCGCGAGCTGCACGATCGCCTGTGGAGCCAGCACGTCAGCGTCGTCGACCACCACGAGCAGATCCTGGTCACCAAGTGCCGAAAACACCAGGCCCGGCCAGTCTGCGAGCTCCCCGATTGTCAGTCCGAGTTGATCCACGGCCGCATCGACGAGGTCGGTATCGGTGCCGCCGCGTATCCACACCGTCGCCGTATCGCTACCGAGAATATCCAGCAAGCGGTGCGCGAATCGGGTCTTGCCGGCGCCGGACGGTGCGCGCAGGTAGATCGCATCGTCTGTGTTGCGCAGCAGGTGCAGCAGCAGCTGCAGCCGTTCGGCGCGCTGTGCCGTATCGAAGTAGTTGTCGCCTATCGGCTCAAGCGGCATATAACGTCTGCTTCAGGGCTTCCTGGTCGAAATCTCCGCTGATCACCGCATGGCCGATTCCACGCAGCAGCACCAGCCGCAGTTGACCGTCCATCACCTTCTTGTCTATCGCCATCAGTTCGAGGAAGCGGTCGGCCGACAGATTGTCCGGGCCTTTGACCGGCAGGCCGGCGGCTTTCACCAGTGCCTCGATCCGATGCAGATCGGCCGGTGCCAGCCAGCCGAGGCGCTGCGACATCGCGGCCGCCATACAGATCCCGGCACCCACTGCCTCGCCGTGCAACCAGCTCCCGTACCCCATTCCGGTCTCGATCGCATGGCCGAAGGTGTGCCCCAGGTTGAGCAGCGCCCGCATACCGGACTCGCGCTCGTCCGCCGCGACCACTGCGGCCTTGTCGGCACATGAACGCTCTATCGCGTAGGCCATGGCATCGGCATCGCGCCCGACCAGACGCGGCATGTGATCCTCCAGCCAGACAAAGAACTCGTCGTCGTTGATCAAGCCATATTTGATCACCTCGGCCAACCCCGCCGACAACTCGCGATCGGGCAGTGTGTCGAGTGTCACAGTATCGGCGATCACGCACTGCGGCTGGTGGAATGCGCCGATCATGTTTTTGCCCAGGGCGTGATTGACGCCCGTCTTGCCGCCCACCGACGAATCGACCTGAGACAGCAGCGTGGTCGGCACCTGGATAAAGTTGACCCCGCGTTGATAGCTGGCCGCGGCGAAGCCCGCCATATCGCCGACCACGCCACCGCCGAGTGCCACCAGGGTACAACGACGGTCGAATCGGCTGCGAAGCAAGGCACTGTAGATCTGATCGAGCACGCCGAGCGTTTTGTATTGCTCGCCGTCCGGCAGAATCACCTGAGCGACCCTGAAACCGGCCAGCGCCGCGGCAACGCGCTCCAGGTACAGTGGCGCGACTGTTTCGTTGCTGACCAACATGACTTGGGTGCCATGTATATGGCGGCGATACAGTTCCGGGTCGTCGATCAGACCCTGACCGATGTAGATGGGGTAGGTGCGGTCGCCCAGGTCGACCGTCAGCGTTCGCAGCACGGCAGACATTCGCGGCTGTTTCCTCGGCAGACTAGGTACACGGTGGTGCGAGTTTACACCCCCGGGATGCGGCCGGTCAGCCGCGCAGGATGTCCAGGATCTCGTTGGCGACCGCGACGGCGCCACGCCCCTCGGTACTCACGGTATAGTCGGCCGTACTGCGATATAGCGGCTCACGGACCTGCATCAGCTCCTCGAGACGCTGCAGGGGTTCGTCGGTCTGCAACAGCGGCCGGTTGCGATCCCGGTGGGTGCGTTCGTACTGCTGGCGCGGGGAACACTCGAGGAAAAACACGATACCCCGTGACGCCAGGTGCTGGCGGTTTTCCGAGCGCAGCACGGCGCCACCACCGGTGGCCAGCACCTGGTTGTCGATCTGGGTCAGATCATCGATAACCTGCTGTTCGCGGACTCGAAATCCCTCCTCGCCCTCGTAAGCAAAGATGGTCGGGATGTCGACACCGGTGCGCCGCTGGATCTCCTGATCGGAATCGCTGAAGGTCATGCCCAGCGACTGAGCAAGCTGCTTTCCAATAGTCGTCTTGCCGGCGCCCATTGGGCCGATCAGAAAAATGCGATTGGGTTTGGCCATGAGGCCCAATGTTACAAGCTGGTGGATGTTTCAGGCGAGGACTGCCGGCGCGTTCAGCGGCAAACCGTGTGCGGGGCGAAGCCAGGCTCGCCTCGCACACGGTCGTTTAGATCTCAACGCAGGGTGAGCGTGTCCTTGAGGATCTTCGGGGTTACGAAGATCAGCAACTCGCTGTTTTCGTCCTGGATCTGGTTTTGCTGGAACGCCCAACCGACATACGGTAGATCGCCAAAGAACGGCACACTGGCACGATTCTTCGCCTTGGTGCGCTCAAACACCCCGCCCAGCACCACGGTTTCTCCGTTGTCGACCAGCACCGAGGTCTCCAGCTCGCGCGTATCCACGGGGGGCACACCAAGCACGGCACGGGTGAAGTCCGGGTTGTCCTTGTTCACCTTGAGATCCATGATCACGCGGTCATCCGGCGTGATATGCGGCGTGACCTCGAGCTTCAGCACGGCCTCTTTGAACGACACCGAGGTCGCTCCACTGGAGGAAGCCTCCTGGTAGGGGATTTCCACACCCTGCTTGATCGTCGCCTTGTTTTGATCCGAGGTGATGACGCGCGGGCTGGAGATGATCTCTCCCTTGCCTTCCTGCTGCATCGCGCTCAATTCGAGACGCAACAGGTACGACCCGATCTTGCCCAGCAGGAAGTTGACCGCTCCGCCACTGCCGGATGCGAGGGTCTGAGGCAGGTTGACGAGCAGGCCCTGGTTTCCGGAACCCGCCGGGATCTCGAAACTCGTGGAACCCACTTCGGGGCTGGCCACATCGCCAGGTAGCCCGCCCGCGACTTTCCAACGCCAGCTGTCGCCATCACCGGCCACGCCCACACCAAGTTTTACGCCGAGATCGCGCGCGAAATCGTTGTTTGCAATCACGATGCGCGACTCGATCAGCACCTGGCGAATCGGAATATCCAGTTCGCCGACCAAAGCCCGGACCTCGCTGAGCTTGGCGGCGGTGTCCTGCACCAGCAGGGTATTGGTCCGCTCGTCGATCGAGACGCTGCCGCGCTCCGAGATCAGTTTGTTTTCGCTCGACTTCAGCAAGGCCGCCAGGTCCTGAGCCTTCGCGTAGTTGACCTGAATCAGTTCAGAACGCAACGGGGCCAGCTCCGCAATCTGCTGCTGCGACTCGAGTTCCAGCTTCTCCCTCGCCGCGATCTCTTCGGTCGGCGCGACCAACACGACGTTGTCGTTGCGCCGCATCGACAGTCCTTTGGTCTTCAGGATGATGTCCATCGCCTGATCCCAAGGAACATTCTTGAGCCGCAGCGTGATGCGCCCGCTGACCGTATCGCTGACCACCATGTTCAGACCGGTGAAATCGGCCAAGAGCTGCAGTACCGCACGCACCTCGATATCCTGGAAGTTCAGGGACAGGCGGTCACCCTCGTAGATCTGCTGCTCCTTGCGGCGCGCCTCCTTTTCCTGCTTGGTCAGACCGCGAAATTCCACCGTGTAGGTGTTGTTCGCCTGGTAGGCAAGATGCTCGAATTCGCCGCTCGTCGAGATGGTCATCCGCACATTGCGGCCATCCGGGCGCGTCTCGATGGCCTTGACCGGGGTCGCAAAATCGAGCACATCAAGCGTGCGTGCCAGCTGTTCAGGAAGGTCCGCATTCAGGAAATCGAGGATCACCTGGTCGCCCTGCTGGCGCATATCGACAACGATCGACGGGTCCGAAAGCTCGATCTCGATCCGGCCCTCGCCCTGTGTGCCGCGGCGAAAATCGACGTTTTCCAATGCGAGACCGGCGCGCGACGACGTATTGCGCTTGTCCGTCATCACCGCACTTGGTGCGCTCGTCGGTGACATGGTGCCCGCACCGCTGCTGGCACCGATACTCACGTAGACCTTGTTGCCCTCGGCCCGCACCGTGTGGCTGGCCTGCTCGAGCAGGTTGATGACCACCCGGGTACGGTCACCGGCCGCGATTGCGGTCACGCTTCGAGCCATTCCGATGGCTACCGGTGTCACCTTCTGTTCCAGCGCGTTGGTCGTGTCGACCAGATCGATCGCGATGCGTGCCGGGTTGTCGGTCGTGAACGATGCAGGTTCCGCGACCGGCTCACTGGTCGTCAGCACGATCTCCACACGATTGCCGGGTAGCGCCGAGAAGCTGACATCCTGCAGTTCGTTAGCGATTGCCTCCCCCAAGAAAGCCCAGAGCAGCACCCCGATCAGTGCAGTGTTGAGCGCCTTTACCTTTTTATACATCGTCCCGTCTCCTATTCGCCGCCCAAGGCCAGAGCAGCTTCCTTCTCAAGAAAGCCCGAGCCGGTGGGTACGAGTTCAATCAGCTCAATCTTGTCTTCACTGATCCGCGTGATCTTGCCGTCGTATTGGCCCATGAAATTGCCGGGCGCCACGCGATGTATGGTGCCATCTGAGGTCTTTACCAGGCCCCAGGTGCTCTGTTCCTGTTCCAGAGTGCCGACCATCCGTAACGAGTCGAGGGTGAACGACTCCAACTCCTCTTTACGCCGGTCTGGATCGGGACGGATGCCGTTGTCCAGCACCGTCTCGGTTGCCGCCGTCTCCTCTTCGGGCGGGGTGAACGGATCGCGTCGGCTCTTCGCAGTGTAGACGAAACCGATGACCTGTTTGACCTCCGGGATAGGCTCTATCCCCGAGGGTGGCCTGCTCTTCACCTCGTCCACGAACTGCGTCAGGTCCGACATGTCTTTGTTCACACATCCTGCCAGCAGCAGAGGCACTAACAATGGGATGAACTTCCTCATCTTCAACCACCTGCCTCATCAAGGTAACGATAGGTACGCGCCAGGGCTTCCATGACGAGATCATCGGATCCTTTCGCGTTCTTCTGAATGTTGACGTTGTGGATCGTCACGATGCGCGGTAAAGCGGCCAAACCACTGACAAACTCACCGAATTCATGATAGTTGCCGACTACGCGGATCTTGATGGGTAATTCCGCATAGAAGTCCTTCGGAACCTCGCCCTGCGGCTGGAACAGCTCGAATTCCAGGCCCGCCGCGAGTCCCGTCTGCGACACATCGACGAGCAGGTCCGCCACCTCGGTCTTGTTCGGCAGTTGGCGCAGCATCGCCCCGAAAGACTCCTGCATCTCGGCGAGTTGCGTCCTGTAAGCTTCCAGATTAGCGGCCTTTGCCTGCTTGGCCTCGAAGTCTGCACGCAGGTCGACCTCGGTCTTCTCGACCCTCTGCAGCTGCACATACTGGTCTTCGATGTCGTAGAAATACCAGCCTACACCGACCAGCGCACACAGGATCAGGACGACAACCGCCTTTACGATCCCGGGCCAATCGCCCAGATTGCTGAAATCGAGTTCATTGAGTTCCTGGAGGTTCATTGAACGGCCTCCTGCTTCGGTGCGACCTGCACGAGATCGAGCTGGAACGAGTTGCCCTGGGAAATGGATTTATCCGGGGCCTTGTTTTCGATGATCAACAGCTTCGGGTTGTTGAGCCAGGGGCTGGACTCGATATTGCGCATATAGGTCGAAACGCGCGCGTTCGATTGCGCCTGTCCGATCAGCTGTACCTTGCGCCCTGTCTGAGCGAGCGAGGTGAGGAAGGTGCCATCCGGCACGACGGTCACCAGTTCGTCGAACAGATGCACGATCTGTGGGCGGCTGACCTGCAGGTCTTCGATCACCTTCATGCGTGCGATCAATTTCTGGCGGGTCTTCTCCAGGTTCTTGATCTCCTCGATCTGCTTGTTGACCTTGGCGATCTCTTTCTCGAGAAAGCGATTGCGGTCCAGCTGATGATCGATCAGGCCCTCGGCATAGAAATGCCAATACCCCATGCCGAGCACCGTCAGCAGCAGGGCCCCTAGGATGGTGAATCCGAAGTCGCGCTGCCGCTGCTTCCGCAGCTTCTCGCGCCACGGTAGAAGGTTTATCCGTGCCATGTCAGTCGAAACTCCTCAGTGCCAGGCCGCATGCAATCATCAATGCCGGCGCATCGTTACTGAGTACCTGCGGCTTTACCCTGGACGCCACTGCCATGTTCGCAAACGGGTTGGCAATGATCGTCTCAACGCCGAGGCGTTCGTGAATCAAATCGTCGATTCCGGGCACCGACGAGCTACCGCCCGCCAATACGACAAGATCGACGTTGTTGAATGCACTCGCTGAGTAGAAGAACTGAATCGAGCGGTTGACCTGCTGCGCCATTGCCTCCTTGAACGGCTCGAGCACCTCAGGAATGTAGTTGTCCGGCAGTCCACCCTGGCGTTTTGCCATGCCGGCCTCTTCCACCGACAACCCGTAGCGCCGCTGGATCTCCTCGGTCAGTTGGCGACCGCCGAAATTCTGCTCGCGGGTATAGATAATGTGGTCATTGTGCAGCACGTTGAGCGTCGTCGTGGTCGCACCGATGTCGGCCACCGCAATCGTCTGGTGGTCGCCCGCACCGGGCCACTGATCCACCAGCTGCGTACACGCATTCTCCATCGCGTACGCTTCGACATCGACGATTTCACAGGTGAGGCCGGCCAATTCCAGGGCTGCGACCCGATCGTCGACGTTCTCACTGCGCGACGCCGCGAGCAGTACGTCGACCAGTTCAGGGCTCTTCTCAGAGGTCCCGAGCACCTGGAAGTCGATGTTGACCTCTTCCAGCGGATACGGAATGTACTGGTCCGCCTCGAGCTGTATCTGACTTTCCATCTCACGGTCGGAGAGTGCCGCCGGCATCGAGATGACCTTGGTGATCACCGCTGAGCCGGAAACGGCAACGGCTGCGCGCTTGTTGCGCGTACCCGCTTTGCGAACGACGTTGCGCACGGCCTTGCCGACCGCCTCCACGTCCGCAATGTTCTTTTCAACAACCGCGGTTGAAGGCAGCGGTTCCACCGCGTAGCTCTCTACGCGATAGCGCACACCCCCACGGCCACCATGCTGGCTCAATTCGAGCAGCTTCACCGCCGTCGAGCTGATATCCAGCCCGATGAGCGGCACCTTTTTCCGGGTAAATAGGCCCATGACGCTCTCTTTCCGACTTCCTTTGGTGTGCCTTCCGGGTTCGTTGCCGCCCGGGTTCGTTGCGGCTATCGGCAACCCGGAGGAATTTCTTTAACAAACCTGCGCAAGTATAAAGCTATTGTTTCCAATCAAGGAATTAGAATCCACCGGTGGTTCTCCATGGCTGCGGTTTGGCGCATCGTCACCCGATCGGTCGATCAGCGACGAGACGCGAACCTTGTCATGAGAGAAGGTGTACCAATTCCGTCATTTTTACGATGACAACCGCCAATCCCTGCACCTTTCGGGCTAGTATAGCGGCCCGTCTGGGATCGTTTAGCGGCACCTCCGCTGAACACTGGAGCGCCGTAGAACGTCCGCATGAAGTGGTTTTTGAAAACTGTTAACTACGTTTTGGTTTTGGTGCTGCTGGGCGCTGTCGTCGGCGCAATAGCCGTCGGCGCAGCCTACTTCTACCTTGAACCCGAGTTGCCCGACATCGACAACCTGCGCGAGGTCCGCCTGCAGGTACCGTTGAAAGTACTGAGCCATGACGGAGGACTGATCGCCGAGTTCGGTGAGCAGCGGCGCAACCCGCTGGAGTATGCGCAGTTCCCTCAACGCATGATCGACGCCTTTCTTTCAGCGGAAGACGCGAATTTTTTCACCCACCCCGGCGTTGACGTTCGTGGCCTGGTGCGCGCCGGGGTGCAGCTCGCCTTGACCGGAGAGAAGAAGCAGGGCGGCAGCACCATCACCATGCAGGTGGCGCGCAACTTCTATCTGAGCAGCCAGAAAACCTATACGCGAAAACTGAGCGAGATCTTTCTTGCGCTGCGTATCGAGAAGGAACTCAGTAAGGAGGAGATTCTCGAGCTTTACCTCAACAAGATCTATCTTGGACATCGCGCCTACGGCGTTGGGGCAGCCGCACAGGTCTATTACGGCAAAACGGTCGATCAGCTCGATCTCGCCCAGACGGCGATGATCGCCGGGTTGCCGAAGGCACCGTCTGACCTCAATCCGATCACGAACCCGCAGAGGGCGGTAGAGCGCCGTAACTACGTGCTCGGACGGATGCTGGAACTGGGCCGCATCACGCAAGCAGAACACGACCAGGCAGCCTCGCAACCGGTGACCGCGAGCCGCTACGCACCCAACATCGAAGTCGAGGCGCCTTACGTAGCCGAGATGGTGCGCGCAGACATGGTCGGCCGATACGGCCAGGACGCGTACACCGGAGGATACACGGTCGTGACCACGGTGACCGGAGAAGCGCAGTCGGCGGCCAACCGCGCGGTGCGCGGCGCGTTGGACGCCTATAGCGAACGCCACGGCTATTACGGTCCGGAACAGAAGCTCGAAGCCCTGCCGTCGGACGACAAGGCGCGTGAAGCGGTTCTGGCCGACCGGCCGACGATCGGTGATCTGCGTGCGGCATTGGTCACCGAGGTCGGCGAAAAGCAGGCCACCATTTACCTGGGTGACGGCGAGTCGGGCGCGATCGAATGGGACCAGATGAAATGGGCGCAACCGTTCATCGATACCGACCGACGCGGGCCGGCGCCCAAAAAGCCCGCCGACGTCGTTGCGGTGGGCGACATCGTCCGGGTGAAAGCCGTTACCGTCAAGGACAACACGGTATGGCGCCTGTCGCAGGTGCCGCGCGTGTCCGGTGGCCTGGTGGCGCTGGATCCGAACAGCGGCGCGATCAAGGCACTGGTCGGCGGATACGACTTCTATGCCAGCAAGTTCAACCGGGTCACCCAGGCAAAGCGCCAACCGGGCTCGGGCTTCAAGGCGTTCATCTACTCCGCCGCACTCGAGAATGGCTTCACGCCGGCGACACTGATCAATGATGCGCCGGTGGTGTTCGAGGACCCCAGCCTGGAAGGCGCATGGCGACCGGAGAACTACTCCGGCAAGTTTTTCGGCCCCACGAGACTGCGCGAAGCATTGACCAAGTCACGCAATCTGGTGTCGATCCGGCTGCTGCGCAGCATTGGCATCGAGGCCGCCCTCCAGCACATCGCAAAGTTTGGTTTCGATCCTGCCGAGCTGCCGCACAATCTTTCGCTGGCTCTGGGTAGCGCGGACGTGACCCCACTGCAGATGGCCAAGGGCTACGCAGTGCTCGCAAACGGGGGCTTCCGGGTCGAACCCTACTTCATCGAGCGCATTGATCAGGATGGGGCCGGATCGGTTTTCGAGGAACATCCAATAACCGTGTGCAAGGATTGTGATCCGGCAGCGGAAGACGCCTCGACGCACGCACCGCGTGTGCTCGACGAGCGTAATCGATACCTGATGTACTCGATGATGCAGGACGTGATTCGTCGCGGCACGGCGACCAAGGCACGTGCTCTGGGACGCAAAGACCTCGCCGGCAAAACGGGTACCACCAATGACCAGAGAGACGCCTGGTTCAACGGCTTCAACCAACGGCTGGTGGCCAATGCCTGGGTAGGGTTTGACGACAACAGCAAGCTGGGCCGCGGCGAGGTGGGCGGAAGAGCCGCCCTGCCGGCATGGATAGATTTCATGCAGGTCGCACTCAAGGACATCCCGGACACTGAACCCGAGGTGCCGGCCGACATCGTCACGGTGCGCATCGATCCGCGCACCGGGACCCGCGCGAGCGCGTCGACCGATGACGCCATTTTCGAGGTGTTTCGTACGGAAAATGCACCGGGAACGGTGAACGCGGCAGTCGGTGGCAACGGCACGGTGATCGCTCCGACGGAAGCACCTCCGCCGACCCAGGACCTGTTCTGAAACGACGGCGCAAAGCGACGGATCAAGCGCAATGGATCCGCGCGACGGCGACTCTCGTGGTCGACCAGGGCATCGATCTGGACGAGGCACTGCGCAGGGCGGCCGACCAGCATGGAATCAACCCATTGCATGGGCGGCCGCCACGCGCGGACCTGCTCCGCGGTATTAGCGAATATCGCGAGCTGTTTCGCCCACAGCAAACTGAACAACTGCGACGCATGCGCCTGGCGGCACGCGAGGCCATGCACCGCCTGAAGCCTTTCGAACCACGCCTGTTCGGGTCGCTGGTACATGGCGATGGGCCGCTCGACAGGGTCCGGATCCTTTTATCAGCGGACACTCCGGAACAGGTGATATTGCACCTGCACGAGTTGCACCTCCCATGGAGGGAGGCCGAAGTGACGATGCACTATTCCGGAGGGCGGCGGCTCGCTCAACCGGCCGTCCGCTTCCTGGCGGGCGAGGCCTCGATCGAACTGGTGATCATCGATCGCCGCAGCCGTAGCGACCCACCGCGCGACCCCGTGGATGGCGGCCCGCTGGAAACGCTGACTGCCGACCAGCTGGATGCGCTGATCGGCATCGAGGGCAACTGATCAGCGCTCTGCAAGCGGCACGTAGTCGCGCTTGGTGGCACCCTGGTACAGCTGCCGCGGACGCCCTATCCGATGTCTCGGGTCATCGAGCATCTCCATCCAGTGGCTCACCCAACCCGCCGTTCGTGCGATCGCGAACATCACGGTGAACATACTGTCGGGTATCCCCAGTGCCCGGTAGATGATGCCTGAATAGAAGTCGACGTTCGGATAGAGCTTCTTTTCCAGGAAGTACTCATCCTTGGACGCGATCTCTTCCAGGCGCATGGCCAACTCGAACAAGGGATTGTTGCTGTCTGCCAGTTTCTCAAGCACCTGGTAACAGACCTCGCGGATGATCTTGGCACGCGGGTCATAGTTCTTGTAAACACGATGTCCGAACCCCATCAGACGGAACGGGTCGTCCTTGTCCTTGGCCTTGGCAAGATACTTTTCGATGTTGCCGACATGACCGATCTCTTCGAGCATGTCGAGCACGGCCTCGTTGGCCCCGCCGTGCGCCGGTCCCCACAATGACGCTGTACCAGCGGCAATGCAGGCAAAAGGGTTGGCACCGGAGCTACCCGCAAGCCGAACGGTGGAGGTGGAAGCATTCTGCTCGTGATCGGCATGCAGAATGAACAATAGATCCATAGCGCGCTCTGCGAGCGGCTCTACCTCGTATTCTTCGCACGGGGTCGCGAACATCATGTGCAGAAAGTTGGCGGTATAGCTCAGATGGTTGCGCGGATAGATTACCGGTTCGCCGATGTTGTGCTTGTAGCAGGCAGCTGCAATCGTCGGGATTTTCGCGATCAGGCGATGCGCACTGATCTCGCGATGACGAGGATCGCTGATATCCATTGAGTCGTGATAGAAAGCCGACAACGACCCCACAACGCCGACCATCATCGCCATTGGGTGGGCATTGTTATAAAAACCTTGGAAGAAACGCAGCAGGGACTCATTGATCATCGTGTGGTGCGTGATGATGTCCTGAAACTGTGCGAGCTGTTCACGACTCGGAAGGTCGCCGTAAAGCAAAAGGTACGCGACTTCGATGAAAGTCGACTTTGCTGCAAGCTGTTCGATGGGATAACCCCGATACCGCAACACACCTTCGTTGCCATCGATATAGGTGATCGAGCTGTTGCAGCTCGCCGTGGAAACGAAGCCCGGGTCGTAGGTAAAAACCTTGGCCTGTCCATAGAGGCTGGTGATATCGATCGTGTCCGGTCCTTCGGTGCCGGACAGAATCTCCAGATCGATGGACTTGCCTGTATCGTTGAACGTGAGGGTGGCTTTTCTGTTCGACATCTGCCCGTACCTCTGGCTTGACAATAGTCTGGATGCCCAAGCCTAGCACAGGCCAATTCGCGACCGATCATTGGAAATGTCGTCGGTCACGGTAAGCATTTGCCCGCCAGGGTCCACGCGGTCGACATCACTGTGAAAGTCGCATCATTGCCGGTCCACCGCGAACTTCGAACGCTGCACATGCTGAATTCTAAGGTGATTTGTTATTGATCCTGGATGCATGCCGTACGACACGCCAAGGCAACCGGTTCGCGGAAATGCCGCACCGCCGGAACTCACGCACCGATCCCGCACACGCGGATCTGCACGCAACAAGCACCGGGCCGGCGAATGCCGGGAGACGCACCAAGGGAGTGCGGAGGGGTTTCGTCGGTCAATGCGTAGCGATGGTTTGCAGACATCCGATGCCATCAGGGCGACCTGCGCCAGCGGCTCCATGGCGCAAACTCGAAAGGGCGTGCCGAATGCAATCACGGTCGCCGCGGGGTGGCGCATCAGGCCGCCGCATGGCAGGGGATGCTGGCAGTGCGTCAGCGTGCCACCGCCATGCCCAATCGCTGTTCGCCATCTGTCTGCCGGCGGCATCCACGATGCCGTCACGCACCTGAGGGTTACACGGCCGCTTCAGGATAGTGCGCAGGCCAGGCGGTACGTGCCACGCCACTATCGATCGCAGCGCGCGCCACCGCAGGCGGTATGACATCCCTCAGTCGCTGATCGAGTGGTTTGGGCAAGATGTAACCGGTGCCGAACGCCAATGCCTCCAGGCCGTATGCATCGAGCACGTTCTGCGGAACCGGCTGGTGGGTCAGATCCTTCAATGCATGCACCGCTGCGATCTGCATTTCCCGGTTGATCCGCCGGGCCCGCACATCGAGCGCTCCACGAAAGATAAACGGAAACCCGAGGACGTTGTTTACCTGGTTGGGATAGTCGGAGCGTCCGGTCGCCATGATCATGTCGGACCGTACCTGTTGGGCGACCTCGGGCCGAATCTCCGGAACGGGATTGGACAACGCAAACACGATCGGCCGGTCGGCCATGGAAGCCAACATCGCAGGGGTCACCAGATCCGGACCCGACACACCGATGAACACATCGGCGCCGCGCATCGCGTCGTCAAGCGTGCGGGCATCGGTATCGACGGCCACGCCGAGTTTGTGCGGATTGAGGTCGGTCCGACCCCGATGAATCACTCCCTTGCGATCGAGTACCAGAAAATTGTCGCGACCGGCGCCCAGCGCAATCAACAACTGCACGGCAGCGATACCCGCAGCCCCGGCACCGAGCACGACGATCCGTGCATCTGCGAGCTGCTTGTCCTGTAGCTCCAGCGCATTCAACAAACCGGCTGCGATGATGATCGCCGTGCCGTGCTGATCGTCGTGAAATACCGGGATGTCGAGCAGTTCAATCAATGCCTGCTCGATCTCGAAGCAGTGCGGTGCCGCGATGTCTTCGAGATTGATGCCGCCAAAGGTAGGGGCAATCCGTTGCACGGTGTCGATGAAATCCTGCGGATTGGGGGCATCGACCTCGATGTCGAACACATCGATTCCGGCGAAGTGTTTGAACAGCACGCCCTTGCCTTCCATGACCGGCTTGCCCGCGAGCGATCCGACATTGCCCAGTCCGAGCACCGCACTGCCGTCGGTGATGACGGCCACGAGGTTTCCTTTCGCGGTGTATTTATAGGCGTCATCCGGATCGGCGGCGATGCGACGCACCGGCTCTGCGACACCCGGGGTATATGCCAGCGCGAGGTCGCGTTGGGTACGGGTGGACTTCGAAACCTCGACACTGATCTTTCCCGGCCGAGGGTTGGCGTGATAATCCAATGCCGCCTGGTTGATCTCGAAATCGGCGTCCTGGTTGTTCTGTTCTTCGTTCATGCTCGACTCCCGTGGCGGGGCGCTCGGCCCGTGAAAAACGAGAAAAGGCGCCACGAGGGCGCCTTGCGGTGTCCGTTCGGGCCGTTACCGGCTCAGCGACGGAAACGCTTCCGGAACTGGTCGACCCGGCCCGCAGTATCCATCAGCTTCTGCTGACCCGTGTAGAACGGGTGGCATGCGGAACATACCTCGACCTGCAGGGTGTCGCCACCGATGGTCGAGCGCGTGTTGAAGCTGTTGCCACAGCTGCAGACGACTTTGATGTCAGTGTAGTTCGGATGCAGATCCGCTTTCATTTTCGTCTCACTCCCAACGCCCGACGCCGCATTGCAGCCGGGGCGGTATTGCTCGGTCGCGGGCGAGCGCCGCGAAAGGCCGCGTAATTTAATCCACGACCGGCAATAACGCAAGTCCGGACGTCAGTCGCGGGTGCGTGCGAACGCGACGACCTCGGCAGACACCGGGGGCGCCGCCGGCGGTTCGATCGGTGTTCCGTAGAACAGGTGCTGCAACTCGGCAAACCGATCGTTGAGGCCGTTGGGACCCAGCACCGCGCGCCACATCATGCGCGAGATGCGCAGACAGGCGCCCATCGGCGTGCGCGCGAGCCGGCGTTCCTGGTCGATCCGCCACTGCAGACGGCGCAGGCGCTCCCGATTGGCCTCGGGCGCCCCGGCGATGACCGCCTCGATCGCCTCTAGGCGCATTGCCTCGAAAGCGGCAGGGTCATCACGGGCAACCGCAGACCAGGTGTCAAAATCAATCTCGGCAGTATTTTTCTTGTCCATCGCATTCACCCTAAAGTTCAGCTCGGACCGGCCGACATAAGTCGGTTTTTCGGTCGTTCCGAGTTCAAGCTATCACAGGGTTTTGCGACTTGTCTTCGAGAATTTAATGGCCCCCGCCGGGACCCCAGTTCCTACGTTTTTTCCTTTGAAAACATATATCTAGCCACCCTAATGCGTTCTGTCGGGTTATTGACGCCAGATCTGGACGCCGGCTGCATCGTAGATTGCGCGCAACCGGTCGAGGCGAACAGCGAAAATGTCGCCGGCCGCGTCGCGCAGCTCGAGGTACTCGGCGCGGTCTCGCGTGTACACGTCGCTGACCGTGCCCTCGATCACGATTGCCGCCTGATGTTCGTCGACTGCGCGCACGGTCACCGCGCTGCGCTGCAACGCCAACAGCTCGAGCATCGAGTGCATGTCGCAGTCGATCGGCCGGTAGTCACTCGTCGTCACGCCTCACCTCCAGGACCCAGTCATCACCGTTGGCGCGCACGGCAACCTCGATTGGCCGGCAGCAGACGCTGCAGTCCTCGACATAGTCCAGCTCGCCCGCCGAGCCGTCGACCGTGAGTTCGATCCATTCGCCGCAGTAAGGGCAACGGATCGGCTGATAGCTGAGGACCGGGCTCATCTCTCAGTCCGCCTGGAAAAGCCCGAGCAGGTCGTTGAGGAAGCGGAACCCGAGCGCGCTCGCGCACAACCGCGTCGGATCGGCATCGAGCAGTCCAAGGGCCTGTGCCCTGCCCAGAGCGGGTGCGAGGTCTGCCAGGTCAAGACCGGTCCGTTGCACGAAGTAGCCGCGCGGGACGCCCTGGCTCAGGCGCAGCGCGTTGAGCAGGAACTCCAGCGCCAGCTCATTGCCGGTCACCTCGGCCTCGGTCGAGACGATGCGCCCTCCCTGTGCCGCCAGGTAGGCGGCGGGATGGCGCTGCTTGGCGCGACGCCACACACGCATACCGGTCGCCGTGAGTTTGCCGTGGGCGCCGGCGCCGATACCGAGGTAATCGCCAAACTGCCAGTAATTGACATTGTGCGTACAGCGTCGGCCTTCGCGTGCGTAGGCCGAGACCTCGTAACGACGATACCCCGCCGCTTCCAGGCGCTGCTGCCCGAGCTCCATGATGTCCGCCAGGCTGTCGTCATCGGGCAACGGCGGCGGCTTATGGTGAAACGCGGTGTTCGGTTCCAGCGTGAGCTGGTACCACGACAGGTGCTCGGGCTGCAGCGCGATCACTTGCTCCAGGTCCGACAACGCGTCAGCGACGCGCTGGCGCGGCAGACCGAACATCAGGTCGAGGTTGACGTTGTCGAACCCGACGTCGCGTGCGACCCGATAGGCATGGAGCGCCTCGGCCGCCGAGTGAATCCGCCCCAGTGCGGCGAGCCGCTGATCGTCGAGGCTCTGCATGCCGATCGACAGGCGATTTACCCCGGCCGCCCGGTAGTCCACAAACCGCGCCACCTCGACGGTCCCCGGATTGGCCTCCAGGGTGATCTCGATGTCGGCCACCAACGTGAGCCGACGCGCGATCCCTTCCAGCAGGCGGCCGATCGCTGCACCGTCAAACAGGCTGGGCGTACCGCCGCCGATGAACACGCTCTGAATCTCACCGAGCGGCTGGCGGGCCATTTCCTGGTCGAGATCGCGCAGCAGTGCGTCGATGTACGCCTCCTGTTCCACGGCGACCTGAGGCACGTGCGAATTGAAGTCGCAGTAGGGGCATTTGCGCACGCACCAGGGGATATGAACGTACAGCGACAACGGTAGCGACGACGGCACCGGGAAAACGGCCCCGGTTCCACTCACCGAGGGCGCACTCGCAAGATCCGTCGGGTCCGCGCTCATGCCGGACTCAGGTTGGCGTATGCGACCACCAGCCATTTCGCACCGGCCTGCTCGAAATTGACCTGCACGCGCGCCCCGTTGCCCTGCCCTTCGGCGTTCAGGATCACGCCTTCACCGAACTTCGGGTGCAACACGCGTTGACCGAGTCGGAAACCGGTCGCATCTTGCGCTGCGGCAAGCGAGACCGAGGCGGGGCTGTAGGGTCGGCTGACCTGCGGCCGGGCCCGCACCTCTTCGATCAGCTCGACCGGGATCTCTCGCAGGAACCGGGATGGCAGCGGATAGCTCTCGGACCCGTGCAGGCGCCGACTCTCGGCGTGCGTCAGGTAGAGTTGCGACATTGCGCGCGTCATGCCGACATAGCACAGGCGGCGCTCCTCCTCGAGTCGCTGGGGGTCCTCGGCCGACATGCTGTGGGGGAACAGCCCTTCTTCCATGCCACCGACAAAGACCAGGGGAAACTCCAGCCCTTTGGCCGAATGCAGCGTCATCAGCTGCACGCAGTCCTCGTATTCCTCGGCCTGCGTGTCGCCGGCCTCGAGCGCGGCGTGCGCCAGGAAGGCGTCAAGTTCCGAGAGGTCGCTGTCGTCTTCCGGCGGCTCGAATTGCCGACAGGCATTGACCAGTTCGTCGAGGTTCTCCAGCCGGTCCTGACCCTTGCCGTCCCGACTCTTCTCGAAATGCTCGCGCAGGTGCGAGGCCTCGATCACGAATGCAGCGCGCTCCGGCAGGCCGGAACCGGCGCTGTTCGCGTCGATCTCCTCGATCAGGTCGAGGAAACCGCGCAGCGCATTGGCGGCGCGGGCGGCCATCGCGCCACCGCGCAACAGGTCGCCGGCCGCCTGCCACAGGGAACAAGCGAAGTCGCGCGCATGCGCGCGCACCGCGTCGAGCGTACGCGGACCTATGCCGCGCGGTGGCTGGTTCACCGCGCGCTCGAAGGACGGGTCGTCGTGGCGGTTCGCAACCAGGCGCATATAGGCGAGCGCATCCTTGATCTCGGCACGCTCGAAGAAGCGCAGCCCACCGTAGACGCGGTACGGGATACCTGCCTGTATCAAGGCTTCCTCGAACAACCGTGACTGTGCCGTCGTGCGGTACAGAATCGCGGTCTCGGCGCGGCGACTGCCGTGTTCGATGGCAGCCCGGATGCGCTCGACCACGAACCGCGCCTCGTCGACCTCGTTGAAGGCTGCATAGACCCGGATCGGCGCACCGTCGCCGTCCTCGGTCCACAGACGCTTGCCGAGCCTCGTCGGATTGTTCGCGATCACCGCGTTGGCGGCGTTCAGGATATTGCCCGTGGAGCGGTAATTCTGTTCCAGACGGACCACCTGGGCGTCCGGGTGGTGGCGCTGGAAATCCTGGATGTTCTCGACCCGCGCACCACGCCAGCCGTAGATCGACTGGTCGTCGTCACCGACCACGAACAGCTTTTCATCGTTGCCGGCGAGCAGCCGAAGCCAGGCGTACTGGATACTGTTGGTATCCTGGAACTCGTCGACGAGGATCGCTCCGAAGCGCGCACGATAATGTTGCAGCACGTCCGGCCGGTCACGCCACAGCTCGTGTGCACGCAACAACAATTCGGCAAAATCGACACTGCCGCCACGCTGGCATGCCGCCTCGTATTCCCGGTAGATCGCGATCATCTGGCGCTGATAGGGATCACCACCGTGGTCCAGGTGGTCGGAGCGCAATCCTTCGTCCTTTTGCTGATTGATGTACCACTGCACCTGGCGTGGCGGCCATTTCGCGTCATCCAGGTTCATTTCGCGTATCACACGCTTGACCAGGCGCTGCTGGTCGTCGGAGTCGAGGATCTGGAAACCCTGCGGCAGCCCCGCCTCCTGCCAATGCGCGCGCAGCAGCCGGTGTGCGAGCCCGTGGAAAGTCCCGACCCACATGCCGCCGACCGGTTGCCCGAGCAACTCCTCAATCCGGTGCCGCATCTCCCGGGCTGCCTTGTTGGTGAAGGTCACCGCGAGAATCGACCACGGCGACAGGCCCTCGACCTGGATCAGCCAGGCGATGCGGTGCACCAGTACCCGGGTCTTGCCGGAGCCGGCCCCGGCCAGGACCAGGGTGCTCCCGAGCGGCGCGGTAACCGCCGAACGCTGTGCGTCGTTCAGCCCGTCGATGATGTGTGAAACGTCCATCGGCGGATGTTAACAGCCGCGCCGGGCAGCCGGCAGGCGTGGATACCGGGTGATCCATGTGTACGCGGAGGTCGAATCGATACCGGGCAGAATCCGCAAGCCGGCAAGGCCGTACGGCCGCGGATTTCAGCGAGCGGCGCCTCGAACGGCGACCTGCAAGAATATTTTCTGCCCCCCCTTGCAAGGCGTGGCAACGCGCACCATGCTTTGCGCACCCACCTGCGGTCGAAATGCCAACTGCCCCGTACACCGGCTCGACCGCAGCCTACTTCCAACCCGACTCCCCGGGTGATTGGGGAGGCCGGCGGGGCACCCCCGGTCGCAGAATGCGGCATCCGCTGCGTGCACCCGCGACCCCAGCAGGAATCCCTGTATGTCGCTGTTTCTCGGAATTGCCTTTATCGGCACATCTGTGCTGTTGCTGCGTTGGCTGAAACACTGGTACGCCAGGGCTGAACGGACCGGCAGCCTGGCCGACGGACTGGTGGTGAACTTCTTACTGCCGACGCTCGCCGCCATCCTGATGAGTGGTGCGATCTCGATCGTGATGGTGTTCCTGAGCGGCATCACGCTGCTCGACGGGGCCGCAGCCGCCGCATTGTCCGGCCTGGTCGTCGTGGCCTGGCGCCGCATGGGTCGCGTGGTCCCGCGCGACAACGTGGTGCCGCTGACGCCGAGACCCGGCGTCGCACCGACGCCGTCCAGCAGGGCGCGCCGCGCCGCCTGACCCCTGCACGAACAGGGCCGCATGCTGCTCAGGATGCCTTGGCGGCCTGCAGCATGCCCTCGCGTTCGATGAAGGCGATGATCTCGTCCAGGCCCTGACGGGTCTTCATGTTGGCGAACACCCAGGGGCGCGCGCCGCGCATGCGCTCGGTATCCGCCGCCATCACATCGAGTGACGCGCCGACGTAGGGAGCAAGGTCGATCTTGTTGATCACCAGGAGGTCCGACCGGGTGATGCCCGGTCCGCCCTTGCGCGGGATCTTCTCGCCCTCTGCGACATCGATCACGTAGATCGTCAGGTCGGCCAGTTCCGGGCTGAAGGTCGCGGAAAGGTTGTCGCCGCCGCTTTCGATGAACACTACATCGAGATCCGGAAACCGGTGCTGCAGGTCCTCGACGGCGGCGAGGTTCATCGATGCATCCTCGCGGATCGCGGTGTGCGGACAGCCGCCCGTCTCGACCCCGACGATGCGTTCGAACGGCAGGGCCTCTGCCCGCATCAGGATCTGCGCATCTTCCTGGGTGTAGATATCGTTGGTCACCACCGCAATGTCGTAGCGATCGCGGAGCGCCTTGCACAACACCTCCAGCAGGGCGGTCTTACCCGACCCAACCGGTCCACCCACGCCAACCCGCAATGCCGGTCGCTTTCTCTTCATCTCCCTACCCCGTCGTGGTTTCAAAGCCCCTTCTCAGGACCTGAACAACCGTGTGTACTGCGTCTCGTGACGCGCGCTGGCAATCGCCAGCGCCGGCGCTCCGGCGCCGATGCCGTCGTCATCGACCGACTGCGCACGGCGCACCGCGGCCGCCAGTCGATCCGCCAGATCGAGCTGCACACGCTGACCCGCGGTCTGGCCCAAGGGCACCAGCTTTACCGCGGCGGCCACCTGGTTTTCCAGCCAGCCCCAGGCATACCCCAACAGGCAGTCCTCGCGCGCTATGCCCCAACGTACCGCGGCCAACGCAAAGGGCGCGGCCTGGCAATGCGCCAGCGAGTCGCGCCATGCGACAGCCTCGGTAATGCCCAGATCGCGGAGCAGGGCGAGCAAGGCACGTGCCCGGTTGCGCTCCTCGATCCGCAGCTCCCGGGTCTCGCGACAGGCATACAGGTGGCGCCCCCATCGCGCGATCGCATCCGGATTGCCTGCCTCGCAGGCGTCGTACAGGCGCGCCAACAGGGGCAGGTCGAGCCGGGCCAACCCGTCGTCCAGCAGGCCGACCAGCCAGTCGTTCAGGGCCGCGACGTCTTCCACCCAGCCGGCCTCGACGGCCCACTCCAGTCCCTGGGAATAGGTGAAGCCGCCGATCGGCAGCGCGGGGCTCGCCAGCTGCAACAGTCGCAGACGTGCCAGCGGCTCAGACGCCATCACCCGCCCCGGAAACCGCGTGCACGTGATCGGCATCCCCGGCGTGGGCATGGGCGTGCGCGTGTGCACTGCCGCCATAGGCACCGGGCTCTGGCTCGAACGGCGCCTCGACGTAACTCGGGTTCAGACCCAGACCACGCAGCATGTCGTCGAGCACGTGGTCATGTCGGTAGCGCAGCACGCCGTCGCCGATCTGCAGTTCGACGTGTCGGTTGCCGAGGTGATAACAGGCACGCGCAAGCAGCAGCGGATCGTCGCAGCGTGCCTCCGAGACCGGTTCGGCCGCTGCGCGGACACACACGATGAAGCCGTCGCCGGTGGCCAGCAGATCACCGTCACGCAGCACCTCGCCGCGCTCCAGGAATACACCGGCATCGCTGCCGTCGTCCAGCGTCACCCGCAATCGGCTGCGGATACGTTTCTCCAGCGGCAAGGTCAGCGTGGTCGCGTACTCGCCCTGTTCGGCCCGCCGAATGAACTCACGCACGAGAAATCCCCAATGCCCTCAGAACAGGAAATATCGTTGTGCCATCGGCAGTACGTCGGCCGGCTCGCAGGTCAACAGCTCGCCGTCGGCACGTACCTCGTAGGTCTGCGGATCGACCTCGATCGTCGGCCGCCAGTCGTTCAGCACCATATCGGCCTTCTGCACGCCGCGGCAGTTGCGTACCACACCGACCAGAGACTCCAGACCCAGATGGCGGTGCACATCCGCCTCGTACGCCGTCTGCGACAGAAACGTCATGCGCGTCGCATGCCGTGCACCGCCGATCGCACCGAACATGTGTCGATAGTGCACCGGCTGCGGCGTCGGTATCGAGGCATTCGGATCGCCCATCGGCGCGGCGGCGATCATGCCCGCCTTGATCACCAGGCTCGGTTTGGCACCGAAGAATGCCGGCTTCCACAGCACCAGATCCGCCAGCTTGCCGATCTCGACCGAACCGACCTCGTGCGAGATGCCGTGCGCGATCGCCGGATTGATCGTGTACTTCGCGATGTAGCGCCGGGCACGCAGGTTGTCGTGAACGGCCGGATCACCCATCAGGCTGCCGCGTTGCACCTTCATCTTGTGCGCCGTCTGCCAGGTGCGCGTGATCACCTCGCCGACGCGCCCCATCGCCTGCGAATCCGACGCGATCATCGAGAAGGCGCCCAGATCGTGCAGGATGTCTTCGGCGGCGATCGTCTCGCGACGGATACGCGATTCGGCAAACGCCACGTCTTCGGGGATCGACGGCGACAGGTGGTGGCAGACCATCAGCATGTCGAGGTGCTCGTCGACGGTGTTCACCGTGTACGGCCGGGTGGGATTGGTCGACGAGGGCAGCACATTGGCATAGCCCGCAGCCTTGATGATGTCAGGCGCATGCCCGCCGCCGGCCCCCTCGGTGTGGTAGGTATGGATGGTCCGGCCGGCAATCGCCGCGAGCGTGTCCTCGACGAACCCGGATTCGTTCAGCGTGTCGGTATGGATCGCCACCTGCACGTCGAAGTTCTCGGCCACCGTCAGGCAGTTGTCGATCGCCGCTGGCGTGGTGCCCCAATCCTCGTGCAGCTTCAGACCGATCGCACCGGCGGCGATCTGTTCGGACAGCGGTCCCGGGCGCGAGGCATTGCCCTTGCCGAGGAAACCGAGGTTCATCGGAAGACCGTCGGCGGCCTGCAGCATGCGTTGGATGTTCCAGGGACCCGGGGTACAGGTGGTCGCGTTGGTACCGGTCGCCGGCCCGGTGCCACCACCGAGCATGGTCGTGATGCCGGACATCAATGCATCGTCCACCTGCTGCGGACAGATGAAATGGATATGCGAATCGATGCCGCCGGCGGTCAGGATCTGACCCTCCCCCGCGATCGCCTCGGTGCCGGGGCCGATGACGATATCGACACCGGCCTGCACATCCGGGTTACCGGCCTTGCCGATGCCGACGATGCGCCCGTTCTTGATCCCGACATCCGCCTTCACGACGCCCCAATGGTCGAGGATCAGGGCATTGGTGATCACCACATCTACGACCTGACTGGACGGTTGCTGACTCTGCCCCATGCCGTCGCGGATCACCTTGCCGCCACCGAACTTGACCTCGTCGCCGTAGACGGTGCGATCTTCCTCCACCTGGATGAACAACTCGCTGTCGGCCAGACGAACCCGGTCGCCAACCGTCGGTCCGTACATTTCCGCATAGGCCTGCCGGCTTATCCTGGCCATCGCTTACCTGCCTTTGTCCAATGGACCCATCACGTGACCGCGAAAGCCGTAGACGTGCCGGTCACCGGCATAGGCCACCAGCTGCACCTCGCGAGTCTGGCCCGGTTCGAAGCGCACCGCGGTACCCGCCGGGATATCGAGGCGAAAACCGCGCGCCCGGTCGCGCTCGAAGGCCAATGCCTCGTTGGTCTCGTAGAAGTGGTAATGGGAACCGACCTGGATCGGACGGTCGCCGGTATTCGCCACCGTCAGCGTGACCCGGTCACGTCCGACATTCAGTTCGATATCACCGCTTGCAGCGATGAGTTCACCGGGATTCATGCCCCTGCCTCCATAGTCGACGCCTCCGTCATGCGTGGCGGTGGCGATAGGTCAAACGATCGGGTCGTGCACCGTGACCAGCTTGGTACCGTCCGGAAAGGTCGCCTCGACCTGTACTTCCGGGATCATTTCCGCGATGCCATCCATGACGTCGTCACGGGTCAACAGCGTACGGCCATGATCCATCAGCTCGGCGACCGAACGACCGTCTCGGGCCCCTTCCATGATCGCGGCACTGATGTAGGCAACCGCTTCCGGATAGTTCAGTTTCAGGCCGCGTTCCTTGCGCCGTTCCGCGAGTAGCGCCGCGGTGAACAACAGCAGCTTGTCTTTTTCTCTTGGTGTCAGTTCCATTTTGCTCTGCCTTGGTTGCTTGTTCAGGTCGACCAGATGCGCGGCACGCTGGGCGGACAGCCAAGCAGATCCTGCCGAAGCGCCTGCCAGATTTCACCGAACAGCCGCCGTATCCGCTCGGTCGAATCACCGAGGCTGCGCACCACCAGCAGGTCGTCGAGCAGCGTGGCGGCACTGTGAGGCTCATCAGTCGCGGACAGCAATGCGCGGCAAACACCCAGATGAGACTCGCTGGCACCGCTGATGACACAGGTCCCGGTAACGGCGTGTCCGGCCATCAGCGACCGACGATGCCGGCTCTCGGGTCCCGCACGCAACCTGTCGATCAGCAACGGCATGCCGTCGCGGGTGATGCTGAGGCGGCTGTCCACCTGTCCACTGTCGAATCCCTCGTTGATCGCCGGACGCCCGAGGCAAAGGATCTCCCACAACACCAGGCGCGCGTCGCCCGACAACTCGACCTCGGTCCGCAGTTCGGCTCGCGCACCGGGGAACAGGATGTTCTCCTGCGGCAGCCACTCCAGCGTCGCACCGGACTGCACCTTGAACCGCTGTGTCTGGCGGGCGGATTCCCCGGCACTGCGGTAGAACTTGGTCGCGCCCGGTGTGGTCAGCAAGGCATGCGTCTGCATCGCCATCCGAACCTCGATGTCCAGCGAGTCACCACCGACTACGCCCCCGGGTGGGTGCAGCACGTATACATGGCAGACATCGCCTTCCGGGTAGAACGGACGCTGCACCGACAAGGGCCCGCTGCGGGTGCGGTCGGATAAAACGCTGCGGGCGCCGCGCCGACTGAAGCCGAGACGCAGGGCGGCGCGCCAACCACGGTCGGATCGAATGCTAGGTACGGCGCTCATGCGCTGGCAGATTACCGGCGGTGCAGCAGGAATGGCAAACCCAGCAACAAGGGGACCGCAAGCAGCAGCCACAGGTGTTCGGCGGCGTGTTGCACAGGCGGCGACGCGGACGGGTGCGCGCTCGCGATGGTCGACAGCAGCATTATTGGAAAGGTCATGAGTATTCGCATCGTTTTGCCCCGTTCGCTCGTGCTAGACAGTCAGATACTGCTGTATCAGTTCATCATTCAATGCGTCCATCGTGCCGGTGGCCACCGCCCGCCCGCGATCGAGCAGACAGAACCGATCCGCGACCTTGCGTGCAAACGGCAGTTTCTGTTCGACCAGCAACACCGTCAGTCCCATTTCGCGATTGAGCTTGCGGACGATAGCGCCGATCTCGGCAACGATGTTCGGCTGGATGCCCTCTGTCGGCTCATCGAGGATCAGCAGGCGCGGGTCGGTGACCAGCGCGCGCCCGATTGCGAGCTGCTGCTGCTGCCCCCCGGACAGGTCGCCGCCACGACGGCCGAGCATCTCCTTCAACACCGGAAACATCTCGAAGATGAATGCCGGGATCCTGCGTTGCCCGTCGCGGCGCGCGGGCAGCCCGATCAACAGGTTCTCTTCGACGCTCATCAGCGGAAAGATCTGCCGGCCCTGCGGGACGTAGCCGATGCCGATGCCCGCCCTTTGTTCAGCCGCGGTCCGGGTCAACTCCTGGCCATCGTACTGCAGAGAACCGGACCTGACCGGCAGCAGTCCCATGATGCATTTGAGCAGCGTGGTCTTGCCGACCCCGTTGCGCCCCATCAGTACGGTGCACTGACCATCGGG
The DNA here is from genome assembly GCA_024235395.1 of Chromatiaceae bacterium. Classification (NCBI taxonomy): domain Bacteria; kingdom Pseudomonadati; phylum Pseudomonadota; class Gammaproteobacteria; order Chromatiales; family Chromatiaceae; species Chromatiaceae bacterium. The sequence goes on from JACKMK010000003.1 coordinate 314,329, forward strand.
TACCTCCAGGTCGAGATCCCAGAGTGTATGCGACTGCCCGTAAAACTGATTGAGTTGTTCGATCTTCAGCATCCGAACGCCCTGTACGGTTGGCTACTCGCCAAGATATACCTCGATGACCTTCGGGTCGTTCTGCACCTGGTCCATGCTGCCCTCGGCCAGTACGCTGCCCTGATGCAATACAGTGACCCGAGAATTGAGTGCGCGCACGAAGTCCATGTCGTGCTCGACCACCACCACCGAGTGATCGCCGGCCAATGAGACCAGCAGCTCAACCGTCCGGTCCATCTCCTGGTGGGTCATCCCGGCGGCCGGCTCATCGACCAGCAGCAACAGCGGATTCTGCATCAGCAGCATGCCGATCTCGAGCCACTGCTTCTGGCCGTGCGACAGCGTGCCGGCCGCGCGTTGCGCGTGGTCCGCCAGACCGATCAATTCGGATACCTCGTCGATGCGTTCACGCTCTTCGCTGTTGAGACGCGCACGCAGCGTGCGCCAGACGCCTTTCGGCCCGGCCATCGACAGCTCGAGGTTTTCGAACACACTGTGATGTTCGAACACCGTCGGCTTCTGGAACTTGCGGCCGATGCCCGCCTGGGCGATCTCCGGCTCGTCCATCTGCAGCAGGTTCATGCGCGATCCGAACCAACAGGTACCGGTGTCCGGCCGCGTCTTGCCGGTGATGATGTCCATCATCGTCGTCTTGCCCGCGCCGTTCGGTCCGATCAGGCAACGCAGTTCGCCGGCGTTGACATAGAAATTGAGATTGTTGATCGCCTTGAAGCCATCGAACGCGACCGAGACATCCTCCATGTACAGGACGGTACCATGCGACAGGTCGAGCCCTTCGACGACCTTGGGCACCATGAAGTCGAACACCCGGTCGCGACGGAACATCTCGCGTACGGCGTTCATGCGTCGCCCTCCTCGCGTCGCCGCCACAGCCCGGCGACACCGCGCGGCAACAGCAGGGTCACCAGGACGAACAGCCCGCCGAGCGCGAACAGCCAGACTTCCGGGAATGCCGCTGTGAACCAAGTCTTCGCATAGTTCACGCCAATCGCCCCGAGTACCGCACCGTACAGGGTCGCACGTCCACCCATCGCGACCCAGATCACCACCTCGATCGAGTTCAGCGGAGCGAACTCCCCGGGGTTTATGATGCCGACCTGCGGCACGTACAGCGCACCGGCGAGCCCGGCGAGCATCGCGGAGAACGTGAAGATCGCGAGCTTGACGTGCTCGACCTTGTATCCGATGAAGCGGGTGCGGTCTTCGGTGTCACGGATCGCGACCGCGACCCGTCCGAGCCGCGACCTGACCAGCGCCCGACAGGCGAGGTAGCCGAGCGCCAGGGCGACGCCCGAGGCGATGAACAGCCCGATGCGGGTCGAGTCGGCCTGCAGGTTGAAGCTCAGCAGGTCCTTGAAGTCCGTCAGACCATTGTTGCCGCCAAAGCCCATCTCGTTGCGGAAGAACGCCAACATCAACGCATAGGTCAGCGCCTGGGTGATGATCGACAGGTACACACCGGTGACGCGGGAGCGGAATGCCAGCCATCCGAACACGAAAGCGAGCAGTCCCGGCGCCAGGAACACCATCAGGGCGGCAAACCAGAACTGGTCGAAGCCGTGCCAGAACCACGGCAGCTCCGGCCAGTTCAGAAACACCATGAAATCCGGCAACACGGGATTGCCGTACACGCCCCGCTCGCCGATCTGGCGCATCAGGTACATACCCATCGCGTAGCCACCGAGCGCGAAGAACGCGGCATGTCCGAGACTGAGGATGCCGAGATAGCCCCAGACGAGATCCACTGCGACGGCGAGCAGGGCGTATGTCAGATATTTGCCCAGCAGCGTCACCGTGTAGGTCGACAGATACAGCGGATGATCGCTTGGCAATGCATTCATCAGCGGCACTGCGATCATCGTGGCAATCAAAATCAGCAGAAACACCTGTCCGCCGCGATCACCCTTGAGAATGCGGAAGATAGCCATGGATGCGCTCAACCCTCCGCAGCGCGGCCCTTTTGCGGGAACAGTCCACGCGGCCGTTTCTGGATGAACAGGATGATGAAGACGAGCACGAGGATCTTGGCCAACACCGCGCCGGCCCAGGGTTCCATCAGCTTGTTGGCTATCCCGAGGCCGAGACCACCGATCAGCGTGCCCCACAGGTTGCCGACACCACCGAACACCACGACCATGAAGCTGTCCACTATGTATGCCTGACCGAGGTTCGGACCCACGTTGGTGAGCTGCGACAGGGCCACGCCGGCGATTCCGGCGATTCCCGAGCCGAGACCGAACGTCAGTGCATCGACGCGCGCCGAGCGTATGCCCATCGCGCGCGCCATCGCGCGGTTCTGGGAGACCGCCCGCACCTCGAGTCCCAGGCGCGTGTATTTCAGCACCGCGTAGAGCCCCGCAAACACCAGCAGGGAAAAGATGAAGATGTACATGCGGTTGTAAGTCAGCGACAACACGCTGTTGATCTGCCAGAACCCGCTGAGCAGATCGGGATTGGATACCGGGACGTTCTGCGGCGAGATCAGCGTGCGAACCAGTTGTTGCAGGATCAGGCTGATGCCGAAGGTCGCCAGCAGCGTCTCGAGCGGGCGTCCATAAAGAAACCGGATGACACCGCGCTCGATCGCGATGCCCACCACGCCCGATACGACGAATGCCGCAGGGATCGCAAGCGCGATCGAAAGGCCGATCATCTCGGGCATGGCCTGCTGGATCAGATAGGTGGTGTAGGCGCCTAGCATGATCAGCTCACCGTGCGCCATGTTGATCACACCCATGACACCGAAGGTTATCGCCAGACCGATCGACGCCAGGACCAGTACGGACCCCGCACTGAGACCGAAAAACAGGGTTTCGACGTAGCCGTACATCTCGACCTTGTCCTGGATATGCTGTAGCGCAGAAGCGGCTTCTGCGCGCACGGCGCTGTCCGGGTCGCTGGCCGCGAGACGTGCCAGTCCGTTGCGCACCGCAGGCTCCAGGCTGTCGGCCACCTCGGCGATCGCCATGCGACGCGTATCCGGGTCGGCTGCACTGAGGCGTGCCAATGCCACCACGGATGTCATCGCCTCACGCACAGCGCTGTCCTGCTCTTTCTCCAGCAGGCCGCTGAACAGCGTCGCATGCTGGGGTTCGATGTTCTCCAGGATCGCGTTGACTGCGCGCAGGCGCACGACCGGGTCGGGGTCGGAGAGCTCCAACTGGGCGGCCATCGCGCGGATCTGTCCGCGCATCGCGTTGTTGATCGCGAACTTCTTGAATTTGCGCGAGCTAACGACACCGTAGTCTTCACCGTTGAGCGCATCGACAGCATGTTCGCCGTCGTCGCGCGACTGCATCCATACGAGGCGGCTGTTTTGCTTCAGGTAGCGCAATTCGCCTTCGAGGATGCCGCGCAGCAGATCACCGGCCTTCGGGTGACCGCTCTCGGCGAGCTTGGTCAACCCCTGCGACTTGACGTCGAAATCGCGATCGAGCAACTGTTCAAACGCTGCATCGAGCGTGGCGTCACCCGACTCGATCTCGGCGGCCAACATCGCGGGTGTCAGGCACAGCAACAGCAGCGTCACGAGGATTCGCAACATGAGTCGTGTCTTCTTTGGTTGAAGGGGTGTGGCACCGGTGTACGGGTCACCGGTGCCACGCGCTTGCACAGCGTTAGGTATCAGTCAGGACTCAGTAGTTCTGACCCGAACACTTGGCGGTCTTGACGTTGTAGTTGCCGCAGGACAACGGTGCACGCCAGTCTGCGATCAGGTCTTTGGAACCCGGAAGGTAATCCGACCAGGCATCGCCGACCACCAGACCCGGCGTCTGCGATACGATCTGGAACTGACCGTCGTCCTGGATCTCACCGATCAACACCGGTTTGGTGATGTGATGGTTGGGCATCATCGCCGACAGGCCGCCGGACAGGTTGGGCACTGCGACACCGATGATCGCGTCTCCAACCGCTTCGGGATCGGTGGTGCCGGCCTTCTTGACGGCTTCCACCCACATGTTGAAGCCGATGTAATGCGCTTCCATCGGATCGTTGGTCACGCGTGCCTCGTTCTTGATGAACTTGTGCCAGGCCTCGATGAATGCGTCGTTGCTGTCATTCTCCACGCTCATGAAATAGTTCCACGCGGCGAGGTGACCCACCAGCGGCTTGGTGTCGATGCCGGACAACTCCTCTTCACCGACCGAAAATGCGACCACCGGGATGTCCTCGGCCGAGATGCCCTGGTTGCCCAGTTCCTTGTAGAACGGGACGTTGGCATCGCCGTTGATCGTCGAGACCACCGCGGTCTTCTTGCCGGCCGATCCAAACTTCTTGATATCCGAGACGATCGACTGCCAGTCCGAATGACCGAACGGCGTGTAGTTGATCATGATGTCACCCTCGGCCACGCCCTTGGCCTTCAGGTAGGCCTCGAGGATCTTGTTCGTCGTGCGCGGGTAGACATAGTCGGTGCCCGCGAGCACCCACCGCTTGACGCCCTGGTCCATCAGGTAATCGACTGCCGGAATCGCCTGCTGGTTGGGCGCCGCGCCGGTATAGAACACGTTCTTCGACGATTCCTCGCCCTCGTACTGCACCGGATAGAACAGCAGACCGTTCAGTTCCTCGAACACCGGCAGCACCGACTTGCGCGAAACCGAGGTCCAGCAACCGAATACCGCGGCAACCTTCTCCTTTTCGATCAGCTCACGCGCCTTCTCGGCGAACAGTGGCCAGTTCGATGCCGGGTCGACCACGACGGCCTCCAGCTTCTTGCCGAGCAGGCCACCCTTTTTGTTCTGCTCGTCGATCAGCATCAGCATCGTGTCCTTGAGCGTGGTCTCCGAGATCGCCATGGTCCCGGAAAGCGAATGCAGGACGCCGACCTTGATGGTATCCGCGGCCTGCGCTACGCCAGCGGCCCCGAAGGCAGCCGCCGCACTGACGGCGAGCGACAAGCGACGAAATTGTTTAGCGAGATTCATTGTTCGATTTACTCCCCTAAGGATTGGATTCGACACGACCGACGACCCGCGCTGGCAAACTGCCAAATCGTTTGGTGCTTCATGTACAGCGTTCGGAGCCTTCTCTGGCCCGGCGAAGCGACGGCTGCGCAGGTCAATGCAGCGCTTGTGCCAAGTTCGCTAAGTGCCTGCGTACACGAACAATTGAAACGACTGTCTCGGTTGTGCATCGCGTTGCCGCTCTGCATTGGTGCGCTCTGCACCGGGTGTCGCACCAGATTCGGGCGCCCGTGCAACAGGCGGCGCGAACGGCAATCGGCGCTCGCGCGGATGGTTTCTCGGGGAAGGATCGCGCCGACCTGGCGCCCCTGGCAGCGACTCAGGAATGCTGCGATCTTCGCGGCTGGGGTTATCGTGGACCGTCGCGGCGAAGACCGCCGACTTTCGGGGTGTATCGGGTACGCGCGAACGAGGCGTCACCCGGAACGCCGGAAGGCGCCGGGTATCGTCAACTCAATCTTGATATCAGTCCGGGACGGGCACCCTGCCCTTCCCAGGCCCCTGCGGGCTGGTTGCATGACCCGCTCATGCGCGCTCGGTCCAGCCGCGCGCAAAGCGCTCCTGGGTGGCATCACCGGCCATGATCTCCACGTAGCGCGCACCCTGCTGGATGTTCATCAGTTTGATCAGCGCTTCGCCGCTGCAGTCGTTGGCCAGCAATGTGTCCAGGGCCGCGAGCGTCTTGTCGCCGAACCAGCCGTCGACGATCAGGTCCGGGTAGTCGCGCTGATCGTGGTTGAGCAGATTGAGTGACGATTGCAGGAAGCGTACTGCCCGGCGAAGTCCCATATTGACCGCGGTATCGTACAGTTCGTTCGCGACCGCCTGGTCGGGCAGTGCATCGCCCTGAAAGCGATCCCAGTACGCCTGTCGGTAGAAGGTTCGGACCGCGACCTGGAGCGGCGCGCTACGGCCCAGACTGCGCGGGAACCCGGCCTTGCGACGCATGGCGTCGATGCGCCGCCAACCGTCCCAGTCCGGGTGGTGAACTCTGGCGATGCCGCGATAGGTCTCACCTCCACGGTCGATCGGAACTTTGACATAACCGCCCTGATGCGCCGACGTGGCCGCATATGCCTGTTCGAAATCGGCCATCGATGCTCCCCCGCTCAGTATTCGAGCGACGCTTTGCTGAAACGGTGCTCCGGTAGCGGATCCGCGCCGAGGATGATGCGCAGCAAGCTGTTCATGCTGGCCGCATCGTTGTCGAAGCCACCGTGCGAGGTGGCCTCGGTGATGTCGTTCGGCGAACCGTCCGAATAGTGCACGCTGAACCGGTCGGTGATCCTGTCCATCTTGTCTTTACGCTGCAGCTTTTGCATGTCGCGTTGCATACCGAGGATGTCCTCCGGGAGGGCCTCCTCGAACGCCTGCGACACGAGATACAGCAGTGACTTGCGATACACCCCAGCGACCGTATCGTCGCGCTCCAGGCGTTCGGTGAGGTTCAACACCTGCATGCGGTCGATGCCGAAACTGCCAGGCGCGGTGATCAGGTAGGGATAGTAATGGCTCTCGAACAGGCCCACGCTGGCGGCCGGCGCAAACAGCGTGCAACTCGCGACGCGCAACGTCGGCGCAAGGTCTTCGAGCGCCTCCAACAGCCACGCCAGCAGAATGGCGCCGGTGCTGTGCCCACAAAGGTGGATCTTCAGTGGGGTGTCACGCCTGCGCGCGAGTTCGTTCATCCAGATAGCAAGTGTCTCGCTACCGGCGTGCTTCGGCAGGAACGGCAGCCGCGCGCCATCCTTCATTTCCCGCCACAGGGCGCGCCCCGGAATCCGCGTCACCCATTCGAGTATCCGGTCGGTCCAGTCGCCGAGGGCACCGGCACGTTCCGCTGCGGCATCGCGACGCCGCAGCACGACATCCTTGAGCTCTTCTATGATCCCGGTGTCGTACATGAAGTGATACGGGTAGATCCCATTACGCTTGAAGGTCCCCTTCATCGCCGCGATCCGGTGTGCCGAATCCTTCGGCGAGTTCAGTCCGCCGTGCGCATACAGCAGGAGATGCTGGTACTTGTCGCTGCTGCCGGCAATCAGACGGGCCGTGGTACGCACATCATCGGCGTTGCTCCAATAACGCCCCCGGGTCTGAAACCGCCCGTCGTCGACATGGATGAAATGTCCGGCGATCTCGCTGCGCGCAAGGCTCTGGCGGATCGACAATCCACTGCGATTGAGTCCGTTGGGCTGCGGGAGATGCCATATCTGGGGCGTGGAAAGCGCCACATTGAACACCCAGGCATCCATCAGGTTTTCAAGCCAATCCTCGTATTGCCATAGGCCGAGACCACCCTTGCCCCAACCCTTGCCCCACGAGTTCTGCAACCAGAATCCCTTGCTGTTGTAGCCGACGATCGCAAAGGCATGGCCGCCCTGCTGTCCCTTGATAAACGGAATGACCCCGGTGCGTCGGTCGGGTCGCATCCAGCCGGCATGGGTCTGCGCTGAACAGAAGATCGCGCCCGCCTCGTTTACTGCGGCGTGGAAGTCGGCTATCCGAGGCTGTACGCGGTAATAGGCACCGATGGTGTTTTCGCGTGCCCGCTTGGCGCGATCGACTGTGAGGCTGCCGGGATTGCCCTGCGTGTACGGCCACTGGGCGGCGCTGCACACCCCCATGTTGAACCAGCCTTTGATCGCACCGCGGCAGCTCGAGCCGGCGTAATCCTCGCCTGGCCATTCGTCATGCAGCTTCGCCATCTCGTACAGCATCCGCGGACTGACACGGGTACGATTCCGACGGCGCTGATTCAGCAGATTGATGACCGCCGCCAGGCCAAAGCCGGTGCAGGCACCCTCCTGTTGCTGATCCAGGATGAGCAGATTGCGCGGCGGCGGGACATAGGCACGCAACTGGGCGAGCGTCGGCTCGAACGGCCAGTCACGCAGATCGGGGACGTCTTGGACTGCAGTCGTCGGGTGGCTCTGGGTACCGCTGGCGCTTTGGCGTGTTGGCATGCGAGCTCGCATCTCCCGGGCAACGCGCCAAGTATAGCCGCGCCCCTCACCGACAGCGCACGGCTCAGTCCCAGTCGGTCTGGCGCATCTCCAGGATCGGCTTGCCGGCAGCGTCGAACAGCACCAGTTGCGCCTGCTGGCGCAGATAGGTGCGCGCGTTCTCGAGGGCCTGGGCGAGCGCAACCTCACGCTGCATCACGCTTTCGGCGCACGCCATCCGCGAAGCCGCGACCGGGCCTACGAAGATGTTGCCCGCATTTGCATCGTACTCGGCAAACAGCCGATTGCAGCCGCCATGGCCCACCAGGCGGCCCTTGCTGCGAAACTGCACGAAGGCGACCGTTTCATCGGGTACACCGATGTCATCGATGCGCAGCGGCTTCCATTCACTGCCCTGAAGCGGGCTGGCGGGCAGCGCGCCGGACAACAGCCACGCGCAGGCCGTCAGGACCAGGGTACGGGTTCGATACGGACCAATCATGCTATGCAACCGCCGACAACAGGGCGGCGTAAGATAGCAACCCGACGCGCAGAGCAAAACCCCGCGTGGACAGGCGGCCGCCCTGCCGGGACTTGCCGGGCGGCGGGGTTACAACTTGCCGAAGTCGGCGACGACCTCGTCGACCTGGTCGCCTTCGGTCGGTTCCAGCGAGAGGTTGTGCCCCCAGTCGACATCGGCAGAGGCCTTCTTGCCGGCGTTCGAGGTCTTGATCTTGATCTTGACGTTGCTGGCTGAATCGGCAAATTCGACCGCGGTCTCGGCGGTGATGCGACCTTCGTTGTACAGCTGCACCAGGTGCTGGTCGAACGACTGCATCTTGTACTGCCCACCGCGCTCGATCGCATCCTTGATGTTGCCGACCTCCATTTTACTTATCAAATCCGAGATGTATGCGGTGTTGATCAGCAGTTCGACCGCCGCGACCTTGCCCCCGTTTGCCGCCGGCACGAGCCGCTGACAGACGATGGCCCGCAGGTTCTGGGCGATGCGCTTGGCCTGCGCCTCCAGGCCATCCTTCGGATAGAAGCCGAGGATACGCTCCATCGTGGTCGTCGCATTGTTCGCGTGCAGGGTCGACAGCGCCAGGTGGCCGGTATTGGAGAACTTGAGCGCGAATTCCATCGTGTCCTGGTCGCGGATCTCACCCATCAGGATGACGTCCGGGGCTTCGCGCAGCGCCGCCTTCATACCGGTGCTGAATGACGCGGTATCGGTACCGATCTCACGCTGTGCGACGACCGATTTCTTGTGGTCGTGGACGAATTCGATCGGATCCTCCAGCGTCAGGATATGACCGCCTGAGCTTGCGTTGCGATGGTCGATCATCGCCGCCAGCGTGGTCGATTTACCCGATCCCGTCGCACCGACGACGAGAATCAGGCCGTTGCGATGCATCACCAGCTCTTCGAGGATCTTCGGCATCGCCAGAGACTCGATGGTCGGCACCGTGGTGTTGATGTGCCGCAGGACCACGGCGGCCTCGCCGCGCTGGCGAAACGCGTTGCCGCGGAACCGCCCGATCCCACGGTACGACAGCGAGAAATCGACCTCGCCGTTCTCTTCGAAGTGTTTCAGTTTGTCGTCGGTCAGCAGTTCGCGGATCGCACGTTCCGCGTCGCCCGGCTCCAACGGTTCGCCCAGCTGTGCGAATCCCTTCGGGGTTTTCAGCGAGATCTTGGCCCCGGTGTACATGTAGACGTCGGAGGCATTGTTTTTGACCATTACCTGCAGTACGCGCGGCACATCGATTTGCGGCATTGTCGCTTCGCTCCTTACGCAATCGGCGGGGGCTCGACCGGCTGCGTCGAAAGACCCTGGCGAAAACCGCCCACAGCGGATCGACCCCGGACCCGGTCAGATAATTGGGTTATCGGTGGGTTGCGGAAAAACTTTCCCGCCGCTGTCGAACCTGCGAACGAAACGCTTCGCGAACTCCGTCCATGGCAGGCGTCGGCCCGGTCCCGGTGTCAAAACCAGTTTTTGTAAGTATGCGCTCACTTATTTCTAAACATCGGAAACCACTATATGAAGAGTCGGGGACCGCGCTGCGACGGGCGGCGTTGCGCGCTGCGAATGCCGACATCGGATGCCCGTCGACGACCTGCACCCTTAGACGGGCAGGTGGTCGGGACGAAACGCGTCCTCCGGCGGGACGGCGATTCACGACTATCGATTTCTCTTGGAATTGGCATAAGTAAGCGTTTACTTACAATTGAGTGCGACAGGCGACGGACGGACCGGGAGAGGCACGCCGGGCGAACCACCGGTTGGCGATCGACGGCGGCGCGCGGAGTGTCCGGGTGCGTGAACGGCGACCCGGGCACGGAGTGACTCCCTGCCCGCTCAGCGCGTTCCATGGGTGGCAAGGAACATCTGGATCGTGGTGTCCAGAATCCGGGACCGTTCGGCGTCGTCAGGCACGGGTTGACCGCCGAGTATCTGCGGCCACAGCGAAAACGCATTCAACAGGCCGATGAACTGATCGGCGGCCCACACCGGGTCGTCGACCGCCAGCCGGTGGTCACGCGCCGCATCGGCGAGCCAGCTCGCCAGGCCGGTCTGGCGCGCGCGGAACAGCTGGTAAGTGCGTTGCGCGAGCGCCGGAGAACGGATCAGCTCGACCAGGGTGACCCGCGCAAGCGTCAGAAAACACGGTGCGGCGTGCATGTCGAGGACCTGTTTGCCAATGTCGCGCAACTGGTCGGACAGCCCTTGGGCGGGATCGTAGCCATGGTCACTGACATGCTGCACCCGCTCGACCAGTTCTGCAGCTATCGCCTCGAACAGCGACTGTTTGCTCGCGAAATGGTTGTAAACGGTGCGTTTCGACACGCGCGCGCGCGCCGCGATCCGGTCCATGCTGGTCGCTCGGTAACCGTTCGCCTCGAACTCTCCCAGCGCCGCCGCCAGAATGGCGCTGCGCTTCTGCTCGCTGATCTTTGCTGCCCGCATACCCTCGCCTGCCGTCGATGCGCCAATCGCCAGGAAATCAATGATGGCGTGCGGCGCTGCTCAGGTATACTACACCGTTTAGTTTACCTTGCGCGCTCAACCCCGGACTCCGCAGGGTGCACGCCACCCCGCTTTCGGCAAAGCTGAGCGCAGACGGACGAGGACGCCCCATGTTCATGCGCATACTGATGGTCATCCTGTTGCTCGGCGGGGTGTTCGGCGGCATCTTCTATTGGAAGCAGCAATCGATGCAGCAGATGGCCGCGGCCCAGGCCGGCGGACCGCCACCACCGGTGATCGCCGTCACGCCGGCCCAGCAGGAGACCTGGCAGCCGTTTCTGCAGGTGGTCGGAAGCCTGACTGCGGTCGCCGGGATCGAAGTCACCAGCGAGGTCGGCGGACAGATCAGCGCGATCCACTTCAGTTCGGGCGAGCAGGTGAGGCAGGGCGACCTGCTGCTCGAACTCGACGACGACACCGATCAGGCCCAACTGCGTGGCCTGGTCGCGGAGCGCACCCTCGCGCGCCTCAAGTTCGAACGGGTCGCCAAACTGGTGCGCGAGAAGTCCGTCTCCAAATCGGACTACGACGAGGGGCGGGCGACCCTGGACAACGCCGAGGCGCTGGTCTCGGCACAGCAAGCGCTGATCGCAAAGAAGAGCGTTCGCGCGCCGTTCGATGGCCGGCTTGGCATCCGCCGGGTCGACCTCGGCGAATACCTGACACCCGGCGCCCCGATCGTGCCACTGGAAAAACTCGACCCCATCTTCGCTGATTTCACGCTGCCGGAACGCGAATTGGCGCGGGTCGCCGTCGGCCAGACGATCGATATCCGGGTGCAGGCGTATACGGATGAGACCTTCGCCGGCCGTATCACCGCGATCGACCCCGGGGTCAATGTCGGCAGCCGCACCTTCCGCGTGCGCGGTGAACTGGAGAACGCCTCAAACCAACTCAGACCTGGCATGTTCGCGGATATTCGCGTCAATTTGCCGCAAGAAGAGCACGTGATCACGGTACCGAGCACGGCCATCAGCTACGCACCATACGGCGACTCGGTATTCGTGATCGAGAACAAGGAGGGCGCGACGGTGGCCACCCGGCGGCAGGTCGAGATCGGCGCAACCCGCGACGGGCGGGTCGCCGTGGTGTCCGGTCTGCAGGTCGGCGAGCAGGTGGTCAGTGCCGGGCACAACAAGCTGCGCAGCGGCCAGGCGGTGAAGGTCGAGACGCCGACCGCGGCCGTCGCGGCGAAGGCGGACTGATGCGCTTAACCGATACCTATATCCAGCGTCCGGTCCTGGCCAGCGTGGTCAGCCTGCTGATCTTCGTCGTCGGGCTGCGCGCGATCGGTTCGCTGGAGGTCCGCCAGTACCCGAAGACCCAGGACACCGTGGTCACGGTGAGCACCAGCTATCCGGGTGCGAGCAGCGAGCTGGTCAAGGGCTTCATCACGACGCCGCTGCAGCAGGCGATCGCGGAGGCGCAGGGGATCGATTACCTGTCGTCGACCAGCCGACAGGGCCAGTCGGTGATCGAGGCGCATATGCGCCTCAACTATCCACCAAACGATGCCGTCGCCGAGATCCAGGCGAAGGTCGCCAGCCGCCGCAACGTGCTGCCGGAAGACGCCCAGGACCCGGTGATCACCTCGCAGACGGGCGACCGTACTGCGCTGATGTACCTCGCTTTTTATAGCGACGCGATGCAGTCGTCGCAGATCAACGATTACCTGCTGCGCGTGGTACAGCCGAAGCTGCAGGCGCTGCCCGGCGTCGCCAAGGCGGAACTGATAGGCAACAAGACCTTCGCGATGCGCGTCTGGCTCGATCCACGGCGAATGGCGGCGCTCGGGGTGACCGCGCAGGAGGTCGCCGAGGTATTGCGCGCCAACAACTTCCTGTCAGGCATCGGCCAGGCACGCGGCGAGTACACCGTGATCGATCTCAGCGCCACCACCGACGTGGCCGATGTCGAGGACTTCCGCAACCTCGTGGTGCGCAGCAGCGGTGCGACCCTGGTACGTCTGCGTGACATCGCGCGCGTAGAACTCGGCTCGGAGGACTACGACTCGGCGACCTGGTACAAGGGCAAACCGGCGATCTTCGTCGGCGTGTCGCAGGCGCCGGGAGCGAACCCGCTGACCGTCGCCAAAGAGGTCCACAGGGCGATGGCCGGTGTCCGCAGCCAGCTGCCCTCCAGTCTCGAGGCGCATATCCCCTACGATGCGAGCGCGTTCATCCAGGACTCGATCGACGAGGTGTTCACGACGCTGATCGAGGCGGTGCTGATCGTGCTGGTGGTGATCTTCCTGTCGCTCGGCTCCCTGCGCGCGGCGATAGTCCCCGGGGTCGCGGTGCCGCTGTCGCTGGTCGGTGCCGCGTTTCTGATGCTGCTGGCCGGATTCTCGATCAACCTGCTGACCCTGCTGGCGATGGTGCTCGCGATCGGCCTCGTGGTGGACGACGCGATCGTCGTGGTCGAAAACGTGCATCGACACATCGAGATGGGCAAATCACGCTTCCAGGCGGCGATCGACGGGGCACGCGAACTCGGCCTGCCGATCATCGCGATGACGACCACGCTGGTCGCCGTGTACGCACCGATCGGCTTCATGGGGGGCTTGGTCGGCACCCTGTTCACCGAATTCGCGTTCTCGCTGGCCGGCGCGGTGCTGATCTCGGGCGTGGTTGCGTTGACGCTGTCGCCCATGCTGTCGTCGAAGGTGCTGCAACCGGCCGGCAACCAGGGCCGCTTCGAACACTGGGTCGAACGCTTCTTCGACGGTCTGTCGAACTTTTACCTCCGCCGTCTCAGGGGTGCGCTGAATTATCTCCCGGCGACCCTGTTGTTCGCACTCGGCGTGCTGACCAGCATCTACTTCATGTTCGTGACCAGCAAGGCGGAGCTCGCGCCGACGGAGGACCAGAGCATCCTGTTCTTTCAGGCAGTGGCGCCGCAGACGGCCTCACTGGAATACGACGAGCTGTACACGCGCGAGATCATTTCGGCCTTCGAAAAGGTCCCGGAGTACAAGGAAAGTTTCCTGCTGTTGGGTTTTGGCGGCGAGGGCAACGTGGTGTTCGGCGGCTTCAAGATGGACCAGCCGGCCAAGCGCGCACGTTCGCAGATGGAGGTGTTTCCCGATGTGCAGGCCCTGTTGAGCCAGATCGCCGGCCTGCAGATCGCGGTCTTCCCGCGACCCAGTCTGCCGGGCAGCAGCGGCCTGCCGTTCCAGTTCGTGGTGCAGAGCGACAGCGATTTCCGCGACATCGACGAGGTCGCAGATCAGTTGGTAGGGCGGGGCATGGCCAGCGGCCAGTTCCAGTTCCTGCGCAAGGCGGTCGAGTTCTCGCGCCCTAAGGCGATCCTGGTGATCGATCGCAACCGCGCGGCCGATCTCGGCATCACGATGGCCGACATCGGCCGCAACCTGGCAACCCTGCTCGGCGGCAACGACGTCAACCGGTTCAGCCTCGAAGGACGCAGCTACAAGGTGATACCGCAGGCCGAACGCATGTTCCGCCTGAACCCCGAGATGCTCGGCGACTACTACGTCCGCAGCGCAACCGGCGAACAGGTGCCGTTGTCGGCGCTGGTGCGCATCGAGCGCACTGTCGAGCCGAGCAAGCGCAGTCAGTTCCAGCAGCTCAATTCGGTCACCGTGGAAGGCCTGATGGCGCCAGGGGTATCCGAAGGACAGGCGATGGCGGCCATGGAACGGATTGCGAGCGAGGTCTTCCCGCGCGGCTTCACGTTCGACTACACCGGAGCGACGCGCCAGTTCGCCCAGCAGGGCAGCGCCCTGGTGCTGACCTTCTTCATGTCGCTGCTGGTGATCTACCTGGTGCTCGCAGCCCAGTTCGAGAGCTGGCGCGACCCATTGATCATCCTGGTCTCGGTGCCGATGTCGATCGCCGGCGCACTCGCCTTCCTGACGCTCGGATTCGCGACGGTCAACATCTACACCCAGGTCGGTCTGATCACGCTGATCGGTCTGATCGCGAAGAACGGCATCCTGATCGTCGAATTCGCCAACCAGCTGCAGATCGAGGAAGGGCTCGACAAACGCGCCGCGATCGAGCGTGCCTCGACGATCCGCCTGCGCCCGATCCTGATGACCACGGTGGCGATGCTGGTGGCGATGGTCCCGCTGTTGACCGCCAGCGGCCCCGGCGCGGTGAGCCGCTTCGACATCGGCCTGGTGATCACCACGGGGCTCGGCATCGGCACGCTGTTTACGCTGTTCGTGGTCCCGGCCGTCTACCTGCTGCTGGCACGCGACCACCAGGCGCAGACGTCGGGGGCGCTGCCAGACGCCGCTGTCGAGCGCTGACGCGGGCCCGCCAGCCGACGGGGAAGGGTGCAGCGGAATGTTACCCGGCAGGCAACTTCAGTGCCGTGCGGGGATTCAGTGCAGGCACTCGCCGACCGAGCCGGCGGCACAACGGCGCCCGTCGATCCAGGTCGCATCATCCATCCGCGCTGCCATGAACTCTGTATCGACCAGCGTCGCCCCGGTGAGGTCGGCTCCGTCGAGATCCGCGTCCATGAACAACGCACTGTTCAGCCTGGCGTCCTTCAAACGGGTACCGCGCAGGTGGGCATTGTTGAACGCGCAGTTGCTCAGGTCGGCACCACTGAGGTCGGCACCATCCAACTGTGCATCGTTGAAGCTCGCATCCTGCAGCCGGGAACCGCGCAGCGAGGCACCACGCAGGTCGGCACCATCGAACTGGCCGCCGGAGAGGTCCAGATCCTTCCACTGCACACCACGCAGGTCCTGACCGGTGCAGTTCATCGTCGGCCCGGGCTCAGCGATCGTGCACGGTCTGGATCGGGTGATCGTTCCGCCCGGGTGACCGATGCGCAGCGTGCGCTGATTGCCGAACCGGTCAGCCTCCTCGATCAGGACCTGGCCGCTGTCCGCAGCACCGGACGGCGAAGACGAATCGACGGCATCCACGTCGCCACGATATTCGGTGGTGCCCGCATGTGACGTCGTGAGGCAACAGAGCAACAGCCAGGGGAAACAGCGAATAGGCATCGCAGAGGCCTTGTAGGGCAGGGCAGTGGATGCCCTGGGCGCCCCGGGACGGATGCCCCGGGGCAGTCATCAGACGATCAGTCGACCGAGCCGATGCTCATCTTCTGCTTGTTCAGCAGACCGGACTGGTTCTGGTTGACGCTGTTGACGCGCGTCGTCGTATTCACGCTCCCGATCACGTTCGAGTCCTTGACCGAACCGATGTTGGCCTCCTGCTTGTTCAGCAGGCCGGACTGGTTCTGGTTCAGGCTGTTGACGCGGGTGTTGGTGTTGACGCTGCCGATCACGTTCGAACCCTTGACCGAACCGACGTTGGCTTCCTGCTTGTTGAGCAGGCCGGACTGGTTCTGGTTCAGCCGGTTGACGCTGGTGTCGGACTTGACACTGCCGATCACGTTCGAGTCCTTGACCGAGCCGACATTGGCTTCCTGCTTGTTCAACAGGCCAGACTGATTCTGGTTGATGCTGTTGACACGGGTCTTGGAATCGACGCTGCCGATGACGTTCGAGTCACTCACGCCGCCGATCGTCGCTTCCTGCTTGTTCAGCAGGCCGGACTGGTTCTGGTTGGCGCGGTTGACGCGCACATCGGATTTGACGCTACCGATCACGTTCGACTCGGCGAACGCATAGCCGGCGCCGCCGATTCCGATGGCTGCAGCCATGACGGCGGCAGACAATACACGAATCTTGTTCTTCATAGTCCTTCCCTCATTCAGACGGTATTGGTGTTGTGGGCTTCCTGACTTTTCCTGGTCGTTTCTAAGGCGCTGTCCCTGCACCCATTCGTTTCTTCCGGCTCCCGGAAGCAGTACGAACCCTCTAGTTGGCCGCGCGCAGCTGCACGCGGCGGTTCTCCGCGGCAAACGGATCTGCCGCATTGATCGGATCCCTTGCGCCGCGCCCCTCGACAACCAACAGCGCGGCATTGATGCCGTGCCGTTTCACCAGGTAGTCGCGGACCGCCTTCGCGCGTTCGAGGGACAATCTTTGATTATAGGACGGATTCCCATAGGCGTCGGTATGCCCCTCGACCATGACGCGGATTCCGTCGGTCATCTTGATCCCCTCGGCCACCGCATCCAACTGCGGTTCATTCGCCGGCAGGATGTCGGCCGAGTTGAACGCAAACTCGATCGGCAACCCGACCACGGTGCTGCTCGACTGGGCGACTTTTTCCAGATTCGGCCCCTGCTGCACCTTGGGCTGAACCGCCGAATCAAGACTGATGCCGCGCATCTTGGGCCGCGACATTTCAGCGCCTCCGCTCAGAATATCCGCAACCTCACTGGCCTGCGGAACCTCGCCGCTGCCGTACATACGAACTCCACCTGCGTGCGCCACGGCTCCGGTAAGCAGTAGCGCGATGCAACACAGGGTGCCTTTTGTTGTGTACATAATTGACCTCCTGCAACTTTCCTGCACTCAGCAATTGTTGTCTGTTTCGCGGCGGATGATACCGCGCTTTTCGTAGGAAAGAGCCTACAGCATGCGAACGGCGGTCATCAGATGACGCGCCGCGGCAAAAATCGGCCGGAACCGACCGCTATCGGGCCCGGCCGGATGCCGTCACTCAGTCGGCGGTGCCCGCGACGGCCTCGTGCATCGAGACCGGTTGGCGGCGGGCGCCCCAATCGCCCGGTTGCGCCTCGAACACGCCGGCGATCGGATGACCACAGTGCGCGCAATGGCCGGCGGCGTCCAGCTTCCATTCGCCGAGGCGATACCAGTCGCGTTCGATCACCCGCTGGCCGCAACCCGGACAGTAGGTGCTGTCGGCGTCGCTGTCGTGTACGTTGCCGACGTACACATAGTGCAGACCGGCCTGCAGCGCGATCCGGCGCGCACGCTGCAATGTCGCCAGCGGCGTGGGTGGCACATCGGTCATCTTGTAGTCCGGATGGAATGCGGAAAAATGCAGCGGGACCTCGGGGCCGAGTTTCTCGCGGAACCACGTGACGAGCTCGTGCAGTTCGCGGTCGCCATCGTTATGCCCCGGGATCAGCAGCGTCGTGACCTCGAGCCAGCAGTCGGTCTCGTTGTGGATGTACTCGAGGGTATCGAGCACCGGTTGCAGGTGTGCGCCGGTCAGGGTGTGATAGAAGTCCTCGGTGAAGGCCTTCAGGTCGACATTGGCCGCGTCCATGTACGAAAAGAACTCGCGACGCGGCTCTTCACAGATGTAACCGGCGGTGACGGCGACCGATTTCAGTCCGTGCTCGCGAGCGGCGATCGCGGTATCGACGGCATACTCCAGAAAGATCACCGGATCGTTGTAGGTGTACGCGATGCTGCGACAGCCCAGACGCTGCGCGGTTTCGGCGATCGTCTGCGGGGATGCGCTCGATGCCAGGGTGTCGATCTCACGCGACTTGCTGATGTCCCAGTTCTGGCAGAACTTGCATGCCAGATTGCAACCCGCCGTGCCGAACGAAAACACCGGCGTGCCGGGCAGGAAGTGATTCAGCGGTTTCTTCTCGATCGGGTCGATGCAGAACCCGCTCGAACGCCCATAGGTCGTCAGTACCAGCTGGTCGCCCTGGCGCGCGCGCACGAAACACAGGCCGCGCTGGCCGTCCTTTTTCAGGTGGCAGAAGCGCGGGCACAGATCGCACTGGATACGGCCATCGTCGAGCATGTGCCAATAGCGGCCCGGCACGGTGTCTTTGATCACGCGCAACCTCCCGGCTTGATTTCCGCCTTAAGGTGGACCATGTACTGGTTGAGCGCAGGGCAGTACCCGCCGCCGAAGGCCTGATGCATCGGGCGCTGCAGGAAAGCTGCCTCAATATTGTTTCTAGACCAAGCGCAGGACGGCAGCCATGACGCACGTCAAGACGCCGGCGGTCGCCGGCCTTTTCTACCCGGAGAGCCCGCGGGAACTGCGCAGCGCCGTGCAAGACCTGATATCAGGCGCAACCGCTGCCGAGACCGAGCGGCCGCATGCGCTGATCGCGCCACACGCCGGCTATCGCTATTCGGGACCGATTGCCGCGAGTGCCTACGCGACCCTGCGCCCATGGGCCGCACAGATTCGCCGCGTCGCGGTGCTGGCACCTTCGCATCGTGTCGCCTTTCGCGGCATTGCGACCAGCAGCGCCGACGCATTCCGCACGCCCCTGGGTGACATCCCGGTCGACCGCACGGCGCTCGACGAGTTGGAACGGCTGCCCGCGGTCGGCCGGCTCGATCAGGCATTCGCCGAAGAACACGCGCTTGAGGTGCAGCTGCCGTTCCTGCAGGACGTGCTCGACGCATTCACGCTGGTACCCCTGATCGTCGGCGACGCCGACAGCGCCGAGGTCAGTCGCGTGATCGAGCGGCTGGAGCGCGACGACACGCTGATCGTCGTCAGCTCCGACCTCAGCCACTACCACGACTATCGCAGCTGCCAGCAGCGCGACCGCGAGACGACCGCACACATCGAGGAGATGCAGGGCGATGCGATCGGTCCCTACGACGCCTGCGGCGCCTATCCGATTCGTGGTCTGTTGAAATCCGCACTGCAGCATGGCTGGCGGGTGCGCACACTCGATCTGCGCAATTCCGGCGATACCTCGGGCGACCGATCGCGGGTGGTGGGTTATGGCGCCTACGCGTTCTACTGAGGAGGCCCTGCCGCGGCTCGCCGACGCGCATCGGGCGACGCTGCTGGACGTCGCGCGGCGCTCCATCGAACACGGATTGCAGACCGGACGCCCGCTCGTGGTGAGCGCGTCGGAGTATCACCCGGCCCTCAAGGCGATGCGCGCGAGTTTCGTCACCTTGCAGCTGCGCGGCCAGCTGCGCGGTTGCATCGGCCATCTGGAGGCAGTCCAGCCGCTGGTCGTGGACGTGGCCGAAAACGCATTTGCCGCGGCCTTCCGGGACCCCCGCTTCGCGCCGCTGAGCCGCGCTGAGTGGCCCGCGGTCGAGATCCACCTGTCGATCCTGAGCCCGCCGGAACCGCTGCAGTTCACCGACGAGGCCGATCTGATCGGCCAACTGCAGCCAGGCGTGGACGGACTCATACTGCGTGACGGACGCAGCCGCGGGACCTTCCTGCCTTCGGTCTGGGAAGGCCTGCCCGATCCGGTCGACTTCCTGACACAGCTGAAGCGCAAGGCGGGTCTCGCAGCGAATCACTGGTCGGAACACATCCAGGTGTTCCGCTATCGCACCGAGAGCTTCGCCGACACCGACCTCGCCTAGCGCGGGCTGGTCGCACTCAATTGTCGTTGCGCCGCCCTTCCCACGAGACCCGGTTGCGACCCGCACGTTTCGACAGGTACAGCGCGCGGTCGGCACGGTCGACGAACGCCGCAATCGACTCCGCTTCGCGATACCAGGCACCGCCGATGGACAGGGTGACCGAGACCACTGCGGACGCCGCTTGGGCACCGGGCAACGCGACCTGACTGCGCTCGATGTGCTGGCGGATGTTCTCGCCGACGGCCTGGCAGCCTGATCGCGGCGTATCGCGCAGCAACACCGCGAACTCCTCGCCACCGTGCCGGGCGACCAGGTCCCGGCCACGCACACAGCCACTGATCTCCGCGGCCACGCGCTGCAACACGTGATCGCCGGCCAGATGGCCGTGGCTGTCGTTGACCTGCTTGAACAGGTCGATGTCGATCAACAGCAGGCAGGGCGCGTGATCGTCCTGGGCGGCGGACTCGACCAGGTCGGCCAACTGCTCCTGGAACGCCAGGCGGTTGTGCAGACCGGTCAAGGGGTCCTTGCGCGCCTCTTCCTGCGAACGCGCGAGTTCGCTGCGCATCTCCTGCATCTCGGCGGCCAACGCGGAGAATTTGTGCTTGAGTTCGGCGCCGTGTTCGAGCGCGACGTTGGTCGCGCGCACTGCGCGGTCGATCAACTGGTTCAGGTCCCCGGCGGACAGATCACCCTCGAGCCCGTGGGCCACGTCGTTGAGCTCCTCGGAAAGGCTGCTGAAGTGACCGTCGGCCTGGTTGATGTGCATCATCAGGGCATGCAGCATCTGCCCCAGCGCCGCCTTGGCCAGCCTCACATTGTCGCTGCGCTCCTCCAGATAGCGTTGGTAGAGGGCACGCATCTCGGCGTCGGTGATCGGCTGGTCACGACTGAGCAACGCATCCATCTCGGCGCGCAACGGCTGGTTGGATGCGTTCAGGTATTCGTACCAGACGGCGTAGTTGGAAGGAGTGATCGGAATCTTGAGTTCGGACATGCGCGGCAGGGCGCTGCGCACGATGTCGATCGTCTTGTCATAACTGATGTGTTGCTCGGGTTCCGGCACTGTGACCCCCTAAAACTCTTATTGCTTGTTATATTCCGTCCTCTCTCGGCTCTCGGTCCGCGGTCTCGTGCCGCAACCAGCCGCTCGGCCTCCGTGCACGCCCCGGCAGAGGGCGTTCAATCGCGCACAGATTGTACCGGTATTTGGCCCGCGCGCCGGCGCCGCACCGACGCCCATGTGATCGCCATCGCAATCAATGAGCCGCCAAACGCCAGCGCGGTGTCCTTTTGCGCATCCCACTCGTCACCCTGGGTACCGAGATAGGCGGCACCCAATTCCGAGCTGACGATCACCGCAACGATGCCTTCCAGCGCCTCGTAGAAGCCGCTGAAGCCGAGCACCGTGACGACCGGCATTACGTAGGACCACGCGGTACGGATGCCCATGGCGCGCAGCTGAAGCTCGCGAAACGGGTAGGCGAGCAACAGGCCGAACGCGAAGTGCACGATGCGATCGTAATGGTTGCGCGACAGTTCCAGCGCCTCCTGCAGCCAGAACCCGAACGGGGTCTCGGCATAGGTGTAATGCGCGCCGACCAAGTGCAGGCTCATGAACACCGCGAACAGCCCGTACGAGAGATTGGAGAACGCGAAGCGCCGATAGGTCAGCAGCAACAATGCGCCGTAGACGAACACCAGCAGGTTTTCGAGCAGCCAGTCACGTCGGTTGAACGGCTCGATCGCGGTCACCAGCCACAGGCCGAGCAGCCACAGCAGCACCAGCTGCAGGAAGCGGTTGTGTCGGAAATCGGCGCTCACGTGCCCATTATCGCCAATCCGGCACGTGCGGGCCGCGCGGCGATCAGCCGGAGCCGTCCGGTGGCGGTGCGCGCGGGGCGAAGGTCAGGGTCTGCATCGCCGCGTTGAGCTGCTGCTTGACGGCGGCGTAGTCGTCGAACAGAAAGACCACGTAGGCATCCGAGACCTTGTTGCGGTGCAGGGCGAGCAACAGGCCCTGGGTGTGCTGCGTCGCGAAGTCGGTGACCGTGTCGAACACCGCCGCCGCGGCCCAGTCGGCGTTGAAGCGGGCCTGTGCCTGCTCCACGGGATAGGGGTTGCTCGGCGCATGCCCGCCGCCGGCCAGTCGCGAGGCCAGCGACTCGAACACCAGTGGAAAGATATGGTTTGGATCGGGCACCGCACCGTGCGGGTCGTCATAGTCGATGCGCAGCCGCTTCAGCGGCCGCACCGCCAGACGGATCTCGAGATCGCCGCTCGGGCTGCGCAGCGCCCGTTCGTAGTCCAGCATCGGCGTCCGTCCCGGCGGCAGCTCGACGTAGCCAGCCGGTGGTGCGAATACCAGTTCCGCCTCGTCGAGCAGGGCGGCAAAGCCGTCCGCCATCGGTCCCACTGCCGCCGCGGGGCCGGCCAGGCTCAACGACAACAGCAATGCGGCCAGCCGTCTCATGACTCCGTCTTCGCCGCCGCAACCGGCTTGGCAAGGGCCGCGCGCCAGTTCAGCAACAGCTCCTCGGCGGTTCTCTTCCACTCGGCGTTGTCGACGATCTCGGCGAAGCGCTCGAGGTCCTTTACCGCCTCATCGCCACGTCCGAGCTCCCAGTAGGTGGAGGCGCGGTTGAAATAGGGTGCAGGCGCGTGCGGGTCGACCGCGACGCAATGGTCGAAATCCACAAGGGCCTCATCGAACTCGTTCAGCGCATAGTGCAGCGCGCCGCGGTTGAAACGTGCCGGCAGCAGGTCGGGCGACCGCTCGACCGCAACGTCGAGGTCCTGCATCGCCTCCTGATAACGGCCGAACGCACGATAGGCCTGGGCACGGTTGACCCGGACCTGCGGGTCGTCGGGATCCAGCGCGGCGGCCTTTTCCAGGTCGGCGAGCGCCGCGCTGACCTGCTGCATCTGCAGGCGCAGGCTGGCGCGCACCGCATAGAGCTCGGCCGCATCGGGGAACTTGTCGATACCCTCGGCGAGGGTCTTCAACGCGAGCTCCAACCGGCCTTCGCTCTCGTGCTGCAGCGCGACCTTGACCAGGCGGTCCGGACTCAGTGCACCGTGCGGATCATGCTGGCCGTGCGGGCCGGCCGGCTGGGCGTCAACCTGGCGCGTCTCTTCCCCGGTCACCGCGGTCGGCACCGCGGGCGGGGTCATCTCGATCGGGGGGAGGGGGTCGGCGGCCGACCCTTCGGTCACCGCCGGTGGATTCGTGTCGCTGCAGGCGCAGGCCACGGCCAACACGGGCAGCAGGGCAAACAGACGTAAGGATGCAGTCATGGTGACGATTCTGGGTGGGGGGAAGGGCGCCCCCGGCAGTCTACCGGGGACACCACGCGGGGGATGTTACTTCTTCGACGCTGCGTAGGTCTTCAGCAACTTGTTGAGCATCTCGATGTGCTCGGCGTCGGTCAGGGTACCCGGGGTGGATACCTTGGCCCACAGCTCGGCGTTGGTCATCTCGCGATGGCAGCCGAGACACAGACCGGTGCGCTCCATGCCGTCACGCATCGCCTGCGGCAGCGCGCGGGACAGCGGCCAGTGGGTACCGACGGTCTGGGTCTGCTGACCATCCTTGATGATGGTCGACCAGTCGTAGTCCAGGTCGGCGATCTTCGGGATCTGGATCACGTGACGACCCGGGATGACCTGGCCGGTCTTCTGGTCGATCAGGTCCTCGACGATATCCACCGGGTAGCGGGTCTGGAACACGCCGCCGGAGATGCCGTAACCCAGCGCCTTCGGATTGTTGTGGCAGGACTCGCAGGTACGCGCCTTGCGCTGTGCCGAGTGCGGCTGCACCGGGGCCATGTCGATCGCATCGGGGACGCGTTCCTGGCCGAGCTCCTGCTGCTCGTCGAGCGACTTGCCGAGCTGGTTCAGTGCGACCACCTTGTTGTTGCGGTCCATGACCGTGTACACGATCTGGCAACCCGGCATCAGCGGGGTCACGCGGCCCTCGCCGTTGATGCCCAGCACCGGCTCTTCCCAGCGCAGGTAAGAGCGGGTCTCGAACACCTTGCCGGGCGACTTCAGGCCGTGCGTGCCGAGTGGCGACTCTGCGGTCTGCCCGTGTTCGTCACGGATCGAGCCGCCGGCCAGCCAGTCGGTGTCCTGGTACGGCTTGCCGTCCTTGTCCTTGCCATAGTTGACCTGGACATGGCAGCCGTAACATTGCGGCACCCAGGACGCGTGGCAGGCATAGCACTCGAGGCTCTCGTTATGCTTGGCCACCGCATTCATCGCGACCATCGCATCGGGTGACTTCCAGCTGTCGTCGAGCTTGAGCTGCTTGAGCAGCGGCACCTCGAAGTCGTTGCCGGTCGCCGAGTGCATCACGACCTTCTTTCCGTCCTTGACGACGTTGCCGAACGGGTTGCCGCGTGCGGTCTTCAGGTAACCCTCGCGCTTGTCGTAGGTCGTCGCAAAGGCGGCGGTCTCCGGCAGCAGGTCGTTGGTCAGACCACGTTCGGTCTGCGGCAGGTCTTTGGCGAACTCCTCCGAGTAACCGAGCGGCAGCTCCCAGGGGAACTGTTCGGTGGTGCCGTGGCAGTCCTGGCACTCGATCTCGACCTGGGCAAGGGTGGTCCCGAAGATGTTGCCGTCACCGTGCATGTCGACGGTGGTGTGGCAGTCCTGGCACAGCAGGCCGCCCTTCGGGTTCTCAGGCCGTGAATCGATCTGGTGATGCAGGTCGTCCGAGATGAACAGATACTGCTTGGTGTGCAGCTTGGGCTGCTTGCCACCCTGGGCGTTGTACGGCGAGCCATACGGGAACTCCATCAGGCCCTGGTAGGTGACCCCGATGCGCTTGCCGCGGTTGTGGCATGAGTTGCAGGTCTCGACCGGGATACCGGAATACTCGACATCGCCGTGTTTGATCTTCGACTTGCGGGTCGCCTGGATCTTGTGGGTCAGCATATGGCCCTGTTGGTCCTTGCTGATGGTCGGATCCTTGCCCTCGTAGTAGCCCTCGTTGCCATAGGGGATGTGGCACGAGGAGCAGCCCATGCCGCGGTAGTCGCCACGCTTCTCGCGGCCCTTGATACCGACGTGGCAGCGCTGGCACTGCTGGCGCTGATAGGTGAAACCGGCCAGCTTGGGATCGTTCTCGATCTCCTCGACCGACGGCTGCGGGACCTGGGTCAGCTCTGTCGGGAACTGGTCGCCATGCGCGGCGATCATCGCCGTCATGTACTCCTTGTACTCGGCGCTGCCGACCTGCGGGACCTGGCCGTCGGTGTCCTTCACGTCGTAGTTGCCCCAGGGCACCTTGTGATTCTGCACCTCGGCGATACCCCAGGTGTGCAGATTGCCCTGGATCTTGCCGGCCTCGGTGTTCATCAGCGAACGCTCGACGCGGTAGGCGTAATCGATGTGGCACTGGCCGCAGCTGCGGTCGGCGATCCATACGGAACCGGGATCGGGGTAGAAGTCCTGGGGGCCGTTGCCATTCTTCAGGCCTTCCGGGGAACCCTTGTGCGCGGTCTCGACGTCGGTGCCCTTCGGGTTGCCTCCATGACAGGTCACGCAGCCGGCCGGATCGCCGTTGCCGGTACCGATCGCCTTGATCTGAATCATCATCGGCGAGTCGCTGGCGCGGATGTCTTCGATGCCGTCGTGGCAACTCAGGCAACCCGTTTTGCCCGAGGGCGCGGTCGTGGTCACGGCAGCCTGCAGGCTGCTCCAGGCGACGAGCAGCAGGATGGTGATTATCAGCTTGTTCATTTTCTTGCTCCCGATTGGTTTGGCACCGCCGCGATGAACCGGCGCGCACCGCTGCATCTCAGGAGCAGGCAGTATTCATACCGACAACAAACGTCGTAATTGTCCGGCTGACATAGATCAATTCGTGAAATTAAAAGATTGTTGTTTAATATTTTTTTGTTTGGCGGCCGGCACGCAGCTCCAGCATTTTTGTCGCAACACGGGTTCCAGTGACTGAACGGGGCATTCAATCCGCGCGGGGCCCGCAGGGCCGATTGAACGATTCGTTCTATCGGCCGGGGCGCTAGTCGTCGTCGATACCGTCCGGCGGCACCAGTCCGTATTCGCGGATCATGCGGCGCAGTCGCGGGCGGGAGACACCGAGGATCTCGCAGGCCTCGCCGCGGTGCCAGGCGGTCGCCTCGAGTACCCGGGCGACGTGTTCGTGCGTCATCTCCGCCAGACTGGCCAGGCCCTGCGACGTTGCTGCGGCCGGCGGCAGCTCGGACGCCGAACAGCTGTGGCGCAACTCGTCGGGCAGGTGTTCGAGGGTCAGTGTGCTGCCGGAAGAGAGCGCAGCAGTCTTCAACAGGACGTTCTCCAGCTCGCGCACATTGCCCGGCCATGGATAATCGACAAAACAGTCGAGCACCGCCTGATCGATGTGCGTGATCCCGCTGCGCAGGTCGCGGTTGATACGCGACAGCAGCGCCTGCACGAGACCGTCGATATCCTCGGGTCGGTCGCGCAACGGTGGCAGATGGACGTTGATCACCTGCAGCCGGTAGTAGAGATCCTCGCGAAACAGTCCCTCGGCGACGCGGTCGGCGAGATCGACGTTGGTCGCCGCGATGATCCGGGCATCGGTGCGCTGCGCGATCTGGGCACCGAGCGGGGTGAACTCCTTGTACTGCAGGACCCGCAGCAGCTTCGCCTGCATTGCCGATGACATCTCGCCGACCTCGTCGAGGAAGATGGTGCCCCCCTCGGCCAGCGCGAACTTGCCGGGTTGACGCCCGAGCGCGCCGGTGAAGGCCCCCTTTTCGTGGCCGAACATGTCCGATTCCAGCAGTGCCTCGACCACCGCAGCGCAATTGACCGCGACAAAGGGGCCGTCGGCATGCGCACTGGCGTTGTGGATCGCACGCGCGACCAGCTCCTTGCCGGTGCCACTCTCGCCGGTGATCAGAACCGTGGTGTTGCTGCGTGCAACCAGGCCGATGGTCTTGAACACCTCCTTCATGGCCCGGCTGCGACCGACCATCTGGAATCGGCCGGCGGCGCTGTCATCGGCCGGCACCAGACGGTCGGTGCGCTCCGCATTGAGGATGCGTTCGACGGCGGCGTCCAGCTCGTCAACATCCACCGGCTTGTGGATGTAGTCCTCCGCCCCCTGCTGCATCGCCTCGATGGTCGTATCCATGTCGTGGAAGGCGGTGATCATGATCACGTGGGGAGACGGGTCGAGCGCCTTCAGTTCCGGCAGTATCTCGAGTCCGGATCGCCCGGGCATCCGGATGTCGAGGATCACCAGTTCCGGCTGCAGATCGCGGGCTGCGCCGAGTCCGGTTTCGGCATCATGAGCCACGGCCGTCTCGTAGCCCTGGGCCCGAAGATGCAGCTGTAGCGTGCGCGCGCTCGCCTTGTCGTCGTCGACCACCAATACGCCGGTCATGCGGTCGTTTCCCCGTCCCTCTGCAACTGGCGTCGCGGTGCGTCTTGCACCGGAATCAGCGGCAAGGTTAGCACCGCGCAGGTGCCGTTCGGCCGATTCTCCACGAGTTCGACCGTGCCGCCGTGCAGTTCCGCGATCTGGCGCACTATGGTCAACCCCAGCCCGGTGCCCTTGGTGCGGGTGGTGAAAAAGGGTTCGAAGAGGCGCCCACGTACCTGCGGCTCGATGCCCTCGCCGTTGTCGCAGACACGAAAACAGACGCGCCGGCCGTCGGCATCCATCGCCAACTCCACGCTGACGACGACGCGGCGCTGACCGACCGGCAGGCCGGCCACCGCCTGAAACGCGTTCACCAGCAAGTTGGACAGCAGTTGCCGCAGCTTGGACGAGTCGCCGGGGAAGGTTGGCAGGCCCGGTGCGCAGTCGGTGTTTACCTCCACCTCGTACTCGATGATGCGACGGCGCACGGTGCCGATCACCGCAGCGATCAGCTTGTCGGCACTCAACCAGGTTACGTTGAGCTCGCCCGGACGCGAATAGACCAGCATGTCGGTGATGATGTCCTCCATGTAACGGACCTGCTCCTGGCCGATCGTCGCGAGTTCCTGCGCCTCACGCCCCTGCGCCTGCTTGCCAAGGATCTGCACTGCCATCTTCACCGACGACAGCGGATTGCGCAGGTCATGCGCCAGCATCGTCGACATCTGGCCCATCGCCGCCAACGCCTGGGTGCGCGCGAGTTCGCGGTTGCGGGTGTCGACCTCTTCCTGCAGGCGTCGGCGTTCGGTGACATCCTCCTTTACCGCCAGGAAATGCGTGACGTTGCCGTCGGCGTCGCGCAGGGCCGAGATCACCGCCGATTCCCAGTACAGCGAACCATCCTTGCGCCGGTTGTGAAACTCGCCGCGCCATTCCCCGCCGGCGGCGAGCGCGCCCCAAAGACGCCGGTAGTCCTCCGGACCTGTCTCGCCGGACTTGAGCAGGCGCGGGTTGCGCCCGTGCACCTCGTCAAATGTGTAGCCGGTCACCTGGGTGAACTTCGGATTGACGTACTCGATGCATCCGTTGCGATCGGTGATCAACACGATCGCCGGGCTCTGCTCCACCGCTTGCGACAGTTTGCGCACCTGGTCTTCGGCGACACGGCGCTCGGTGATGTCGTCACCAATGGCGGTCAGGCCGATTACCCTGTCGCGGGCGTCGCGCGCGGGCGTGGTATTCCAGGCGATCAAGCGGCGGTCACCAGAGCGGGTACAGACCTCGCCTTCGAATGCCGGCGGGATCTCGCCGCTCCCACTGAGGCGCTCGATCACGGTTGCAGCCAATGCGCGCTGTTCGACTGGAACGAACCGCTCCAGCCAGTCGCTGCCAATGACCTCGTCGCGTCGCCATCCGGTGAGTTCCAGCAGGTAGTGGTTGCAGAACGTCAGACGTCCGCGCGTATCGACCATCACCGCGGCCAGGCCGATGTCTTCCAGGGTCTGGCGAAAGCGCCGCTCGTAGGCACGCTGCGTCTCCGCGGTGCGTCGCTGTACCTGGGCGCTGGCGAGCAGAAAGGCGAGGATTCCCAGCAGTCCGAGCAGTCCGAGATACAGTCCCGCATGACGACCGAGAAACTTGCGCAGACCGAGCGCCGCGGGGTCAAGGCGGATGAACGAGACGACCTTCCAGACCTCGCCACCGGCGGTTGGGACGCGACCGGCCGGCAGTGCCCCGGCGGCGTTCGCGGCGGGCCAAACCGTGGCGACGGTGAACAGCCCTTCCGGGGTGACGAACTGACCGCTCTGCATCCCGCGGATGCGCGGCCAGGCGAGCGGAAAGCGGCTCGCAAAGGTCTCGTCGCGGCCCAACATGAAGCCCCATTCCTGCTCCGGCCGCGGGCTGCTCAACCAGAAGCCGTCACCGTTCAGCAGCTGGACGTGGTCAGCGATATTCGCCGTGGCACGGCGGAAGCGTTCGAGCAGGCGTGCACCGAGGTAGTTGAGCACGACCAGGCCCTGGCGCTGCCCGCTGTCATCGAACACCGGCGTCGCAAAACGCAACATCGGTTTCAGCGGCCGCTGCACCTTGCCGCCCTCGACGTTCAGGTCGAACGGAGACAGATAGACCTGCCCCGGGCCGAGCCGCAGCGCCTGCCTCACATAGTAACGGCTCGACTTGTCCTGCAGGTCGGCGCTGTCCACCAGCACCGCGTCGCCGTCGACCAGATTGACCCGCACCACCTCCCGGCCCAGCGCATCCAGAAAGCGGATCTGGTCGTACAATCGCTTCTCGCGAGCGAAGGTGACGAACACCTCGGCCAGGTAGAGGCGGCGCCCTTCAGCGACCAAGGGGTCAAAACTGAGCCCTTCGAGGAGGCGGCCGAGGAACATCAGGTCGGTGGTCACCGCGGCCGTATCGGCGACCAACACCTGTCGGGCGAGCTCGACATTCAGCGACTCGTTGGTATCACGGCGCGTGCTCTCGGCCCGATAGTCGACGTAGAAATGGATGGTCGCAACACCGCCCAGCAACAAACTCAGGGCCAGGAGCAGCCCGGCAAACATCGGCCAGGGACCCGGATGGGTCGATGGAGTGACCTGCGCGTCATTCACGGGGCAGGACCGACTGAGTGGCGGATGGCACGAATGCCATCCTGAATCGGCACGATGATCCAGGTCGCATCGGGGCAAGTCTAACCGCTCGGTGGATATCCGGCGACGCACGGGCCCGTCCACCCGTCAGGGCGCCCCAGCCGATTGACAATTCGCATCGCGCCGGACGCCCTGCACCCTGTGTACTGCCATGTGCGTGCACGCTCCAGCGGCATCGCGGCCGACGGACCGGCTGTAGCGGATCCAGGCGTCCCCCTGGACGGGTCCCTAGCGGACCCAACCCCAGCAGGCCGCGGCCCGACCGGTCGCGGTCTGCCTTTCGACCGCCACCCACAGCACACGGACAGTTACAGCTAGACTGAAAACACCTTGTAGAATTAAAAGTCCCGGGACAGGAGACCAGACGAGGTGTCGGTCATGGACTGCGTGACAGGCCGGTGGCGCAAGGCCAGGTTGCACAGGGTGCACGCGCTGTGGCTTGCGATATTGCTCAGCGTTTTGAGCGGTTGTTCAAAGGCACCGCCACCGAGCGGCAGCGAGCCGGCGCCACAGGCCGATGCCACTGCGGAACGCCCGGCGCAGGCCGAGGTAGCCCCGGCACCGGCAGCGCCGACCGGCGCTGCCGTCGAGCAGCCGGTCGAAGAAAGGGAAGAGGTGCCGGGCGAATCTTCGGGCACGGTGCCCGAGACCACCTCGGGCGACCAGCCGGCCGCCGCCACGCCCATCCCCGTGCAGCCAAGCGTGAAGTCGGCCGATATCGCGATCGGCGGCACGGCCGGCAACCTCCAGCCCGGCGCAGGCTTCGGCCAAGGGAGCATCATGCAACGCCCGGCGTTCAGGTCGGGTGAATCCGGAGCCGGTGCTATCCAGCGGCAGGAGGCACAGGTCGCGGCTGTCGAAAGCCCGGAGGTCACCGCACCCTTGCCGAGTTATCCCTGGCCCCCCGAGGACCCGTCCTCGTTGGCACGCCTCGACGCGATCCACGACTTCTCGAACGGTGGCCGGGCGTCGCTGTACGACGTCGCGGAGACGCTGCGTGATGCGCTGCTGCGCGCCGGGTATCCGGAACTCGGCTACTACCAGGCGCCCGGTGGCTTTGCGATCGTGACCCGGCTCGAAGGGATCGACACGGAAGGCCGACCGCTCGGCCCCGATCGTCGTTACCGGCTGCCCGACGATGCGGTCGACTTCAGTTTCACCGACTACATACGGGGGCTGTTTTTCGCACCGGACGGCTACTACCGGCTGATCGTATTCGTCGTGACCGACCAGGCCTACACGACGCGTGACCAGCCACTCGACGAAAACGTCGCACTCGCGAGACTGCGGCGCGGCGCGGTTGCGCTGCCACCTGCGTACCACGACAAGCCGTTCACCGCGCAGCACCGGGTCGACGCGTTGATCTATGAGTTCCATACCGCCGCACACCAAGTGGAGACGCTGCGCCCGGGACGCCTGCTACCGACCACCCATATCGAGCGAACCGGGCTTTTGTCACGGCTGGGTGACTGAACGATGAAGATCTTCATCAGCTATCGGCGCAGCGATAGCCAGGATGTCGCTGCACGCCTGGCCGATCGCCTGATCGACACCTCCGGCATTCGCGATGTGTTCATCGACGTCGAGGACATCGAAGCGGGCGCCGATTTCGAACAGGCGATCGACAGTGCAGTCACGCAGAGCGATGCCTGCCTGATCCTGATCGGCAGCGACTGGGTCGGGGTCGACCCGGACACCGGTGAACCGCGCATCCACCAGGCAGAGGACTTCGTGCGCCGCGAAGTCCGTTCCGCGCTGCGGCACTGCGGCCGCGTGATCCCGCTGCTGCTGAACGGTGCGCCGATGCCGGACCCCGACAGCCTGCCCGAAGACATCCGCCCGCTGTGCAGCAAACAGGCGGTCGCGCTGCGCCACGTCTCCTTCAATCAGGACCTGAGTGTGCTGGTCGACGCGTTGTTCGAGCGCCGGCCGGGCGGATCCCTGCGTCGCTGGTTGCGCCGCAACCCGTTGCTCGGGGTCGTGTTCAAGGCATTGGGCGGTATGCTGAGCGCTGCGGCTTTGCTGATTGCGGTCGGTGCACTGCACTCTGCGATCACCGAAGGGCGGGCCCTGGAGGAGACGCTGGGGAGCCGCGGGCTGGTCTGGCTGGTGATCCTCACGACGCTCGGCATCGGCGCACTGTTGCCGTTCTGGATACGCCGTTGGCGACATTGACCGGCGGCAGTCTGGTCGACCCACGCACAAAACGCGGTTCGGAGAGAGATGCGATGCAACCCTGTCGTGTATGCCAACACCGGGTCAGTGAGGACGCGATCGCCTGCCCGGCATGCGGTGCACCCTACCCGGCGAAGGCGGAATGGACCGGCTGGGGGTACGAGTACAAGACCAAGACGCGGCTGCTCGGCTTGCCGTTGTTGCACGTCTCTTTCAAGTACCGCCCGAATCGCACCCCGGTGGTCGCTGCCGGCGTCATCGCCATCGGTCAGTTCGGCGCCGGCATCATCAACATCTCGCAGTTCGGCATCGGGGTCGTGAGCCTCAGCCAGTTCACTATTGCCGGCTTTGCGGTGGCCCAGTTTGCGCTCGCCTATTCGTGCATCGCGCAGTTCGGGATCTACATCGACCGGGGATTCGGCCAGTTCGTACGCCAGGCAACGACACTGTGGGCGGGCCTCTGACGATCGACCCACCGACCCCTTTGGAACCGTCGACCACGGGGCAGCCGCCCCGCGGTCGGACCGCCCGTCAGCTATCGATTACCGCGCGAGCGACGGACCCTGACCTCGACCTGTGCGGTGGATGTCAGTCCCTGCGCATCGGTCACACTCAACACCGCGATGTATCGACCAGCTTCGGTGTAGACATAGCTGGGGTCGGCCTCGCCCGATGACCCGACGCCATCTCCGAAGTCCCACGCATAGCTCAACGCGTCGCCTTCGGGGTCGTACGATCCTGCGGCAGTGAAATTCACGCTCAATGGGGCCCTGCCGACGGTGATATCTGCAGCGGCCACCGCAACCGGCGGCGCGTTGGTCACCGGCGGCGGCGTACCCGCAGCGGTCAGCAGGAACCCGTGGACCTGGCCGTTGAGCAGCCCGGTGCCAACCACGTCCCCGGCATCGTTGATCGCCGTCGCGGCAGTCAGGATCCAACCGGAGTCCGCGGTGACGCGGTCGTTGAGGTCGGTCATCTGGCCGTCTTCCCAGAGGAACGCATGGTACTGGGTCGGGTCGGAGAGGCTGGTGAGCTGGGTGACCAGCCAGGAGGTCCCGACCACCTGGTTGGAATCGTTGATATCGGCCGCGCTGCTGGTCAATCCACCGTTCAGGGTACCGAGGTCGTGCAACGTATCGGCGTGGTAGTCGTAGAGATAGGCATGGGCGTATTCGCCGGTCGTCGAACTGCTTCCGGTCGCGCCCACGATCATCTCCAGGTTATTGATCGCCTTCGCGTAGCCACCATAGGGAATCGGCAGATAGCTGACCGCGTCGAACGCCGGCGTGGTGAGGATCGACGACGACCCGACCAGCCCGTAACGGCGGCGGCTACCGACCGCAAACCCGCCGTCGTTGATGTCGTCCAATACGTACAGGTCGGCATAGACGCCCTGGCGCGTGCCACGCGAATACACCGTGGCCACGTTGAGGTTGTACCACTTGTTGGGCCGGTAGACCGCGGGGTCGAGCGGTAGCGGCGATGGCCGGTACGGGTTCGCCAGTTCCTTGTTGCCCGAGATCTCGCCCGACTCGTTGATGCCGAAACCACCGTAGCCGTCCCATTCGACGACCGCGCCGTCCAGACGGAAGGCGCCCGTCAGCGTATTGCCGGTGATCTGGTCGATCTCATTCACCGCGTTGGCGACGGTTGTCCCTGCAATGTCCTGCAGACCGTCTGCGGCCGTCCAACGCACCCCGACGTTGCCCGCGTCCGTCTTGCGCGAGCCGACAACGGTCCCCTGGTTGCTGATATCGGTGGGTGACACGTCGACACCGAGGTCGATGAGCTGATAGTCCTGCGCGGCCACTTCGACGCCGCTCAGCAGACCGACGAGTGCGATCATCGCGGCCGGTAGGGACCGGATACCTGGTGTCGGCCTAAAAGACATTTCCTTGGTCACAACTGTTTCCTCTGCAGTGAATGCTCCGGGCAGAAAGCGTTTCTATCGATCGTCGCCGGCATGCAGCGCCCGGATCATCGACAAACGGCGACAGTTCGGCATCGCGGCGGGCGTCCGCGAGCGTCACCCCAAGGTGGGACGAGACTCCGGAGTGGGATGCCGCAACGCCGGTCGCACGGTGCGGCAGGCGGCTTAAAGGGCGCTTAACGCGAGGTCGCGTCCAGGACCGGTCCAAGAATGATCAGCGATACGCCAATTCATCCAATCTTCAACAACTTAGGGGGCACAGCCGAGGACCCGTCCGGGTGCAGACCCAGGCCGGGCGACGGCGCATTTTTGTGATGGCGTGCACATCCCGACGCTCAGGCCACCGACACCGCGTGCAGGGCGCAAGCGGTTGTCGGCTGCGGCGCACAACGAGGGGTGCCTACTGCGCGACGCGCAACGTGTCGGGCACCATTGCGTGGGCGGCCCGCCAAGGTGCGCGACACGGATCGATCGACCCGGACGGGGGCGAATCATCGACTTGCGGACCGGCCGCTATTCCCCGGCGCCTTTGCACTTGCCCGCCTGGCATTTGCGGACCGGGCTCTTGCCGGCCTGGCATTTGTTGGAGCCACACTTTTTTCCGGGCTTGGGTTTGTCGCCGCCGCATTTGCCCTCCCCGCACTTGGTCGTGCCGCCTATCGTGGGGTTCCTGTAGCCTTCGCATTTCTTTTCTCCGCCCGGCAGTCGATCACCGGCCGCAGTCATCGATAGCTCGGGGCTGATCTGTTGGATACTGAACGGGTTGTCACCGGCGTTTGCGCCCCCGGCCAGTACAGAACCGAACCACATAAAGGCGGAAACAAACACAGCTCCACCGTAGTAACGCTTGCCTCGCATCTCCCAAACACCTCCCTTCCTGGTTCATCGGCCTCTATAACCATACAACAGATAATGGTATTCGCCTCGGCACCCTTGACGTGGCCAGCGCTTCGCCGCACGACACCCCGCACGCGACCGTCACAAATATTTCAATTGCCATATATATGGCGTGACGTATATTCCGCCCGATGCAACCCGAGAGCCTGTTCGCCAGCCTCGCCAACGCGACCCGTCTGCGCTGCATCATCCTGCTCTGCAACCAGGGCGAGCTGTGCGTGTGCGAACTGACCCATGCCCTGGGTGTGTCGCAACCGCAGGTCTCGCGCCACCTCGCGCAATTGCGCGAACAGGGGCTGGTGACCGATCGCCGCGCGGGTCACTGGGTCTACTACCGCGTGAACCCGGTGCTCCCGGCGTGGGCGGGCGCGGTGCTCGACGAACTGTGTACCGGCCTGTCCGACCAGGATCCGTTCGCCGCCGACCGCCGCCTGTTGCACGCGATGCCCGACCGGCCGGAAGCGCCGCGCTGCGCCTGACCAGCAGAGCCAACAGCCATCCATTTACGGGAACTGCCCACTATGACGATTCGTATTGGTATCAACGGTTTCGGTCGCATGGGGCGGCTCGGCCTGCGTGCGGGCTGGGGCAGGGAGCGGCTCGGGTTCACGCGCATCAACGAGATCGCGACCGACGCCCGCGGCTCGGCGCACCTGCTGCAGTTCGATTCGGTGCACGGCACCTGGCCGGTGCCCTGCGCGGCGGACGAGAATGCCGTGACAGTCGACGGCCAGCGGATCGCATACAGCTGCCATGCGGCGATCGACGATGCCGACTGGTCGGGCTGCGACATCGTGATCGAGGCGACCGGGCGGCATCACAAACGACCCGATACCCTGCAGGCCTACTTCGACCAGGGCGTGAAGAAGGTCGTCGTCGCGGCGCCCACCGAGGGCGCCTTGAACATCGTGTACGGCATCAATCACGCCGACTACGACCCGGCGCGCGATCACCTGGTCACCGCGGCCTCGTGCACGACGAACTGCCTGGCCCCGGTGGTCAAGGTGATGCACGAGCAGATCGGCATCGTGCACGGCTGCATGACGACCATCCACGACATCACCAACACCCAGACGATCGTCGACAAGGGACACAAGGACCTGCGCCGGGCGCGCGCCTGTGGCCAGTCGCTGATCCCGACCACGACCGGCTCCGCGCGCGCGATCACCAGGATCTTCCCGGAACTCGCCGGTCGGCTGAACGGCCATGCGGTGCGCGTACCCCTGCTGAACGCCTCGCTGACGGATTTCGTGTTCGAGGCCGCGCGCGCGGTGAGTGCCGACGAGGTGAATGCACTGTTGCGCGCCGCGGCCGCGGGCGAGCTCGCCGGCATCCTCGGTTACGAGGAGCGGCCGCTGGTCTCGGTCGACTATGTCAACGACCCGCGATCGGCGATCATCGATGCGCCGTCGACGCTGGTGATCGACGGCACCCAGGTCAAGATCTATGCGTGGTACGACAACGAATGGGGCTATGTGAACCGGATGATGGACATCGTCGGCCTGGTCGCGGAGGGGCTGTGAACCCGCGGCCGCATCCGGACCCGCGACCACGACACGTGGCACCGCAACGATGAGCGACGGCCTGCGTCACTACCTGGTCGTGACCGCCGGCTACTGGGCCTTCACGGTCACCGACGGCGCGATCCGCATGCTGGTCGTGTTGTATTTCCACCTGCTCGGCTACTCGCCGTTCGAGGTGGCGATGCTGTTCCTGTTTTACGAGTTCTTCGGCATCGTCACCAACCTGGTCGGCGGTTGGCTGGGTGCGCGCATCGGCCTGAACCTGACGATGCATATCGGCATGGCCTTGCAGGTGGTCGCGCTCGGCATGCTCACGGTGCCCGATGCCTGGCTCACGGTCGCATACGTGATGGCCGCACAGGCACTCTCCGGGATCGCCAAGGACCTGAACAAGATGTCGGCCAAGGCCAGCGTCAAGACCCTGGCCGGCGATGGCGGCGATTCGCGGCTGTTCCGCTGGGTCGCGTGGTTGACCGGTTCGAAGAACGCCCTCAAGGGTGCCGGCTTCTTCATCGGTGCGGCGCTGCTCGAGTGGCTCGGTTTTCGCGGCGCCCTGTATGTGCTCGCCGGCATGTTGCTGGTCGTGTTGCTGGTGACCCTGGTGCTGCTGCCATCCGGCGTCGGTCGGATGGCATCCAAGCCGAAGTTCACCCAGGTGTTCGCCAACCGACCCGAGATCAACTGGCTGTCCGCGGCGCGGCTGTTCCTGTTCGGCTCGCGCGACGTCTGGTTCGTCGTGGGCCTGCCGGTGTTCCTGTACGAGGTGCTGGGCTGGAGCTTCATGCAGGTCGGCGGTTTTCTCGCGCTGTGGGTGATCGGTTACGGCGTCGTGCAGGCCGCGGCCCCGCGCCTGATCCGGCGCAGCCACCACGGTCGGGGGCCGGGCGGCGGTTCGGCACGGTTGTGGGCCTTCGTGCTCGCGCTGGTCCCGGCGGGGATCGCAACCGCGCTGCAACAGGGCTGGGACGCGGCGCCGGTGCTGGTGGTCGGACTGGTCGTGTTCGGCGTGGTGTTCGCGATCAATTCGGCGATCCACTCGTACCTGATCCTGGCCTATTCGGACTTCGACAAAGTGTCGATGAACGTCGGCTTCTACTACATGGCGAACGCCGCCGGACGACTGGCCGGCACCGTGCTGTCCGGCTGGGTCTACCAGACACGCGGCCTCGAGGGCTGCCTGTGGTGGTCGATGCTGTTCGTCTGCGCGGCCGGACTGCTTTCCTACCGCCTGCCCGAGCCACGACGCGCCGCGTCGCCCGCCGACTGAGCGGCCGGCTTCAGATACGTTGCAGGATGTCGCGGTAGCGCGCCTCCAGCGTGTAGTGCGCAATGAAATCATGCCGTGCCTGTGCGCCGATCCGTGCCAGGCGGTCCGGCGCCAACCCCTCGATCGCCGCGACCCAGGACCCGACACGGGTGGGGTCGTCGACCAGCACCGCATTGTCCGGATTCAGGATCTCGCGCAGTTCCGGGTAGTCCGATGCCAGTACCGGCCGGCCAAGCGCCATGTAGTTGAACAGCTTCAGCGGCGAGGTATAGGGCTCCGCACCCGGATTCGCCGGGTTCGGCTGGTTCGGCAGCAGGCACAGGTCGAGCGCCGCGATATAGCGCAACAGCACCGCCTGCGGCACATAGCCGTGCAGGTGCAGGTTCGGCAGGCGGTGCTGCGCCCGCCAGGTCGCGAGCTGTTCCTCGCTGCCGCCCATCAGGTGGAAATCATGACCGGGCAGCGCCTTTGCGAGCTGCACCGCGATCATTGCACCCTTGTGTTCGTCGAGCCCACCGGCATAACCGATCTGCCAGCCCGAGGTCGCCCGCGGCAGCGGCTGCGGTTCGGTCGTCGCCGGCGGCGCCGCGGCACCGGTCGGGGCGTGCAGCACGTTGTGTTCACCGATACCCGGCAGGCCGAGCATGACGAAGTGGCGGCGCATGGCGTCGGTCAGGGTCACAAAGGCGCGGAAATGGCGCAGCCGGGCGAGCGCGATCAGGCGTTTCGCCTTGCTGGACCGGCGACCGCGAACCGGGCTGTGCAGTTCGACGACGGTATCGAAACCGAGCCGGCAGGTCAGCAGGCAGGCGCGGAGGTAGCGTCCGTAGACCAGGTCCGGCCGCCAGCGCAGCGCGAAACCCGCGACCGCCAGCGAGAACAGGGTGCGCCCGCCGAAGCGCCGCGGCGTCGGCAGCCAGCGGATCTCGAAGCTGCGCGGCACATCGTAGAACGCGAACACATCGTCGACTCCGGGTTCGACCTCGTCGGCATGCGCCTCTGTCAGCAACAGCACGACCTGGTGGCCGAGCGCCGCGAGCGCGGCACACGACTTGACGATGTTGACGCTGCGCGCGACCCGGGACGGGACCGGTGCCGACGCGACATAGGCGATCTTCATCCGCCCGCTACCGCGTCGCCGCCCGACGGCGGATCGAACTGGTAACCGAGCAGGCGGATATCCGGCTCGAAGTGCTGCGCGACCAGCTCGGCCAGCGGGTCGCTGTAATAGCTGCGGTAGTCCTTCCTGCGGTCGGTCGCCTGGCGCTTGTGCGGCAGCCTGCGCGGCGCGATGCCGATGCGACGGCAGGCCTCGGCGAAATCGTCGTGCAGGGTCTCGTAGCGGCCGATGAAGTCGACCAGCAGCTGGCCGTGGAGATCGACCGCATAGTCGGACTGCAGCTCGATCGAGGTGTCGACGTGGTACTGGTAGGGACGTTCCGGGTCGAGCTTCCAGCGCATGAACTCGTCGAAGGTCTCGATGTGCGTCATCAGGTGCGGACGCTCGCGACGGATATGGTGGAAGGAACTGACCTGCAGGTCCCAGGGATTGCGCACGAACACGAACTTGAACAGCTGCGCGAACAGCTCGTGCGGCAGCATCTCCTTCGCCGCGACGATCTTCGCGTGGCGCGGAAACTTGATCCCGAGTCGGTGCCCGCTCAGTCCGCTGAGGCGCGAGCACAGCCACTGCACCGGGTAGTGCGGATCGCGGTAGCGCAGCGGCTGGAGTGCGTCGCGCACCGAAGTGCCGCCGGTCTTGGCGGTATGCACGAACAGAAAGTTGTATCTCAACGACAGCAGCATGGTGTACCTCTGGCCGTTTCTGGTTCGGTCCTGCGCGACGACGGGGCATTCACGATTCGCATCTCGCCGCAGTCAGCAATCGGAGAGCCCGAGCGCCTGCCGGTACCCCCGGGTCGCTGCCTCGACCGTGTAGTCGGCGACCGCGTCGCGCAGCGAAGCCGCGGGCAGGGGTGCGTCCAGCGTGGCCAGGATCGCGGCACCGAGTGCGGCAGCGTCGCCGACCGCAACCAGCGGACCGAAACGGCCATCCTGCAGTAGCTCCCGCGGGCCCGAGGGGCAGTCGGTCGCGACCGCCGGGACGCCGAGCGCGAGCGCCTCGGTCAACACGTTCGGCGAGCCCTCCCAGGCCGACGACAACACGAACAGGGTCGCGCGCGCCATCCAGGCATAGGGATTGGCGGCGAAACCGGGCAGCGCGATGTCCCCGGCGACACCGAGTTGTTCGGCCAATGCCTGCAGCGGCCCCCGCAGCCGCCCCTCGCCGAGGATCACCAGGCGGGCGGGGCGCTCGGCACGGACGCGCGCGAACGCGCGCACCAGGGTCGCGAAGTCCTTCTGCTCGGTCAGTCGGCCGGCGCCGAGAATCACCGGGACCTCGGACCCGGCCAGCCAGGCGTGCGGGCAGGGCGCGGCGGCCAACTCGGCAAGGTGCGGCGTCACCACCGGGTTGCGCACCACGCCGATCCGCGCGGGCGGCAGACCGGTGATGCGCCGGGTGTCTTCGGCGACCCCGGCAGAGACCGCGACGATCCGGTCGACACCACAGTACAGGAGTCTCATCGGCGCGGTGCGCAGCCAACGCGCCAGCGCCGACCGCCCCTCCAGCGCGGCCGACAGATTGGTACCCAGGCGTCCGGCGAGGGATCCGTGCCAACCCGACAGGCGGCGCGCGACCACTGCCGCACGGATCGCGCGGTCCTTCGCCGCGAGCAGCGCGTCGGGGCGCTGCGCGCGCAGATAACGGGCTACCGGCCAGACCGCGAGCGCACTGTGGCGCACACCGAGGTCGATCAGGCGGACACCGTCCGGCAGCGGGCCGAGGTGGGCGCTGTCGGCGCGGATCGCCAGCAGATCGACGCGCAGACCGCGTGCGGCCAGTCCCTCGACCAGATTCAACACCATGCGTTCGACCCCGCCGGCGCCGGAGAACGAGATCAATACCGCGAGACGGCAGGGCTCACTGCGCATCGTCGTCTCCGCGTTCGAAGCCGAGCGCGGCGAGGTAGGCGCTTGCGCTGCGCTCGACCCGGTACGGCTGGGCCGCCGCGATCAGCGCATCGCGCGCCGGCGGCGCATCCAACGTGCGTGCAAGCGCGGTGGCCAGCGCCGTTGCATCGCCGACCGGCACCAGTTCACCGAGCCGGCCTGCGTCGAGCAGTTCGCGCGGTCCGCTCGGACAATCGGTCGCGACGACCGGGGTCCCGAGCGCCAGCGCCTCGATCAGCACCACCGGCATCCCCTCCCAGCGCGAACTGAGCGCGAACACCGAAGCGGCGGCCATGTAGGGGTAGGGGTTCGCAACGAATCCGGGTAGCTCGACGTGCTCGGCGGTACCCAGCGATGCCGCCAGCTGCTGCAGCTCCGCGCGGCGCCGGCCCTCGCCGAGGATCACCAGGCGGCAGGGACGGCGCCGAACCAGCTGCGCATGCGCGCGCACCAGGGTCGCGAAGTCCTTGCGCTCGGACAGCTCACCGACGCCGAGGACCACCGGTATCGCCGGGTCGTGGAACCAGGGATGCGCCAAGGGCGCCGCGGCGCGCCCGGCCATATCCGGGCCGAGGATCGGGCTCGGCACGACCCGGATCCGTTCGCGCGCTAGTCCGGCATGTCGGGCGAGGTCGTCGGCCGCGCCATGCGACGGCACCAGGACCGCATCGGCGTACCGGTACAGGGTACGCATCGACCAAGTCTGCAGCAGGCGCTCGACCGGGCCGCGACTGGCCAGGTTGACCGACACCGTGGTGCCGAGGCGCACGCCGAGCCGGGTGCGCCGGCCATCGTGCCGCCCGGCGAACGCGCGGGCGATGATCACCGCGCGGTTGACCCGGTCCTTGTCGCTGAGCATCGCCTGCGGACGGGTCTTGCGCAGGTAGCGCACCAGCGCCGGCAGCGCGCTGTTGACGTGCCGCGCACCGAGCGCGACATGGCGCACGCCCTGCGGCAGGGGTTCCGGCCAATAGGGGCCATGGCCGGCGATGCCGAGCACGTCGACGCGCAGGCCCTGCGCGGCGATCGCCGGTACCAGGTTGCGCAACACCCGGTCGACGCCGCTGTGCCCCGAGGTCGCCGCGAACACCGCGAGGTCGGTCATGCCGCGCGGTCCGCGAGCAAGGCGTCGAACAGCGCGTGATAGCGCGCCGCGCAGGTCTCGACGGTGTACTCAGCGACCGCGGCGATGCGCCGTGCGCGATCGCCGGGATCATCGAGCGTTCGCCGTATCGCCGCACCCATCGCATCGACGTCGTCGACCGCGACCAGCGGCGCGACCTCGCCCCCGGCGAGGATCTCGCGCGGCCCCGAGGGGCAGTCGGTCGCGACCACCGGGGTGCCGAGTGCGAGCGCCTCGGTCAAGGCGTTCGGCGACCCCTCCCAACGCGAGGCCAGCACGAACAGCGCCGCGCGCGCGACGATCCGGTAGGGCCGCGGGTCGAATCCGGGCAACGCCAGGTCGTCGGCCACGCCGAGTTCGTCGGCGAGCTGTAGCAGCGACTCGCGCAGGTGGCCGTCACCGAGGATCATCAGCCGGCACGGTCGCTGCGCATGCACCTGCGCGAAGGCCCGGACCAGGCTGTCGAAACCCTTCTGCCGGCGCAGCCCGCCGACACCGACGATCACCGGCGGCGCACCCGGGACGAACCAGGGATGCTCGAACGGCTCGGCGGCCTGCGCCGCCAGATCCGGGGTCACCACCGGGTTGCGGATCAGATGCATGCGTTGCGCCGGCAGCCCGGCGATCGCCGCGATGTCGTCGACCACCCCGGCGGAATTGCCGACCACGGCGACCGCCTGCCGGTAGACGCCGCGGATCAGGCGGTAGGCACGCCAGCGCTTGTAGGGACCGCGCCGCGCGAGGCGCTCGGAGACCGTGGTCCCGGGACGCATCACCAGCTGGAAATCGACCCCCGACAGCCGGCGCGCACGCAGCACGTTGCGGGCCGCGCGATCCTTGCCGCACAACACGAAGTCCGGGCGCGCGGCGCGCAGATAGCGGATCGTCGGCGGCAACACCGCGAAGGTACCGCCGGCACCCAGTTCCACCAGGTTGACCCGATCAGGCAGGCGGTCGAGATACGGGGCTGCGCGGCTGCGGGTGACGAAATCGACCTGCAGGTCGCGCCGGGCGAGCCCCGCGGCGAGGTTGACCAACATACGCTCGACACCGCCATCACCGAAGGAGGGTAGATAGATCGCCAGGCGCAACAGCCAGCCTCCCGTCAAAGGGCGGCCAGTATAACAAAGCGGCGATGCGCACCCTTGCGGCGCGGTGCTCTGTGATAGGGTTCCGGCCACACGCCGAGCGCGGCCGCGCACGATCGGCGGGTCATTCACGGATCAACACCTTGGCGAGAATCTGCCTGTTCGGCCTGATCAGCAAACACCCGGGACGCAACCGCGGCGGCGCCGGCATCAGCCTGGCGCGCCTGGCGACCCACTTCGCCGCCCGGGGTCATGCGGTGGTTATCGTGATGCGCCGTCCCGCGGACGGGCGCCTGCCGTTCGCCGATCTGCCGGCGTCGGTGGAATACCGCTTCACCGGGCACGGCGGCCGCCTCGGGATCTTCGCCGAGCTGCTCGGCGTCGTCCGCCGCACCCGGCCCGACGCACTGCTCGCGTTCGACACCCGCGCGAACCAGATCGCCTCCTGGCTGCGCTGGATCCCCGGACCGGGTCCCGCGATCTGGCTGAGCCTGCGCAATGCACTCAACGATCGGCAGCGCGCGACGCTGCGCCGTGCGGCCGCGCGCAGCGACGGGGTGATCGCGATCTCGCACGGCCTGGCCCGACAGTTCGTCGCGCTGACCGGTCATGATCCGTCCAGGGTCCACGTGATCCACAACCCGGCGGTCCCCCCGGAGCTCGCGCAGCGTGCCGCCGAACCGCTCGAACACCCCTGGATCGGTAGCGACCGACCGCCGCTGATCGTCGCCGCCGGCCGGCTGACCGCGCAGAAGGACTACCCGACCCTGCTGCGCGCCTTCGCCGGCCTTCGCGCCCAACGCCCGTGCCGCCTGATGATCCTCGGCGAAGGCGAACTGCAGGGCGCGCTGCAGCAACTCGTCGACGAGCTCGGCATCACCGCGGACGTCGCGTTCCTCGGGTTCCAGAGCAACCCGTGGCGGTACATGCGGCACGCCGCGGTGTTTGTGCTGTCGTCGGCCTGGGAGGGATTCGGCAACGTGCTGGCCGAGGCGCTGAGCCTCGGTGTACCCGTGGTGTCGACCGACTGCCCGCACGGTCCGCGCGAGATCCTGCAGGATGGCCGCCTCGGCGCACTGGTGCCGGTTGGCGATGCCGAGGCGCTGGGCGTGGCGATCGCGGCAACCCTGGATCACCCCCCGGACCGTGCGAGCCTGATCGCCGGGGCGCGGCCCTTCGCGCAGGCAGCGGCCGGTGACCGCTACCTGCAGCTATTGCTTTCGGGGGCTCCCGCCGCATGACGCGCGACCACGCCTCCGTCGGCAACCCCGAGGCCGACCGGCGGACCCGCATCTGGGACGGTGTCGGCGTGTTTGCGCTGCTGTATTTCGCGCTGTTCGCGTTCCATGACGTCGCCCGCGCGAACCAGGGACTGCTGTTGATGGCACTGATCGCGGTGCTGCGCTACCCGCGCGAACTGTGGGCGCTGCGCGGCGAACGCATGCTGCGGCTGACCCTGCTGTTCCTGGTCTATCTGGTCGTACGCGCCTGGCTCGCGACCCGTGCGTTTCCGGAACAGGCGGCGCAGATCGTCGATGCCGCGAACAACTGGGCGATCACCGGCTTTCTCGGACTGGTCGTGACCGCCTTCTGGCTGACCCGCA
Source organism: Chromatiaceae bacterium (assembly GCA_024235395.1). Taxonomy (NCBI): domain Bacteria; kingdom Pseudomonadati; phylum Pseudomonadota; class Gammaproteobacteria; order Chromatiales; family Chromatiaceae; species Chromatiaceae bacterium. The sequence goes on from JACKMK010000003.1 coordinate 359,176, forward strand.
CCCGAGTGCGCGTCGAGTGGTTGCTCGGCCTGGCACTGGCCGGTTTCATCGGCCGCATCCTGACGCGGCTCGACTGGAGCCGGATCGGTGCGCAACTCCAGGGCTTCGTCGAAGGCCCGACGCGTGCGACCTTCGGCTACTCGGCGGTCAACCTCGGCATCTGGTCGGCGATCGCGCTGCTCGGCCTGCTGGTGTGCTGGCGATCTTTTCTGCGCCGACGCCGCCAGCCGGCGGCGCGCGTCGCCACTGCGGCACTGTGGCTCGCCTGTATCGGGGTCTGCGGGGCGGCCCTGGTGTTCTCGCAGGCGCGCTCGGCGTGGATCACCGCACTCCTGGTGTTGCCGCTGTTCGCCCTGTTCACGCTGCACCGGGCGACGCGTTCGCCGCGCCACTTTGTCGCCGGCGCGCTCGTGCTGGTGATCGGCGGTGCGTTCGCACTCGCACAGGTCGCCGAGCTCGACCTGATCGAACAGCGCGTCGCGTACGAGCGGCAGACCATCGAGCAGGTGCTGAGCGGCGACTTCGACGCGCTGCCGGCCGATTCGGTCGGCCTGCGTCTGGCGATGTACCGCGCGTTCTGGGACGACTGGCGCGAACGGCCCTGGTTCGGCTGGGGTCCGGGACTGATGGAGCGGGCACTCGACCGGGCCGGGGTCAACGCGATGACCGAAGAGCGCTTCACACACTTCCACAGCAGCTACTTCGACGTGCTGTTCCAGTTTGGCATCGTCGGCGCACTGCTGGTCGGCGGCATGTTCTGGCTGATCGTGCAGCGCACGCTGCAGAGTCGCGCGTCCGGGCAACTGTCGCCCGAGGTCACGCAGTGCATCCTCGGCGGCCTGCTGATCTTCCTGATCGCGGCGCTGGTCAACGAGCCGCTGCAGAGTTCGAACGGCGGATACCTGGTGGTGCTGTTCGGCGCGATCGCGCACCGGGCGCACTATCGGTCGCTGCTCGCGCGACCGGCCGTCGACTGAGGCCTATTGCCTGCGGATGGTCTCGATCAGCGACGAGGTCGAGCAGCCGTCGACATAGCCGAGCACGACGACCTCGCCACCGGCCTCGCGCACACAGTCGCCACCGGCGATCTGCTCGGGCCGATAGTCGCCGCCCTTGACCAGCACATCCGGCTGCGTGCGGCAGATCAGGCGCTGCGGGGTGTCCTCGGAAAACGCCACGACCCAGTCCACCGATCGCAGGCCGGCGAGGACCGCCATGCGACCGGCGAGCGGGTTGACCGGCCGACCGGCGCCCTTCAGGCGGGCCACCGAGGCATCGTCATTGACCGCGACGATCAGGCGATCCCCCAGTTCGGCGGCCTGCTCGAGATACCCGACATGCCCCGGGTGCAGCAGGTCGAAACAGCCGTTGGTCATCACCACGCGTTCGCCGCGCTGCCGGGCCTCGCTCACCAGGCGCATCAGGGTCTCCTCATCGACAGCGCCGCGTTGCTGCAGGTGCTCCGGACGTAATGCCTGGTCGAGTTCGTCGCGGCTGACCGTCGCGGTACCGAGCTTGCCGACCACGACCCCGGCCGCGAGATTCGCGAGCACCGCCGCCTGGTCGACCGGCAGACCGGCGGCGAGCGCCGCGGCGAGCACCGCGACGACGGTATCGCCGGCGCCGGTCACATCGAACACCTCGCGCGCGCGCGCCGCGAGGTCGAGCGGCTCGTGTTGCCTTCGCAACAGCGTCATGCCGCGTTCGCTGCGCGTCAGCAGCAGGCCCTCGATGCCGGTCTCGGCCAGCAGCTGCTGACCGCGATCGACGATCTCGTGTTCGCTGCGGCAGGTGCCGACCGCCGTCTGAAACTCGCTCATGTTCGGCGTGACCAGGGTCGCGCCGCGGTAGGCGTGGAAGTCGCGGCGCTTCGGGTCGACGATCACCGGCCTGCCGGCCCGGCGTGCCGCGCCGATAAAGGGCACAGGGTCGCGCAGCGTGCCCTTGCCATAGTCGGACAGCACCACGCAGCCGCACGCCTCCAGCGCCGCGCCGAAGGGTTCGAGCAGGCGCTCGGGATCCTGCACCGCGAGGTCTTCTTCGAAATCGAGACGAATCAATTGTTGATGGCGGCTGACAATGCGCAGCTTGGTGATCGTCGGCTGGGCATCGCTCGCCAGCAAGGTGTTGCGACAGCCGCCGGCGCGCAACAGCGACTGCAGGCTCGCGGCGGCCTCGTCGTTGCCCACGAGGCCCAGCAGTTCGACGACCCCGCCGAGGGCCGCGATGTTCATTGCGACGTTGCCGGCGCCCCCGGCACGCTCCTCGCGACGCTGCACGTGCACGACCGGGACCGGGGCCTCCGGCGAGATGCGCCCGGTGTCGCCGTACCAGTAACGGTCCAGCATCACGTCTCCGATCACCAGGACGTGCGCGGCGGCGAAGTCGGGGAGCTGCAGACTCATGCGTCGCGGATCGGCGTCAGGATCACCGCCTCACCCTTGGGTTTGTCTTTCATCGACAGTTTCCAGAAGAACCCGGCCAGGTTGTCACCATAGGAGATCGCCTTGCGCGGCAGCGCCAGCGCATCGAACGCCGGGGTCGCGGCGCCGCGCTGGCAACTGACCGCGGTTGCGTATCCCGCCTCGCGTACCATCTGCACGGTCGCCGCGTTGTGGCTGCCGTAGGGGTAACAGAAATGCCGCACGTCCTCGTCCAGCAGCGCCTCGAGTTGTGCTCGGCTCTCGACGATATCCGTGTTCGCGGTCGCCGGATCGACCTCGGCCAGTTTGAGATGGCGCGCCCCGTGCGAGCCGAAATCGATCCCGGCCCGACGCAAGGTGCGGACCCGCTCGGCCGACATCAGCGGTGGCGTGTCGCGCCCGTCGGCGGCAAACCACTCGCTGGGCTGGCCTATCCGCTCGCTGATCAGGTAGACCATCGCCGGGAAGCCATAGCGGCGCAGCACCGGGTAGGCGTACTCGTAGAAATTCTCGTAGCCGTCGTCAAAGGTCAGCGCGACCGCACGCGGCGGGATCGGCCGCTCGCCGCGCAACGCGGCGAGCACCTCGTCCATGCGCAGCACATGGAAGCGCAGCGCGTGCAGCCAGGCCATCTGTGCCCGAAAGCGTTTGACGTGGCAGTAGGTCGAGCGGTGCGACGACATCGGCGCGAATTCGCCGACCTGGTGATACATCAGGATCGAGATACCCTTGTTCAAACCGGACCGGCCGTCGTCAGCTGTTGATACAGTGCGTCGTATTGTGACATGACCGCCGCCTCGCTGAAATTTCGCGCCAGGCTGTCACTGCCGCCATCCACCAGCTGCCGCTGCAGAGCCGGATCGGCGATCACGGTACGCAATGCCTCTGCGAGCGCGGGCGGATCGTCGCACGGCACACACCAGGCGTCTGTGCCATGGCTCGTGATCTCGCGCGCACCACGAAACAGCGTCGTGACCAGGGGTTTGCGATGCGCCCAGGCCTCGAGCACGACGTTGCCCAGCGTCTCGGCGTCGCGCGACGGGAACACCACCAGGTCGGCCAGGGCGTACCAGGGCGCGGTATCCGTCTGCCAGCCGGCCCAGACGATACGCTGCGCGATCCCGCTGTCACGCGCCTGGCGGTGCAGATCGTCCGCCAGCGGGCCGTCCCCGAGCATCACCAGGCGCAATCGCCGTCCGCCCAGCGTGTCCGGCAGCCGGGCAAGGGCCTCGAGCAGATAACGCTGCCCCTTGACCGTGACGAAGCGTCCGGCGGTCAGCAGCAGCAGGTCATCCGGTTCGACGGCGAGGCGCTCGCGCAATGCGTGCAGTTCACCCGCATCGACCGCGCGTACCGGCTCGGCGAAGTTATAGATGTGAAAGACGCGCGCCGCGGGGAAGCCGGCACCGACCAGGTAGTCGCACAGGCCACGGGTGTTACCGATCCAGGCATGCGCGTGCCGGTAACCATCCAGCTTGTAGTAGCCACCGAGGCGCGCGACGTGCACGATGCCGCGGCGCGGGTCCAGGTGGGTCAGCCGGGTCGCACGCCCCATGTAGGTCTGCACCAGTGCCGGGCGCTCGCGGGCGATCAGGCGGCTGACCTCCCAGCGCGACAGCGGGTCCCAGACTGTGCGCAGCGGCAATGCCGCGTGGCGCACGCCGGCGAGCGCCTCGCCATCAAGTTCGCTGCCACGGCGCACCACCGCCACCGGCTCATCGCCACGCGCCTGCAGGGTGCGCACGAAGCGCAGGAACCAGCGCTCGGCGCCGGCGATCTGCTTGCTGCCGACGATCTGCAGGGTCTTCATGCGGCGACTCCGAGTACCCGTCGATAGACCGCGAGGTTACCGGCGACCATCACCGGCACTGCGAAGCGCTCGTCGACCAGTGCGCGCCCGGCCTCTCCCATCCTGCGACGCAGATCGGCATCGCCGAGCAGGCGGTCGATCGCCGCGGTCAGCGCGGCGACGTCGCCGGGGTCGATCAGCAGGCCGTTGCGTCCATCGACGACGACCTCCGGCATGCCCCCGGCACGCGACGCGATGATCGGCACGCCGGCCGCCGCGGCCTGCAGCAGCGACACGCCGAGACCCTCCATCTCGGCCGGGTGGACCAGCAGGTCGAGACAGCCGAGCCAGCGTTCGAGGTCGGTGCGAAACCCGGCCAGCCGCACACGGTCGGCGAGTCCCTGCGCCCTGACCGCAGCGCGCATCCGTTCGAGCAGCGGGCCCTGGCCGAACAGCACGACCTGCAGCCCGGGATGCCGCGCGATCACCGGGGGCAAGGCATCGAGCAGGTGCTGGTGACCCTTGCGCGGGATGAACTGCGCGACCATGCCCGCGACCGGCGCATCCGGCGACAACTCGAACTCACGCGCGAACGCCTCGCGGTCACACCCCTGCCGCCAGGGTGCCGGGTCGATCGCGCTGTGCACGCAGGTCACCCGATGCGGTGCCAGTCCCTCGCCGAGCAACACATCGCGGATGCCGTCGGAGATCGTCACCACGTGCGCGTACAGGCGATATTTGAGCGCCACCGCGAGGCGGGACTCGGGATTGTCGACCCGACGCGACAGTACGCTCGGCACGCCGGCGAGGCGCGCCGCGATGCCACCGAGCAGGTCCGCGCCGCGTCGACTGTGCAGATGGACCAGGTCCGGCCGGCGCGCGCCGATCAGTCGTCGCAGGCGGCCGATCAGGCCGAGGTCCAGGTCGCCGCGCATCGGCTGCTCGACGACCTCGGCGAACGGCGCCGCGCGGGCCGCGATCTCGCTGCCGTTCGTACACACCAGAATGTTGTCGACCCCCCGGGCCTGCAGGCCCTCGAGCAGGTACAACACCTGGCGTGCACCGCCGTACAGGTGCCTGCCCGCCTCGACGTGCAGGATCTTCATACCACCGCGTCCTGCGTATCGCCCAACAACCGCTGCGCGGTCTGCAGCACCTCGTCCGGGGTGATCTCGCGCAGGCAGGTGAAGGCACCGTCGCAGGTCGGGTTGCGCCGGCAGGGCGAGCAGGGCAGTGCATGGTAGAGGACCCGGGTGCGCGGCGAACCACTGCGCAGGTAGGGCCGGGTCGAGCCGAACAGGCACAGCGTCGGGCGGTCGAACGCTATGCCCATGTGGGTCAGGCCGGTATCGACGCCGACCAGCAGGGCGCAGTCACGGATCAATGCGGCGGCGGTCTGCAGCTCGGTCTTGCCGACCAGGTCGACCGTATCAGCCGCGGTGGCGATCTCGCGCGCCGCGGCGACGTCACCCGGTCCGCCGAGCATCACGACCTGCATGCCCAACTCGTCGCGCAGGCGCGGGATCAGCACCT